>JACORW010000029.1 GCA_016179185.1 Gammaproteobacteria bacterium | reverse complement strand
TATCAATATCTTACAATTTCTATATCTAGTATATTCTAGTATGATAAGTCGCCGCGCATGAATTGTATACCGGGGAAAAACGGGTCGATCCGGCCGGTAAAAATTGCCACGCCTAAACGTCGGATCCATCTGAAGCCGGCGCGTGCGCAGGTGCGAAACGTGTATTGGGCGGGGCGGCGGCGTCGGGGGACACCGGGGGCGGTCGGGCATGACTGAGCGCGCATCAGCGCCAGAGTTCGTCCGCCGGCTGACCAGTCGCCCCGGTGTCTACCGGATGCTGGACGGGGACGGCAACGTCATTTACATCGGCAAAGCCGGAAATCTTCGCAAACGCGTCGGCAGCTATTTCAACCGCGCCCTGGATTCCCCCAAGTCGCGCGCGATGCTGGACCAGGTTCGCGACATCGAAGTGACCGTGACACGCACCGAAGGTGAGGCGCTGCTGCTGGAAAGCAACCTCATCAAATCTTTGCATCCCCGGTATAACGTCGTATTTCGGGACGACAAGAGTTACCCCTGTCTGTTTCTGGAACACGGTCATGCGTTTCCCAGACTTTCCTTCCATCGCGGCGCGCGCCGCGGGGAGGGGCGTTATTTTGGGCCGTTTCCCAGCGCAGCTTCTGCGCGCAGCACGCTGAATCTGGTGCAGAAACTGTTCCAGGTCCGCCAGTGTGAAGACGCCTACTACCGCAACCGCAGCCGCCCGTGCCTGCAACACCAGATCGGCCGCTGCCGCGCCCCCTGCGTCGGCCTGGTCACAGCCGAAGACTATGCTGCGGATGTCAGCGATGCGGAATTGTTTCTCGAGGGTCGCAATGAGGAAATCATCCAGCGGCTGACCGGCCCGATGGAACGGGCCGCCGCCGCGCTGGAGTTTGAGCGCGCCGCCCGCTATCGCGATCGGATCGCGGCGCTGCGCCGCGTCCAGGAGCAACAGGTCGCCAGCGTTCCCCATGGAGAGTGCGACGTTGTTGCGATGGCAGCGGAGCAGGGGCAGGCTTGCGTACAGTTGTTCATGATCCGCGCTGGACGCAATCTGGGCAATCGCGGCTACTTTCCCCATGGCGGCGCGCATGCCGACGGTGCCGGCATTTTGCAGGCATTCCTTACGCAGTATTACCTGTCCGGCGCCGGGC
Organism: Gammaproteobacteria bacterium; assembly: GCA_016179185.1. Taxonomy (GTDB): domain Bacteria; phylum Pseudomonadota; class Gammaproteobacteria; order Eutrophobiales; family Eutrophobiaceae; genus 2-02-FULL-61-13. The sequence goes on along the minus strand of JACORW010000029.1, from coordinate 45,668 downwards.
GCGGGAATATCCCGGCGGAAATCCTCGTCAGCGAGAGGCCGGATGGCAGTTCGTTACTGGAACAGGTATTTGCGGCCGAATCCGGCAGACGTGTCGCCATCCGGGTTCCGGCCCGCGGTGTCAAGGCCCGGTGGGTGGCGCTGGCGCGGGATAACGCCGCGCTGGCATTGCGCCAAAAGCTCGGAAGCCGCGCCCGTCACCAGGAACGCCTCCAGCAGGTGGCGGAGGCGCTGGACTTGCCCGCGCCACCCGGGCGCATCGAGTGTTTCGATATCAGTCATACTCAAGGCGAAGGAGCCGTCGGAGCCTGTGTCGTTTTCGGTGCGGAGGGGGCGATCAAATCCTGTTATCGGCGTTTCAAAGTGGCCGGGATCACGCCCGGCGACGACTACGCGGCCATGCGTCAGGTGCTGGAGCGCCGTTACCGGCACGCCATGTCGGGGTCGGAGCCGCTGCCGGATATGATTGTGATTGACGGCGGCAGGGGCCAGGTCGGCGTTGCGGCGGAAGCGCTGCGCGCACTGGGCCTTTCGGACATTCCGCTGGTGGGTGTGGTCAAGGGCACGGACCGGCGTCCCGGGCAGGACGCGCTGATTATTTCGGGGGCACCTTCCGCCCGGCGGCTGGCCGGCGGACATGGCGGCATGCTGCTGTTGCAGGAAATCCGCGATGAAGCCCATCGCTTTGCGATAACAGGGCACCGGCAGGGCCGACAGCGCCGCAGCGGTGCGTCGGTTCTGGAGCGCATCCCCGGCATCGGCGCGGGACGGCGGCGGGCGCTGCTGCGGCACTTCGGTGGTTTGCAGGGCATCATGCGCGCGGGCACGGATGATCTTGCCAAGGTCAACGGGATTAACAAGAATCTCGCCCGGCGCATCTACGCCGGCCTGCACGGTGATCCATGAATATCCCGAACACACTGACGTTGCTGCGCATTGTAATGATCCCGGTCCTCGTGCTGGTTTTCTACCTTCCGGTGGACTGGCGCAATTACGCGGCCTGTGCCGTGTTCAGCGCAGCGGCGCTGACCGATCTGCTGGATGGATATCTTGCGCGGCGACTGAACCAGACCTCTCCGCTGGGCGCATTTCTTGACCCGGTGGCGGACAAGCTGATGGTCGCCGTCGTGCTGGTGCTGCTGGTTCAGGCGGACCCCAGCATACGCCTGGCACTGCCCGCGGCCGTGATCGTGGGTCGGGAAATCACCGTGTCCGCTTTACGCGAATGGATGGCGGAGCTGGGTGCGCGCAGCAAAGTGGCCGTTTCAGTCTATGGCAAGATAAAGACCATCGCGCAGATGATCGCGTTGATCCTGCTCCTGTTCCGCGAGCCGGTCCTGGGACTGCCGGTCTACGAAACCGGGTTGGTATTGTTATACGTTGCGGCCGTGCTGACGTTGATCTCACTGTGCCAGTATCTGCTCAGCGCCTGGCCGAAGCTTCGGGAAACAGCGCGAAAACAATAGGATAAGCACGACTTCTGAAAACGGATTGTTTGACACGCTGACGCTGCGCACTACAATACCTGCCTCTTTTCGGCGGAGTTTCGCGGGAATAGCTCAGTTGGGCGAGGCGCAACGCGCTGAGTTGGAAACTAGATTTGCGGGAATAGCTCAGTTGGTAGAGCACAACCTTGCCAAGGTTGGGGTCGCGAGTTCGAGTCTCGTTTCCCGCTCCAAATGATCTGCTGGCCCCGATTAACCTCGGGGCTTTCAGTTTCTGGATGGTTGAGTCAGGGACAGGGTGGCGCAATGGTTTCGCGACAGCCTGTCACCGGCTGGGTGGCAGAGTGGTCATGCAGCGGCCTGCAAAGCCGTGTACGCCGGTTCAATTCCGACCCCAGCCTCCACATTTTCACTGCAGTAACGCACCAGCCCGGGCCCGGGTGGTGGAATAGGTAGACACAAGGGACTTGACGCAGTTGAGCACCCAGCGCGGAAACGGCTGGTGTGAATGGGGTCAAATTCGGGGAACCCTCAGCACGTGATGGTGGTGGCGATCCCGAGCTAAGCCCCGGCGCAACGGCACCGGGGAAAGTGTAGAGACTTGACGGCCCCTGCCTGTCATCCGGAAGTACCGGATGTGGCAAAGGGAAAGTCCAGACCACAAATGCGCGCGCGGCGCGCAGCGGTGAAAATCGCAGCGGCAGGAAAATCCCTTGGCAGCAATGCCGTGCCGGTTCGAATCCGGCCCCGGGCACCAGTTCCAGACGGAGTGAGGCCGAAGCTGCGCCTTGGACAAAGCGATCAGCGTTCGGCCGGCGCCGAAGCGATCTGACCTCGCCGGGTTGCCGCCGACAAACCTTTGTCCGGATCGATAATGCGACGGATCTGGTGGGGCTGGACGCACCAGACGATTCGGTCTCTCGGCGCCGGAAACCCGGGCACTTTCACGGCGTAGGCGTCGCAGATTTCCGACCGTGCGGGGTCGGTCAGGCAATAAAGCATGCGTCGCCGCAGTCCGCCGATGACCTCTGCTATTTGCCCGTTAAGTGCACTGCGGCCGAGATTCTGGAGAATCCCTATCTCGCCAATCTTGAGGGGTGTTGCGTCCATAGTTTAATTGTAGTTCATTCCGCCCGGTGTATCCCCCGGCTGACGTGTCCGGGTCCGCCGGGTCCGCGCCGCCTGGAGGTCGCATTGGCCACATATACCGGCGGATTCAGTCTATAGTTGGTACTGACATGACCACGCAGATGTTCACGGCGTCGCTGGTGCTGATGACGCTGTGCTGCGCCCGGCAGGTTGCCGCCGATGACGCTGTGGAAACGGCCGGCGATGTACTGATGGCGGCCATCCCACTGGCGGGACTGGGCGCAACGGTGGTTCACGAGGAAGGTTCGGAAGGAACCGTACAGTTTTTCCTGACGCTGGGTGCATCGGAACTCGCGACTCAGGGGCTGAAGGAGATCACCGACAAGCGCCGGCCCAACGGTAACTGCTGCGAGTCGTTCCCCTCCGGCCACTCCTCCCGGGCGTTTGCCGGCGCCACGTTCATCCAGCAGCGTTATGGATGGAAGTACGCGCTGCCGGCGTACGTGGGCGCGGCTTTCGTCGCCTACAGCCGCGTGGAAGCGGACAAGCACTTCGTCGAGGACGTCATCGCCGGTGCTGCCATCGGTATCGCCAGCGGCATCGTCTTCACCAGCCCCTACCGTGGTGTTGCGGTCATGCCCTACGCCGACGCATCATCGGTGGGCGTGCATCTGGCGGCGTGCTGGTAACCGAATTATCGCCGGGCACGTTCTCGACGCGGCCCCGGGAGGTGGTGGCCCCAGCGCAAGTCCGCAGCCTGCGGTTGCGCACAGGGTTCCACTGTGACACCGGTCCCGTCAAAATGAACCCCTGCGCGTCGGATTTCTGTTCAATCATGCCGCCCCCCACCAGGTTCCCCAGGCGGCGCCGTTCGCGTTTGAGCTGTCCCGTCGGCAGCGCGGATTCGAGGTCATCCTGGCCTGCTCGAGCCGGCCTGAAATGGACTTTGCGCGACGCATTGGCGATCTGTATCCCGGCCACGACTGTCGCTTTGTGTCCCTGCCAGCCCCGTGGTATTACGATTTCATTGATCCGCTGCTGTCTGCGTTCACATTCCAGCGCAAGAAAGTCGTACTGCGGCACAATCTGGAGTTCTTCCGGTCACTGGACGCGCTGGTGGCCCCGGAGCGCACCTGCCTGCGGTTGAAAACGATCCATGGTCTGCGGGATCTGAAACTTATCCACGTGCGGCACGGCGCCGGCGACCGCGAAGCCGGTTTCGACAGCCGCTCGGGCGAATTCGATTTCGCGTTGCTGCCGGGGAAAAAATACGTTGATCGGCTGACCGAACGCGGCTACCTCAGGCCGGGCACATTTGCCAAAGTCGGGTGGCCGAAATTTGAAGTCGCTCTCGGGCTGAACCCCGTGCGCATGCGATTTTTCGACAATGACAACCCGGTAGTCGTCTATACGCCCCATTTCGATCAGTCGGTATCGTCCTGGAGTGCGATGGGTATCCGGGTGCTGGATCATTTTCTCGAGAATTCTGGCCTCAATCTGATATTTGCGCCGCACATCGTGTTGTTTCGCCGCTTTCTCCGGCATCGCGCCGCGCTGCCGCGCAGGTTTGGGATGGCGAAAAACATCCGCATTGATCTGGGCAGCATGCTTTCGGCGGACATGACCTATATGCGGGCCGCGGACATCTACCTGGGCGATGTCAGCAGCCAGGTGTATGAGTTCCTGCTTGAACCGCGTCCCTGCATTTTCCTCAATGCCCAGGGCGTGGCGTGGCAGGAAAACCCGTTTTATGCGCACTGGCACCTGGGGCAGGTGGTCGGCGATGTGCCGCGGGAGCTGCCGCGTGCGCTTTCGGAGGCGTTCTCGTCCCATGATCAGTACCGGCAGCGCCAGCGCGAGGCGTTCAATTACACATTTTTTCAGGATCCGGGGCGTTCCGCGGCGCAGGTGGGCGCCGATGCCGTGGCTGATTTTCTGTCAACCTGCTCAAAAAGCCCGTCTTGAGCTTATTTTCCCGTCGGCACGTGCCACTGCATTCTGCGCCGCGACCCGCGGGGATCAATTCTCTTTTATCAACCGGGCCCGGCCACCCTCGAAGGCGTAAATCCGGTCGGCCACGGCAGCCACGGCCGGCTGGTGCGAAACCGCGACGATGGTGAGTTTCCCCGCCAGTTCGGCCAGGGTCGCGGAAATCGCCCGTTCACTGTCCGGGTCCAGCGCGCTGGTGGGTTCATCCAGAACCAGCAATCTGGGCCGATGCGCCAGGGCACGCGCCAGCGCGATGCGCTGGCGCTGCCCGCCGGAGATCATTCCGCCGCGTTCTCCGACCACCGTGTCCATGCCGCCGGGAAGGCCGGCAACGAAATCCCACGCCCCGGCCTGCCGCAAGGCGAGTTCTGCGTCGGCACGGTTCAGGTCGCGTTCACCCACGAGCACATTGGCGCACACCGTGTCATGCAACAGGATATTGTCCTGCGGAACGTAGCCGATGAGACGCCGCCAGCGCTTCAGATCCAGTTGTTCGATGTCCAGGCCATCCACGAGGATCTGCCCCGTTTCCACGCGGGCGAGGCCGCAGAGCAGGTCAAGAAACGTGCTCTTGCCGATGCCTGATTCCCCGACCACTGCCGTGAATGATCCCGCCTGCAGATTCATGTCCAGGCCGCGAAACACCTGGTTCCCGCCGTAGCCGAACCATACATTGGAAAGCCGGATGCCGTGGTTCAGGGATGGCGCGAGCGTGCCGCTGGATTGTTCCACCGCGCGGGTCGCCTCAGCCGCCGCGGCGCGCAACGACCAGTATGCGCTGTCCTGCGTGGTCTGGTGCTGGAACTGGCGCTGGGTCTTGTTCAGCAGGGTCAGGATTCGCACCAGCAGGAAGACGAGCACCATCACTTCCGCCAGCGACATCTTCCAGTACACCAGCGCCAGATACAGTCCGGTGGCGGCCAGCGCCGCAACCATGGGCTCCTGCAGCGCGCGCAGGGTTTCCTTGCTCATGACCTCCCGCTTCATTGCGGATTCCAGTTGCCGGTTCTGATCCCGAAGGACGGCCTCGGCGACATTGTCGCGCGCCATTGCCTTCAGCGGCTTGACGGCACCCAGGATATCGGTCAGGTAGGCGAGCAGGGCGCGCATCAGCCGCGTCTGCCTTGCCCCTGCACGTCGCGCCGCGCGCACCAGTTGATGCAGCACAATAACGAAAAATACACCAACAATGAGCGAGACCAGCGTGGCCTGCCATGACACCAGCAGCGCGACAACGACGTAGACCACGGCCTGGATCGCGAACGCGATCACGTTGGCGCCATATTGAAACCCGGTCGCGGCCCGATACGCCTCGGTGGCAATGGAGTTGGCCAAGGCACCGGTGTGCTGGCGCAGGTAATATTCCCAGCGGCTGGCGAGCAGCGCCTCGATAAGCTCCAGGCGCAGCGTGGTGGCGACGTGTGCCACGGTGTAGCCGACCTGCCGGTTTGCCAGCAGCAGCAGCAGGCTTTTGATCGCCATGCCGCCGACGATCAGCAGCAGCATCGCCCCGATGGTAGGCTGGAGGTCAAAGCGCGCCAGCGTCTCCACGACCGTACGCCCCAGGCCGGAGTCCGCTGCGCCACCGACCGCCACCGACATGAGCGGCAACAAGGTCGTCAGGCTGAGTCCTTCCGCAACACCCGCCACGGTGAGCGCCAGCAACATGATCGCGGTGCGCGCCGGGTAGGCGCGGATCAGAGCGAGCAAGGTACGCATTCGCGATCAGTCCGTCGTATGAGGAAAGCAGCGGCGCGCTGCCGGCGCCGGATCCGTGAATGTCTGCCGGTCAACTGGCGGTTGCGGACGTTACCATGGGGCGCAACGCCGCAAACGCCTCGCAGATGTGATCAATTTGCTGATCGGTATGGGCCGCGCTCACACTGCAGCGCACCAGCGATTTGTCACCGGGGGCCGCGGGCGGGAACACCAGATTGACGTAAATGCCATGCTCGAACAGCCCGTACCAGAACGCCAGCGCCTGCTCGCGCGTGTCAACCATGACGGCGATCACCGGGCTGGGTTCGGGGCCGAGCCGGTACCCCAGGTCCGCCAGGCGCCGGTACATCCGGCGCGCACTGCGCCAAAGTCGCTCGCGCAGGTGCCGGCCGTCGCGAACCAGTTTCAGGGCGGCGCGCGTGGACGCGATGACGGACGGGGAGGGGGACGCGGTAAATACATAGGGACGGCTGACATAGCGGACCAGATCGAGTTCCGGCAGGTTGCTTACACAAAAACCGCCGATGCCGACCAGGCTCTTGCTGAACGTGCCCACCACGAAATCAACCTGGTCGCCGACGCCGGCCTCTTCGATGAGTCCCTGCCCGGTTTCGCCCAGCACGCCAAGCGAATGCGCCTCGTCAATCTGGAGGTACCCGCCGATCTCCTGCTTGACCGCCACGATGTCCGCCAGCGGCGCCCGATCGCCGAGCATGCTGTAGATGCCTTCGACAATGATCAATGTTGACGACACGCGTTCGCCCAGGCGCCGCATGCGCTTCTTCAAGTCGGCAGCGTCATTGTGGCGGAAGCGAATGACTTCCGCGCCGCTCAGTTTGCAGCCGTCGTAGATGCTGGCGTGACAGTCGGCATCGATCATCAATACGTCGCCGGGCCCGGTGAGCCCCGAGATCATGCCGAGGTTCGCCTGATACCCGGTTGTGAACACGATGCAGGACCGGCACCCGTAGAATTCAGCCAGCTCCCGTTCCAGCGCGCGGTGTCCGGAAAAACTGCCGTTTGCCATCCGGGATCCGGTGGTCCCGGTCCCTTCGCGATCCAGTGCTTCGTGTGCTGCGCTCAGGCACTCCGGCGCAAAACTGAGTCCCAGGTAGTTGTTGGTGCCGGCGAGGATGATGCGCCGGCCGTTTATCAGCGCTTCGGTCGGCGAGAACACCTGCTCGATGGGTGCGCCGAAGGGGTCGAAGCCGCTGGACAGCAGGGCGGCGCGATCACGGGCCAGTTGGTCGAATTTGTTGAACAGTGACATGTGCCGGTAATCCTAACTCAATCGTGACCGAAGATGCGCCTCCGGGCGGAAAGCATCAGGAAGGGACAGCGTTGCTTCAAGCGCCTGAGGAATGGAGCACATCGAGTACCTCCGCGGCAGCAGGGATCTCAGGCGCCGCGGTTGCCGAACGGATCAGTGGCGCGACCTGAGCTGCGCGATGGCCTCGGCGAGATCCCGCACCGTGTGTACCTCGGTCAGCACGTTCATCGGAATGGAGATGTCGAACTCATCCTCGACTTCCATGATCAGGTCGAGAACCTTGACCGAATCAAGGCCGAGCTGCGAGACCAGGTCCGTATCGTCCGAAAATTGCTTCCCCTTGCCTGCGACCTTCTGCAGATGGTCCTTCAGCCGGACCAGAACTTCGTCGTATCCCGGGTGCATGCTGCGAATTGTTTAAGTTTTTGCGCCTCATGTAAAGAACAGCCGGCCCGCCTGGAGAGCGTCCCGGAACCGAATCCTGGGTTTCCAGCCCGTGGCACGGGAGTAGGCGCCGCAATCGGCGGCCCAGTCGGCGAACGTCAGTTCCCTGGCTTTGCCGGGTGTCAGCATTGGAGAGTACCGGAACACCCGGGCTGCGTGCAGATTCAATCTCGACACGGACATCAGGAACCATGCGGGCAGCGGGAGTATGCGGACGCGCCTCTTCAGTACCGTTCCGGCTTCACGCGCAATCCCCCCGGTCGTGTAGCCGGCGCATCCGTCGCACAGCTCAAATGTTTGATGTTTGAGGCCGGGATGTTGCAACCAATGCAGTACCGCTTCGACAAGATCGTCAATGTGGAGCAGCGAAAACCGGCCGCAGCGAGGTTGCAATGAGGGGACAAATCCATGCAGAAGGCACTTGAACAGCGGGCGCATTTCCCGGTCCCCGGGGCCGTAGATCGCCGTGGGCCTCAGGATCGTCCAGCCCAGTGCCGGGCTCTGCGCCTGAATGAGTCCCTCCGCGGCCGCCTTGCTGGCGGCATACCACGACAAGTCCGGTGCCCGGGCAGCCAGCGAGGAGATGAACAGCAGGCGGGCGTTGGGGGCATCGTCCCGGATCGCGGTCAGAACGGCCGCGGTACCCGACACGTTGACTCGATCGAATCCCGCCTGGGAACTGCCGCGAACGGTGCCGGCACAGTGAATGACGGCGTCAACCCCTCGGATCAGAGCTCGCAGTACAGCGGCGTCTCCAATGTCTCCCACGCGCCAGGTGACGCCAGGCTCCTCTGGCTGGTCCTTCCGCGTGAGGGCGCGAACCTGCCACGCTCGTTCAACGAGGGCCTTGCGGATCGCGGTGCCGAGAAAACCGGTGGCCCCGGTCAGCGCCACCGTTGTGGACATGGGTTGCGGTCAGCCGGAAACGGCTTCAGCAATTGGCGGCTGATCCCAGCCCGCGCGCTGGACAAATCCCTGGCGAGCCGCAGCCCGCGACAGCTTCCCGGAGGAGGTACGGGGTAAAGTGTGGGAGGCGACCAGTTCCACCATGCAGCGTACACCAAAGCCTTCATACACAAGACGCTGCAGACGCACGACCAGCGCCTGTCGTGCCGCCTGTTCCGCCAGTCTGCATTCGACGACGATGACGACGGCCGGGATCCCGGCGGCGTCGGTGAGCGCAAATGCCGATGCATCCCCGCTGCGAACCTCCGGCTGGTTTTCGGCCAGGTCCTCGAGATCCTGGGCCCGGATATTGCGGCCGTTCACGATGATGACGTCATGGGCGCGACCGGTGATGTAGAGATGGCCCTGGTGCAGATACCCCAGGTCGCCGGTATCCAGCCAGCCGCCGGCAAGCATGACACGGGCCGTGCTTTCGTTGTTGTTGAGGTAGCCTTGCATCAGGCTGGGGCCGCGGACCAGGACCCGGCCATGGCGCGCGTCGCCGACCGGGTTCCCGGCGTCATCCACCACGGCAACTTCGTGCCCCGGCAGAGGTTCGCCACAGTTCACGAACGAATTGGTCCGGCCGCTTCCACTCTCGACCTGAATTACCAGGCCCTGTTCCGAAAGCCTGCTTGCATCAACATCCATGACCTCGACACCGCTGCCCAACGCCGGGAAACTGACCGCGAGGGATGCCTCGGCGAGTCCATAACAAGGCAGAAATGCCCGGGCATCGAATCCCGCCGGGGCGAGCCTTGACGCAAAGCTTTCCAGGATCGGCGGCCGGATCATTTCGGCACCGACGCCGGCGGCGCGCCAGCAGGACAGGTTCAACGTGGCCAGGTCACTGCCGCGGACGCGCCGCGCGCACAGCTCAAATCCAAACGGCGGACTGAATGCGATGGTGCAGCGATTGCGGCTGATTATGCGCAGCCACTGCAGCGGACGCACCGCAAAGTCCCGGGTGCGCAGATAATCAACGGAAACTTGCGAAACCACCGGTCCGAGCACGAAGCCCACCAGCCCCATGTCGTGGTAATAGGGCAGCCACGAGGCGCACCGGTCGTCGGGCTTGACTTCAAGCCCGGTGCGCACAATTCCGCGCAGATTGCTCATCACCGCCTTCTGGGTGATGACGACGCCCTGCGGGAACCGGGTGCTGCCCGAAGTGAATTGCAGGTAAGCGGGCTCGTCCAGCCGCGTGGGTGACAGTTCAACCCGGGCCGCCTCCCGCGCCCGCAGTTGTTCCGTCGTCCCGCGCCAGCGGAGCGAAAGAAGTCCCTCGGCTGCCTCTTCCAGAAAACCGAGATACTCCGCGGGTGCGACCGCAGCGGAGGCCTCGCCACCCTGCAACAGGCCGCGCAACTGCTGCACATATATATTGTGACTGCCCAGGTTGACGGGAACCGGCATCGCATAGGGGACCAACCCCGCATACTGGCAGGCGAAGAAAATCACCATGAAATTCGGGTCGGTATCCGCCACGATGGCGATGCGCTCCCCGCGCATCAACCCGAGCCCGATCAGTTGCCGCGCGGTGACAACGGCGCGCTGCCGCAGCTCCGAGTAGGGCAGGGTTTCGCGTAATTCGCCGCGGGCGTCATAGAAATTTGAGCCGGTGGTTCCCAGGGCTGCGTAATCGAGTGCTTCGGAAAGGGTACCGAAATCTGCCAATCGTTGTGGCTGGCTGTTTCGGGTCGACGTAGGTTGCCAGTTCACGCTAGAAGATCTCCAAACAGACTGATGGACACGGCGGTGGCCCTAAAAAGGGGAAACAGTACAAACTCACGTAGCCGGGCTCCTTCAACCCGAACGCAGTGCCCCAACGAAGAACTCCTTCTAATTGCGCTGCCGTCCGGCAAGTGCCGGTATAGCGCCTTCCCCAACCCCAATCCCAACCGGTAGCCCGGCCCAAAGAGGCGACAAATCCTACACGAGCCCGACCCCACATGCACCAAATTTCTTGAAGATTATCTTCCATTTAATTCAATTCCAGCAGGTTCGTATGTGACCCAGAATCCGCTCAAGGGTTTCCGCCCCGATGTCGTTTTTCCGGCCCATATCCGGTATTCCCGGCCAGCCCGGGTCAGTGAATCGGATTCCGGCAAAGTCACGGTCCGAGGCATACCGGGGGATCACATGAAAGTGCACATCGGGGTCTACCATCATCAGGAGCAGATAATTGATCCTGTCGTACCTGAACGCCTGGCGGAGGGCGCGCTCAATATCCCGTACCACGTCAGCCATTTCGGCGAAACTCTCCCTGCTCAGCTCGGACAGTGCTCGGGCTGGCTCGATGGCCGCCAGAACCAGCGATCCCAGCGTAATTTGGGCGGGTCGCAGCAGTACGGTCCAGTACCGATAGTTACGGATGCAGGTCTGCGGTGCCCCGAATTTACGCATAGTTGCATTCAGAGCTTCTGCCTTATTGGGAAGAATATCAGCCATCTATATGATAATATAGCAAAAGTTTCTGACAAATGCACCACTGGTTCGCCCCACGCCTGATCCTGCCCGAGACTGAGTCGTCGAATAACCAGAGAAACTTACACCGGAATCTTTCCATGCCCGACAGTTCCAGAGTGGAGATCGTCCCCGTCCGTACCGGTGGTGAGCTCTGGCGGTTCATAGATGTCGGGTACCGGGCCTATGCCGGCGACCCGGCATGGGTCGCGCCGCTGCGGCTTGAACGGCGCCTGCACCTTTCCCGGCATAACCCGTTTTTCCAGCACGGGGAATGGCAAGCCTGGATGGCGCTCCGGGGCAGCGTCCCGGCTGGACGGATTTCCGCCCAGATAGATGCCCTGCACCGGGAGCACCACGGCCCAAAAACAGGGCATTTCGGCATGCTGGAAGGAATAGAGGACATCCACGTTTTTTCAGCGCTGTTCGGCGCTGCTGAGGACTGGCTTCGAGAACAAGGCGCGACAGAAATTACCGGTCCGTTCAGCCTGTCCATCAATCAAGAGTGCGGACTGCTGGTGGACGGATTTGAGACCCCGCCCGTGGTAATGATGCCCCACGGACGCCCATGGTATGGGAAGTACGTGCAGGAAATGGGTTATCAGCCGGCCAGGGACCTGTTGGCCTACTGGGTCAATACGGATTTCACGCCGCCCAGGGTCATGGATTCCCTCCTGCGGCGTTACGGTCCGCGTGTGCAACTGCGAATTCTTCGGCGCAACCGTATGGGAGAAGAACTGGAAATTCTGCGCAGTATATTCAATGACGCATGGTCGGAAAACTGGGGGTTCGTCCCGTTTACGGAGGCGGAATTCGCGGAGATTGGAACCAGTCTCCGCCTTTTGGTGCCGGATGAATTTGTCCAGATCGCCGAATTCGGCGGCAGGCCGGTGGCGTTCATCGTGGCGTTGCCGAACATAAATGAAGCCGCGGCCGATCTTCGGGGGCACCTGTTGCCGTGCGGATGGGTGAAACTCGCGCTGCGTATCAAGGGGGAACGGGTACGGACCGGCCGCGTGCCGCTGATGGGGGTCCGGAAGGAATTTCAGAATACTCCCCTTGGTATCGCAATAGCATTCCTGTTGATCCAGAGCGTCAAGGAGGCGGTGTGTCGGCACGGCATCCGGGAAGTGGAAATGTCCTGGATCCTGGATGACAACAAGGGCATGCGCCATATTCTGGAGGTCATCGGCAGCCGGTTATACAAGCGCTACCGGATTTACCGGAAGCAGTTGGGGGACTGATGGAGCACGCCGTACCAGGGTCTTTGCCGGGATCCGGATTCAATGCGCTGATCCTGGCCGGGGATCGCAGCGCTGCCGATCCCGTGGCCCGCCACGCAGGGGTCGCCTGCAAGGCCGCGGTGCCGGTTGCGGGGGTACCGCTGTTGAACCGTGTGATTGCCGCCGTACGCGGCGTGCCGCGGCTGGGCCGCATAGTTGTAGTCGGTCCCGCGCAAGCCTGCATGGCGGCGCATCCGTCCCTCACTGCCGCGATTGAAACCCCGGGGGTGACCCGGCTCGACCCGGAGCCTTCGCCCAGTCGCAGCGCTGCGAAAGGGTTGCAGGCGCTGGGCAATGAACTTCCGGTATTGATTACGACGGCCGACCACGCGTTGCTGACGGCGCCGCTCGCGGCGAGGTTTATCTCCGCCAGTTTGATCCTGGAAGCCGACCTGGCCGTCGGTCTGATTGACTACGACCGGGTCGCCGCAGCATTTCCGGGCGTCCGGCGCACGGTACTGCGATTCGGAGACGGCTACTGCACCTGCAACCTGTTTGCCGTGCTGACAAGAACAGGAAACCGTGTCATCAAATTCTGGACAGCGGTGGAACAGCAACGCAAAAACCCGGCACGGCTTGTGGCCGGGATACTTGGCGTGGCCGGTCTTGTGCGTTACCTGGTGGGGGCCATGACGCTGGACGACGCGCTGTCCCGGGCCTCACGCCGTCTCGGTGCGCGGATTGCCCCCGTGATGCTGGATGATCCCGAAGCCAGCATTGACGTTGATACGCCGGATGACCTGCGCCGCGTGGAGGCGATCCTGGCGCAGCGTGCGGGCAGGCTGAAACCAGCGTAACAGGGTGAGGCAAAACTCCGGTTTGCATCACCCTGGTAAAGGGCGATCAGCCGGGCTGATGCAGAAGACTTCCGCCAAAGGTCGCCCTGGCAATTTCCAGATCGCTCGGGAAATCCAGCTCCGCCCAGCCCAGTCCGGTCACCGGGCAGGCCCGGACAATCCCGTCCGCGGCAAGCGCGTCAATGATCGACAGGTACCACAGGTTGAGACTGGGCGGATGCCGGATGGCGCTATCCACCGCGGCGCGAAACAACGCCACGCCGCTGTCGCGGAAATACAGCATGCCGATGGATTCTCCGCTGGTCTGTTGCGGCGCCAGTGTCTTGCTGACCCGGCGTACCACTCCCCGGGTTACCTTTACTTTCATGTCGTCATCGTCGTATTCGTCCTTGATGTTGACGGCAAGGGTAATCGGGGCAGCGGTGGAATCGAGCACGCGCCGCAGCACGGCAGTCTCAAAGATGATGTCGCCGTTCAGCAGCAGGAAGTCCCCGTCCATCGCGGCGCGGGCGATCCAGCAACTGGCCAGATTGTCGGTGATGTCGAAGAACGGATTGAATTCGACGCGCACTCCGCGGCGCGCGTAGCGCCGTGCCACGAGCGCCTCGACCAGGTCGCTGCGATAACCGGATACCACGACGATTTCGCGGGTATCCGCTTCAAGCAACGCATCCAGTTGCCATTCGAGCACCGAGCGATCGCCTATCCGGATGAGGCACTTGGGGCGATTGGCGGTAAGCGGCAGCAGGCGCCGGCCCTGGCCGGCGCTGAGCAGCACCGCGCGCGTGGGCGTTTTTCTGCGGCGGTTTCCCATTGGACTATATTACCATCCGCGCGTGGCGCCTTGCCGCGGGCGGGTTGCGGCGAAACCACGGAAACTCATGCGCATAGAGCGTTACATCATTGCCGAGGTGCTGAAGCCGTTTCTGGCGGTGCTCGGCATTCTGCTGGCGTTGTTTGCCTGCTTTTCCGTGGGACGCTACCTGGCGGCGGCGGTTACCGAAACGCTGGGGATTATTGCGCTGGCCCGGCTCGTGCTGCTGAAGACCATGATCGCGAGCGAAGTGCTCGTCCCGGTGGCGCTGTATTTCTCGGTGATCATGGGGCTTGGGCGGCTGTATCGCGACCGGGAAATCGTCGCGCTGCGCGCTGCGGGTGTGGGCCCGGGCGCGATCATCAGGGCGATCCTGATCCTGGCCGTGCCGGTATCCATTCTGGTGGGTTGCCTGTCGGTCGCCGCCCGGCCCTGGGCTTACGCCGAAAGTTATCTGCTGGACGCCGAGGCGCGCGCGGAATTCAGCCCGGCCCGCGTGCAGGCCGGGAAGTTCTACGGCAGCGAGGAAAGCGGGCGCGTGCTATATGCGCAGCGCAAGGATCCGGACACGCTGGAAATGCAGGAGGTATTTCTGTTCCGGCGCGGCGCGCAGGCGAGCACAGTGGTTAACGCGCGGCGCGCCGAACATCACGAGAACCCGGCGACGGGAAAATCACAGTTGCACCTGTTTGAGGGTCAGTTGTACCGGCTGCCGCGGGACAGGGGCGCCGATCAGGTCACCGAGTTCGACGATTTGGTCTTCAATCTTACGCAGCCGGACGCGGCCATCGGCTACCGGCGCAAGGCCGCGGCCACGGCTACATTGTTGGCGTCCGCCGCGCCGGCGGAGATCGCCGAGTGGCAGTGGCGGCTGTCGCGGCCGCTGGCGACGCTGCTGCTGGTGCTCGTGGCGGTGCCATTGAGTCGTGCCACGCCGGGTCAGGGCCGGCACGAACGCAGCATTGTCGCGGCGCTGGTGTTCGCCGTGTATTACAACCTGAGCGGCCTGGCCCAGTCGTGGGTGGAGCAGGGTGTCGTCGGCGCCATCCCCGGTGTCTGGTGGCTGCATGGCCTGATGGCTGCAGGCGTCATCTGGATCCTCCGCGCCGGGACCGTGACGCCGCGGACCGCGGTGTCATGAAAATTCTTGACCGTTACCTGATTGGGCGGATCGCCGTCGGCGTCGGTGTCGCAACGGCAGTGCTGCTGCCGCTGTTCAGTTTTCTGGACCTGCTGGAAGAACTTGAGGACGTGGGCGAAGGCAGCTACGAGCTCGCGGATGCGATGCGCTACGTTGTGCTGATGATCCCGCGGCGGCTGATTCAACTGGCGCCGTTCATTGCGCTGCTCGGCAACGTCATTGCGCTGGGAAGGCTGGCCGCGTCGCTGGAGCTTGTGGCCATGCGCGCCGCGGGGTTGTCCGCCATGGGAATAGCGCGCGCGTCGTTGACGCTTGGGCTTATGGTGGTGGCCGCGCTGGCCGCACTCGAGCAGTTCGTGGCGCCGGTCCTGCAACAGCAGGCAATGATTCAGCGTTCGGCGGCGCTCGCGCAAAGCACCGAACTGGGCTCCGGACTGGGGATCTGGATCCGCGACAACCGGCGCGTGCTGCGTATCGGCAGCATGGGATCGCGGGACGAGCCGAATGACGTCGAGATCATGACGTTCGATGCCCAGGGGCGCATGGTGGAGCACCTGCGCAGCCCGCACGCCGAGATTGTGGATGCCGGGCTCTGGTCATTGAACCGGGTCACGCGCAAACGCATTGACGGCGGCAGCGTAATCACCGAGCAATTGGCGGAACTGCCCTGGCAGCCGTTTTTGTCGCCGGAGCAGATCGCCACGCTGCTGCGCCCCCCCGAGAGCCTTTCGCCGACCCAATTGCGTGAACTGGTCGCGTATCTAAAAACCACGGGCCAGGAATTCGCGGCCTACGAACTCGCGCTGTGGCGCAAGGCCGGCGGGGCGGTCATGTTGATCGCAATGCTGCTGTTGTCCACGCCGTTCGTGTTCGGGTTTCTGCACGGCGGGCTCGGCAAGCGGCTGGTATTCGCCGCCGTCACCGGTGTCGGGGTTTATCTGCTCGACCAGATTGTGTCCAACGCCGGCCTGCTGCTGGAACTCAGTCCGGCGTTCGTTGCGCTCGGACCGGGTGTGCTGCTCGCTATCGCCGGCCAGCAACTGCTGGTACGAGTGCGCTGAGTCAGGATGTGCCGGCAGCCGCGGGATGCCGCCGTCCGGCATTACGAGATGTCAGGGCGCTTCGGTCGTTGAAGTTTCAGCAGGTCGTGGAGCTGGAATCCCGTCGTGTCATTCACCAGGGCATAGCACGCCACGGAGACCTCCCAGCCGAAGCCGGCCGGCGTGATCTCCAGCATGCTGTAGCCGGCACGCCGGCCGGCGCGGGTCGTCAGCGCCGATGCCGACGGGATCCCGAGCGCCGGAATGTCATCGAGCGGTCCCGGAACCGATGTGGACAGCCAGCGATGACAATGCCCGTGCAGCACGAGTTCGGTGCCGGCGCGTTTCAGGATTTTCCGGAGCCGGCCGGCGTCGATCAGGGAGCGGCGCCAGTCCAGCCGGTTCGGCGCCGGAGGATGATGTACCAGCAGCAGCCGGAACAGTCCCGCGCGGCCGGCTTCGTTCAGCAATCGTTCGCATGCCTCGAGTTGATTGTCCCCGATCCTTCCCGTGGCGAAGAACGGCGGGCTCGGAACCGCGCTCGTCAGGCCGATGATGGCAACCGGCCCCCGCCGCCGCAACGACGGAAACATGTCCTGCTCCAGCGCCGTGTCCCCGCCGTCACCCACCATATAATCGGCCCAGCGCCCCGTGGTCACGGACCATGGCGCGGATACATACCGGTCATGGTTGCCGGGGATCAGCGTCAATGGCAAGCGGCCGGATGTTTCCTGCAGCCAGGTCGCTGCCTCGGCGCACTCCGACGGCGTGCCCACATGGGTCAGGTCGCCGGTAATGACGACGTGATCCGGCCGCCGCGATTCGACGTCCTGAATCAGCTTCGCCAGAACTTCGCGCCGGTGTTCGCGGCGGCGGCGCCAGAGCCAGGACAGGTAGCCTAGAATGCGCTTGTTGCGGACATCGGCGGGCCGGATCCCGCTGAGCGTCGTCAGGTGCGGATCCGAAATATGGGCAATGCGATAGACGGTGGCGGAGGGCATGCGGGCATATTTGCCGATTCAGGGCGCGGCGACAACCGCCGGCCGCGGAGGAAACAGGAATGAATGACGCCATACGGATCGTCGGCAACTGCGACCGTCGGGTCTGGGGCATGACCGGAGCGGAGCGCATCCGGCGCATGCTCGCGTCACTGGGAACGCCAATGCAGGGCGTCGCACCGGCATCCACGGTTTTGCTGCTGCGCGCCGATCACATTTATGACGCGCGGTTGCTGGAAGCACTGGCGCGCAGCGATGGCGCCTTCCAACTGCGTGCCGGAGACAGCGAACAGGCTGTGGCTGCGCGCGTGCCCGTGGGACAGGAGGAAGCCGCAGGCGTGGCGCTCTCCCGGGGCGCCGGTCCCGCGCTTGATGCACTGATGATTCGCCGGCCGGCGGATCTGGTCGCCGGATTCGAGCTGCGGCTGCGCAAATTCGAACCGGCGCGCGTGCACGACATTTCCCATGCAGAACTGGACGCGCTGGAACGCGAGCTCTTCGGTGGCGCATACAAGGGCGTCACGGATCTGGTGACCAAATGGCTCTGGCCGGTTCCGGCATTCCATGCCACGCACCTGTGCATCCGTGCCGGGCTGCGGCCCAACCACGTGACCCTGTTCGGTTTGCTGCTGGCCATCCTCGCAGCGATCGCATTCGCGCAGGGGGAATTTGCCGCCGGACTCGCCATGGCCTGGTTCATGACGTTTCTGGACACCGTTGACGGCAAACTTGCGCGGGTCACGGTGACCTCGAGCCGCTTCGGCGACTATCTGGATCACGGCATCGATCTGCTGCACCCGCCGATCTGGTACGCGGCCTGGGGCATGGGTGTGGCGGCGCAGTGGGACGGTCCGGTACCCCTCGCGACGGTCCTGTGGCTGATGCTCGCGGGATACATCGGCGGGCGTCTGTGCGAAGGCGCATTTCAGCTTTTTGCCGCGTCATTCTCATTGTTCGTCTGGCGCCCGCTGGATTCCTTCAACCGGCTGATCACCGCGCGCCGCAATCCGAATCTGATCCTGTTGACCCTGTTCTGGGGGTACGGGGATCCGGCGCAGGGCCTGTGGGCCGTCGTGATCTGGCACCTTGCCTCCACGGCGTTTCTGCTGCTGCGGGTGTCGTACGCCGTCTCGGTGCGGTGGCGGACCGGGCCGCTGGTGTCGTGGCTGGCGCAGGTTGATCCGGCGCGTGACCGGGATCGGCTTGCGGTGCGTGTGTTCACCCGCGCGCCCGCGTGAATTGCCGCGTCGGCCATGCGCATTGCGATACTCTGCAATCCGGCCGCCGGGCGGGTCGGCAGCCGGCTGCCCGAAATCCGGGCGTTGTGCCGGCAGATCGCCGGGGACAGCTACATGGAACTGGACGGCGCCGCGCTCGATGGAACCGGGATGGGGCATATCCTTGCCGTCAGGCCGGACCTGCTCGTAATCATCGCCGGAGATGGCACGTTGCATGGCGTACTCACCCGGTTGTTTGAACCTGGTCACCCCGTCCCGGTGCCCGCGGTGCTTGTCGTTCCGGCCGGAACGACCAACATGAGCGCCCTGGACATCGGCATCCGGGAAACTCCCGTTGCCGTGCTGAAGCGGTTGCGCAACCGGCTGGCGCAGCAGCCCGGGGCACCGCCTCCGGGGCGCGTGTGCCCGGTGCTCAGGATCGAACGCGCAAGTTCGCCACCGTTGTGCGGGATGTTCTTCGGCGCCGGGATCATTGCACGTGGCGTCGGGTATTTCGCCGATCACGTGCGCGGCCGGGGGATCACCGGAGAGATCGCGTCGGCCCTGGTGCTGGGGAGATTTCTTGGCGCCCTGATCGGCCCCGATAGCCGAAGACTGACTGCGCCTGTCCACGCGCAACTGGAAGGGTTTCCGGGATGTGCCGGCCGCCGTCCGTATCTGGCCATCCTTGCCACGGTGCTGGACCGGTTGCTGCTCGGGATGCGGCCGTATTGGGGCGGGCAGGTCGCGCCCATTCATGCCACGGCGGTGGGTCCGCGGCCGGCACGGATGTACAGGAACCTGCCGGGCCTGTTACGGGGCCGTGGAGAGGGACTGCGGCCGGAAGACGGGTACGCGAGCGCGAATGTGGATTCGCTCGTACTGACTCTGGATGGCCCGTTCGTCATTGACGGCCAGTGCTATGAGGCCGGAGGCGAAAAACTCACGCTAGGCGTTGCCGGCAATGTGAACTTCGTGATCCCATGACCCCCGTCCCCCCGGAACTGGTGGCGCTGCGCGCCTCCCGGATGGCGGCGCCCGTCGCGGCCGCCTTTGCCGTTCCCGCCGCGGCGTTGAAGACGAAATTCGGCGCGAGCCTGGCGGCGGTACTTTTGTATGGCTCGTGCCGCCGCCGACAGGATGCTGCCGACGGGGTCGTCGATCTCTATGTCATTGTGGATGATTACCGGGCTGCGTATCCGGGCAGGTGGATGCGCTGGCTCAACGCGACGCTGCCGCCGAATGTGTTTTACCTGGAGGTGCCCGCGGAGGGAACCGCAATGCGCGTGAAGTACGCCGTGCTGTCGCTGGCGGATTTCGAGCGCGGGGCCCGGTCTGCCTTTCATTCATATTTCTGGGCGCGGTTTTGCCAGCCCGTGGCGCTGCTGTATGCGCGCGACGCCGCCATCTCGCAGCGTGTCGCCGAGGGGCTTGGGCATGCCGTGCTGCGATTCCTGCGCGAGGTTCTGCCGATGTTGCCGGGAGGTTCGTTTGATGCGCCGGCACCGTGGCTGCACGGGTTTGAACTGACCTACGGGGCCGAGTTGCGGCCGGAATCGAATCAGCGCGCGGACGTGCTGGTGAGCGGGGAGCGCGACTATTATGAACAGGCACTGGTTTCGGCATTGGTTGCGTTGCCGGGACTCGCGCATGTGGGCGGCGACTCATTCATTGCCACACGTTCGGCGGACGCCGTGCACGCGGCGCGGCGAACGTGGCGGCGCAGACGGTGGCTGGGGAAGGTGTTGTCGGTATTGCGGCTGGCCAAGAGTGCGATGACGTTTTCCGGCGGGGTTGATTACGCCGCGTGGAAGGTCGAACGGCACACGGGCATGCGCATCGAGATCACGCCGCGCCTGCGCCGTCATCCGTTGTTGTTCGGCTGGCGCGTTCTGCTGCAGTTGTTGCGGCGCGGGGCGCTGCGCTGACGGAAACGGCAATGGAACCGAAGCAAAAGAAATCCAGGCACCGTCCGAGTGTCGCCATCGGGTTGTGGATCATCAAGCGCATCGAACGGGTATTGTTGCGGTACTCACTCGTTCCGGACACGCCGTTTCAGCATGCGGCCGTGTTCCCGTGGGTCCGGCAACTCGAATCGCACTGGCGCGACATCCGCGCCGAACTGGAGCAGGTGCTGCAACGCCCCGACGCCATTCCCAATTTCCAGGACATCTCCCGCGATCAGGTCAACATCACGCAGGACGACAGGTGGAAGACTTTTTTCCTGTACGGCTACGGCTACCGCATGGACCACAACTGCGCGCGCTGCCCGGAGACCACGCGCATCGTGGAGTCCATCCCCGGGATGTTCACCGCGTTTTTCTCCGTGCTGGCGCCCGGCAAGCACATCCCGTTGCACCGGGGCCCCTATAAAGGGGTGCTCCGCTGTCACCTGGGGCTCATCGTCCCGGAACCGGGCGCGCGGTGCCGGATCGAGGTCGGCGGGCAGGAGGCGCGCTGGGAGGAGGGCAAGTGCCTGGTGTTCGACGACACCTACAAACACCAGGTGCACAACGACACGCCAGGAATGCGCGTGGTGCTGTTTCTCGACATCGTCAGGCCGTTGCGTTTCCCGGGGTCGTGGCTGAATTACTTTGTGCTGCGGCTGATCCGGCTGTCGCCCTTTATCCGCGATGCCGTAAAGAATCAGCAGGCGTGGGAGCGGCGCCTGGGTGAGTATTGAATCGGCTGTAACTTGCCGTGGCACCGGTGCGCCATGAGCGTCCTCAATCTCGACAAGCTGTTTCACCCGGCATCCATCGCAGTGATCGGCGCGACCGATCGCCCCGGCGCCGTGGGCAAGGTGGTGCTCGACAACATCCTCGCCGGGGGTTTTGCGGGGCCGGTTTACCCGGTCAATCCCCATACCCGGGAGATCAACGGCATTACCGTATACCCGGATGTGGCGGGGCTGCCCGCCGGGCCCGAGCTGGCCGTCATCGCGACGCCGGCGGCGACTGTGCCGGAGGTGATCGTCGAACTGGGCCGGCACGGCACCGCGGTGGCCATTGTCCTGGCGGATGGTTTCCGCAAACCCGGGTCCGATGCCGGCAACGAACTGCAGCAGGCCATGTTGACCGCGGCGCGCGCCAGCGGCATGCGCATCATCGGGCCCAATTGCATCGGCGTGCTCCTGCCGCGCATCGGCCTGAACGCGAGTTTCGCCCATGCGCAGGCAAAGCCCGGACGCCTCGCGTTTCTGTCGCAATCCGGTGCGCTCTGCACCGCGGTGCTGGACTGGGCCAATGCCCGCGGCATTGGTTTTTCCAGCTTCGTGTCCCTCGGCGATGCCGCCGACGTGGATTTCGGCGATCTGCTGGACTTTCTGGGCAGCGATCCGGACACCCACGGCATACTTTTATATGTGGAATCCATCCGCCATGCGCGCAAATTCCTGTCCGCGGCACGGTCCGTGTCCCGCAACCGGCGCGTGATCATCCTCAAGGCCGGGCGGCAACCGGCCGGCGCCAGGGCGGCATTGACCCATACCGGCGCGCTGCTCGGAAACGATGAAGTCTTCGACGCCGCCATCCGCCGCGCCGGCATGCTGCGCGTGCAGACCGTGGAGGATTTGTTCAGCGCCGCGGAAACACTGGCGTTCTCCCGGCCGGCCCGGGGTCCGCGGCTGCTGGTGCTGACCAACGGCGGCGGCCCGGGTGTGCTCGTGGCCGATCAACTGACCGTGGAGGGTGGCACGCTCGCGGTCCCGAAGCCGGAAACCATCGCGGCCCTGGACGAATTCCTGCCGCGGACCTGGTCGCGGGGCAACCCAGTGGACATCATCGGCGATGCGGATGCCGGGCGTTACCGCCGCGCGTTGCGCGTGCTGCTCGATGCAAACGACTTCGACGCGATCCTGGTCATGCTGGTGCCCACGGCGGTCGTGGACAACGTCGCCGTGGCCCGGGCCGTCGCCGAAGAGGCGCAGTCCGCCGTGAAGCCGGTGCTGACCTGCTGGCTCGGGGGCGAGTCGGTGCGCGCGGCGCGCAGGGTGTTCATCGAAGCGGGCGTGGCGAGTTACTTCACGCCGGAGCTCGCGGTGCGCGCCTTCATGCAGATGGTGGAGTACGACCGCAACCAGAAGAGCCTGATCCAGACGCCGGCGTCCACGCCGGAGGCGTTCGCGCCGCGGGAAGCGGCTGTGCGCAGCCGGATCCGCGCGGCCCTGGACGGCAATCGCGCCATGCTGACCGAACCCGAGGCCAAGGCCGTGCTCGAGGATTACGGTATCCCCACGGTGCCGGCGCGCGTCGCCGCCGATGTGAATGCCGCCGTTTCCGCGGCCGCCGAGATCGGCTACCCGGTGGCGCTCAAGATCCTCTCGCCGGATCTGACCCACAAGTCCGATGCCGGTGGCGTGCTGCTGGACATCGGCAGCCCGTCCATCCTGGCGGCGGCCGCGGAGGGCATGCTGGCCCGCGTCCGGCAACTGAAGCCGGACGCCCGGGTCGAGGGTTTCACGGTGCAACCCATGGTCCGGCGGCCCGGCAGCCATGAACTCATCGTCGGTGTGGCCGAAGACCCGGTGTTCGGACCGGCGCTGACCTTCGGGCAGGGCGGCACCGCCGTGGAAGTGGTGCGCGATACCGCGGTCGCGCTGCCGCCGCTTAACGATCTGCTGGCCGATCAATTGATCCAGCGCACGCGCATCTGCCGCGTGCTGCAGGGCTTTCGCAGCGTGCGCGGCGCGGACCTGGAGGCGGTGCGCGACGTGCTGGTGCGGGTGTCGGAACTGGTCATCGATCAGCCGGAGATCGCGGAGCTGGACATCAATCCACTGCTCGTGGACGGCGATGGCGTCATCGCGCTCGATGCGCGCATCCGTGTGCAGCGCGCCCGCAGCGGCGGAGCGGAGCGGCTTGCCATCCGCCCGTATCCGCGCGAGCTGGAGGAGCAGGTCGAGATCCAGGGCGAAAAACTGCTGATCCGTCCCATCCGTCCCGAGGATGAGCCGGCGCACCGGGAATTTTTCGCGCGCCTGAACCCGGAAGATCTCTATTTCCGGTTCTTCCGCGCCGTGCACGACGTGACCCATGAGCAACTGGCGCGCTTCACGCAGATTGATTACGACCGCGAAATGGCGCTTATCGCCACGCGCCGGAAACCGGACGGCACGCCGGAAACCCTGGGCGTCGTGCGCGCCGTCAGCGACGCCGACAACATCGCGGCAGAGTTTGCCGTCATCGTGCGCACGGACTGGCACCAGCGCGGCCTGGGGCAGGCGTTGATGGAACGGATTATTGCCTGGTGCCGCCGCAGGGGGACCCGGCGGCTGGCCGGGCAGACCCTGGCCGCGAACACGGCCATGCAAGCGCTGGCGAAACGATTCGGATTCAGCCGCTCCGTGCCCAGCCAGGGTGTTGTGAATTTGGAACTGCCACTGACCGCCAGATAGCGGATAATAGTCCGGCTGTGCACTACCTGTTGGGGGCAGGACGGGAACGGCGACAAAACTAAAATGGCATGGACGAGGGACGTTGGGAGAGGGAAACGAGGAGAATTGAAATGGTTGAATTGAGTGTTGTAGGTAAAAAGCCCCCGGAAACCGCCGTCGAAACCTGCCGCGTCCCGTTGCAGCCCGCGTCCCTGGACATCTGGGACCGGAAATACCGCCTCAAGCGCAAGAACGGCGAGCCCGTGGATGCCGACATGGACGGCACGTATGAACGGGTTGCCCGCGCGCTGGCCGCGGTGGAACAGACTGACAAGGCCCAGGCCCACTGGTACAGCGAGTTCCTGTGGGCGCTGCGCCATGGCGCGATCCCGGCCGGCCGCGTCCTGTCCAATGCCGGGGCGCAGGAATACAAGCCCGAGACCTCCACCATCAACTGCACGGTCTCCGGCACCATCCACGACTCCATGGACGGCATCCTGACGCGCCTGCACGAGGCCGGCATGACGCTGAAGGGCGGCAGCGGCATCGGCTACGAGTTCTCGACGCTGCGCCCGCGCGGTGGCTATGTGAGCGGCGCCGACGCGTACACCTCCGGCCCGCTGTCATTCATGGACATCTTCGACAGCATGTGTTTCACCGTGTCCTCCGCCGGCGGACGGCGCGGCGCGCAGATGGGCACCTTCGACGTGGCGCACCCGGATGTGCTGGATTTCATCCGCGCCAAGCGCGAGGACGGCCGGTTGCGCCAGTTCAACCTGTCGCTGCTCATCACCGACGAGTTCGTGCAGGCGGTACGCGCCAATGCCCCATGGCCGCTGGCGTTCCCGCTGACGCAGAAAGAAGCGGATGCGGGCGGCATTGACCTCAACGATCCGGCGCAGGTGCGCTGGCTTCCGTGGCCGCTGGTGGCGCCCTATGTGCACAACGCGCGCGGCGAAGTGGCCTGCCGCATCCACAAGACCCTGTCGGCGCAGGATCTGTGGGACGCGATCATGCGCTCCACCTATGATTTCGCCGAGCCGGGCTTCGTGCTCATCGATCGCATCAACGAATTCAACAACAACTGGTTCTGCGAGAACATCCGCGCGACGAACCCGTGCGTTACGGCAGATACCAGGCTGGCCACGCAGTATGGGCTGGTGCGCATAGGCGAGCTGGTGCGGCTGGCGGCGGACCTTCAAGTGACTGTAGACCGGCGTGCACTCGGGGAGGTGGAGCGTGGCACGGCGGTTCGTCCTGCGTGTCCGGCCTTCTTGACTGCCCGGCGGGCTGACGTGTTTCGCGTTGAAACTGCGGATGGCTATGAAATCAGGGCCACCGAATGGCATGACTTCTTTACTCGGCGCGGGAAGGTGAAGCTCCGGGATCTCAAGCCGGGCGATGAGATCTTGGTCCAGTCCGGGAAGGGACAGTTCGGCAGCGATGGAAGCGAGAACCTGGGTATGTTGCTCGGACTGATCACGGGCGATGGGCACTTCACAAGTCGCGGACCGGGGAAGGAGTCCGCAGTACTGAACCTCTGGAACGACGAACGCGTGCTGGCGCCGGCGCTTTGCGTCTACATCAACTCACTGATTGCCCGGATGCCAACTCGGCGCACTTACCAGGTTGCCCCGATTTCCGTACCACAGCGGAACCTGCTGATTGTGCGTTCGGTATTGCTCGCGCGAATCCTTCAGCGCTACGGATTTACGCGCGACACGAAGCTGCGAGTCCCTGAAGTCATCTGGCGCGGCTCCGAGACCTGCGCGCGCAGCTACCTGCGAGCCCTGTTCCAGACCGATGGGACAATAAACGTGTCCACAAAGAGCCAGAGTTGCTCGATCCGCCTGGCGTCCAGCCACCAAAACCTGCTGAAGGACATTCAAATCCTGTTAGCCAATTTTGGCGTCTATTGCAGTGTCCGGTTTCGGCGCAAGGCCGGAATCAGAATACTTCCCGATGGCAAGGGAGGGCGCCGGGAGTATGCCTGCCGTAGCGATTACGAGTTGATTATTGATGGAGAATCCCGTGATGTCTTCATGCGCGAAATCGGTTTCCTGCTCGACAACAAGAACGAGAAATACCGGGCATGGGCTGCTGACAAGATGCTGCGCAAGACCCAGCGATTCGCGACGCGAGTGACGAAGGTTGAATTTGCCGGCCGGGAGGATGTCTACGACACGACGCAGCCGGACAACAACACGGTCATTTTCAATGGCCTGGTCACCGGGCAGTGCGGTGAGCAGCCTTTGCCTCCATTTGGCAGTTGTTTGCTCGGTTCGGTGAATCTTACGGAGTTCGTCGTGGCGCCGTTCACGGACAAGGTGCGCTTCGACTGGGAGCAATACCGCCGCGTCGTGCACATCTTCACGCGCTTGCTGGACAACGTCGTGGAGATCAACGGTCTGCCGCTCAAGGAACAGCAGGACGAGATCCACCGCAAGCGCCGCCACGGCATGGGTTTCCTCGGCCTGGGTTCCACGCTCGCCCTGCTGCGACTGCGTTACGGCAGCCATGAGTCGGCGGAGTTCACCGAGCGCGTGAGCCGGGAGCTGGCACTGGTGGGCTGGCAGGCCGCGCTGGAACTGGCGAAGGAGAAGGGCCCGGCGCCCATCATGGACGAGGAGTTCACTGTGACGGCGGCCATGCTGGCGCAGTGCCCGGAGATGCTTGCTGATGGTTTCAAGGAAGGGGACAAGATCAAAGGATGTGTGCTGCATGCGCGTTACAGCCGCTACATGCAGCGCGTGGCCGGCGTCGCGCCGGAGCTGGTGCAGGAACTGGCCGAGGTCGGCGCGCGCTTCACGCACCACAGCTCCATCGCGCCCACCGGAACGATCTCTCTTTCCATGGCCAACAACGCCAGCAACGGCATCGAGCCCACGTTTGCGCATCATTACTTCCGCAACGTGATCCGCGAAGGCCGAAAGAGCAAGGAACGGGTGGACGTGTGGTCCTACGAGTTGCTGGCCTATCGGCACCTGGTGGATGCCGCGGCGGACGCCGGCGGCGGGACATTGCCGGATTATTTTGTCACCACGGACGACATCACGCCGCGCCAGCACGTGGACATCCAGGCCGCCGCGCAGAAGTGGGTGGATTCCTCCATCTCCAAGACCGTGAATGTGCCCAGCGACATGCCTTTCGATCAATTCAAGGACGTATACCTGTACGCCCATGAGCAGGGGCTGAAGGGCTGCACCACGTTCCGTTTTAATCCGTTGGCGTTCCAGGGCGTATTGGTCAAGGAAAAGGATCTGAGGAACACCTTCTATCGCTTCACGCTCGAAAACGGCGAAGTCGTGGAGCTGCGCGGCGACGAGGAAGTGGAGTACGACGGCGAGACGCACACGGCGGCGAATCTCTACGACGCGTTGAAGGAAGGCTATTTCGGAAAATTCTAACTTTGTGCATCATCTTATCCAGCCACCAGCCACCAGCCACCAGCCACCAGCCACCAGCCACCAGCCACGAGGCCCCCATGGCAAAAAAGATTGAAAGCAAAATCGTCGGGATGGAAGTGCGCGAGAACGGCGCGGCCGAGGAAGCGGCGCTCGTGGGATCCGCCGCCAACAACGTCGTGCACATGCACGAGAAGCTGGAGCGGCCTCCCACGCTCACCGGTTCCACGTACAAGATCCGCACGCCCACGTCGGAGCATTCCATGTACGTGACCATCAACGACATCGTGCTGAACCCGGGCACGGAGCACGAACTGCGCCGCCCGTTCGAGATCTTCATCAACTCGAAGAACATGGATCATTTCCAATGGATCGTGGCCCTGACGCGCATCATCTCCGCGGTGTTCCGCAAGGGCGGCGACGTGACGTTCCTGGTGGAGGAACTGCACAGCGTGTTCGACCCGCGCGGCGGTTACTTCAAGAAAGGCGGCAAGTTCATGCCCTCACTGGTGGGCGAGATCGGGGACGTGCTGGAGCAGCACCTCATTTCCATCGGTATTCTCAAGAAAGAAGGCCTGGATGAGCACCGCAGCAAATTTGTCGCCGAGAAGCGCGCTGAGGCGGATCTACGCACGGGCGTTGATTCCAGTAGCGAGAACAACGCTTTTCCCGCGAGCGCCACCTTGTGCAGCAAGTGCATGACCAAGGCCGTCATCTACATGGACGGCTGCCTGACCTGCCTCAACTGCGGGGAGTCGAAGTGCGGGTGAGAAAGGGGAGTCGTATTGCCCGGAGCAGGTAAATGATGGTATGCCCCAGCGCAAGAATAATTCGTGAAACTGCAGGGCTAAAAAATACTATGTCGTTGAATTCATTACAACCCAGTTTCTTATCCAGCCGAAATACGGGATGGCGTTCCGTATTTCGGCAGGATAATTACTGTTATGCGTGTATGTGAGGCACTCGTATAGGTTCCTGCTGTGGAATTCGAATGGGATCCAAGGAAGGCTGCGGCAAATGCACGGAAGCACGGTGTGCATTTTGAGGAGGCGATGACTGTATTCGGCGATCCACTCGCGGTGACCTTCGATGATCCAGACCACTCGGCTGGCGAACGTCGCCTTCTGACGTTCGGTGTCTCAGCAAAAGGCCGGCTTCTTGTAGTCGTCCACACCGAGCAGCGGCGGCGCGCTAGAATAATCAATGCTCGACGTGCGAAACGTGCCGAGCGCACCATTTATGAACAGGGCTAGTGCCCCACAAGCAAGCCTATGAGAAAAGAATACACTCGTGAAGTACTTGGCAAGGGGGTCCGCGGCAAATATCTCGCCGAGTACCGTAAGGGGACCAATCTTGTGCTGTTGAGTCCCGATGTTGCTGCCGCATTTCCCACATCCGAGGCAGTAAACGATGCGCTCCGCAGTCTTATCAAAGTGGCGGAGAGGTCGACACGCATAACTACGCGCTCAAACGGGCGCGGCAAGAAACGCCGCGCCGTTTAGCGCATTCGTTGGGCGGCTGGATAAACGTGTGAATTCAGTCTATCTCGTGAACATCGGTGCGAACACGAGCCACAGCGCCAAAGCGCGCAGCCCGATCTTCGCGAACGGATCGTTCATCTACGTGCCGTTCCCGACCAGGCGGCCCAAGCCTGGCCCGGGGTATCCAGCGGAGGCCCTTCCGTTTGTGCGTAGTGTCGGGCGACGCTGTACCCATGCCGACCCTGATTGGGAAGGTCTCAGCTATGGCGACAGGTGTTCTAATCCTCGAGCCGCTTCCCTCAGAAGCGTCGCAGTCGGCGACATTCTGTTGTTTTGGGGACTGCTTTGGCGAAACGTCGGCGCCGACTGGGCCGGCTTTACGCGAGATCGCGGCTGGTACCTGCTTGGCGCACTCCGCGTGGAAGAGATCGCGGAGTCGGGCCAATCGCTGCAGCGTGTGAGCTCACGAAACCGGGCGCGAGCGGCTCGCAACGCCCACTTTCTGAGCGGCCACGGCGTCGCCCCAAAGGATGAACGCGTCTTCCTCGGGGCCGGGCGGTACTCGACACGATTCTCTCGACCTGTCGATCTCGCGGTCAGCAAACCTTCTGGACTGATCTACAGGGCATTCACGTCCTCGGGCGGAGCGCTCTTGTCCTATGGCATGTCGCCTTCGTGGCGAAGTAGCCTTCGTTCGTGCCGAAAGATCTGGGATCTCCGCGACCGCGCCGACCGAGCGCGCGCGAAGTTGGTCCGCGATGCGATCCTGCGATCCGATGGCTTCGATCTGCTCAAGGACCACTCGGTGTGAACTGCTGGCCAGCTCGCCCAACATCACGCTTCAGCGGTCCGGGGCTCGCTCCGCTCGTTCCGGCCGCTGAGCGTGCGCGTTGGGCTGCTCCGATAATGGGGGTTACATGCACATCCTCATCGCGCCTTACGGAAGTCGCGGAGACGTGGAGCCCATGGTCGCTCTCGCTCACGCGCTTCACCGTCGCGGTCACTCAGTTCTTCTTGCCGCGCCGCCAGATTTCCGATCTTTGGTCGAGGAGGCTGGAGTACCGTACCATCCGGTAGCTCAGGCTTTCAGTACGTTTTTCGACCGGACCCGTAACGAACTGCGGGTTTTTTTCGAGGCATTCAAGGCCACGCCGTCCCAGTTTGAGGCCCTCGAAACCGTAATGGCCGATGCAGACGCTGTAGTCGGTGGGATGTTGCAGTTCGCTGCGCCAACTCTGGCCGAATTCTATGAGATTCCTTACTTCTATGCTGTTTTCAGCCCCTGCTATCTCCGGTCTCTACATCAACCCGCTTTAAGCATTCCCCTACGACAGCCACCGCAAATCCTTCACCGGATGCTGTGGGGCGTACAGGACGGCCTGTTTCCTTTGCTCGGCAAAGTGCTCCTACGAGAACGTCAACGCAGACGGCTCGGCCCTGTCTCCTCGCTCTATGACTATCTCGCGCGCACAGGACAACTTTTCGCAGCGGTGGATTCCACTTTGACCCCCGTGCCGCCGGACGTCGGGCCCGTCCATGTCACCGGGCTTTGGCGTCGCGCTGCTACCGGGCATTTACCTGACCAGGTCGAAGAATTTCTCAACGCCGGCGCGGCGCCGGTGTACATTGGCTTTGGGAGCATGGGCTCCAGCGGCCACAATCGCCTTGCGTCGCTCGTCAAAGCCGCAGCTGATCAGGCAGGGGTTCGCGTACTGTATCCGGCGAGCCTTCTCAAGGGTTCGAGCGCGCCATCGCCGGCGACCCTCCCTGTGCCAGACCTGCTACACGATCTCCTGTTTCCCCGGGTCAGCGCGGTCGTTCACCACGGCGGAGCAGGCACCTTTGCCTCGGCAGCATTGGCCGGGCGGCCTCAGGGCATCGTGGCTCATCTTGGTGACCAGTATTATCACGGGTACCGCGTCGAAGCCCTTGGCCTTGGTCCCGCCCCACTGCACGCGCGGTTCCTAAGCCATTCGAGGCTCAGCCGGGTGATCGTGCAACTTACCAGCGTGGCCAACTACGCGAGTTGTGCGAGAGCCCTTGCGTCGCGTATCACTACTGACGGCGCCGAGTACGCTGCGATGATCATCGAGTCTGCTGTCGCGGCAGCCGCCCAACAAGGCGCTCCAAGGGACGATCCTCGCCCTGCGGGCTCGGCTCGCCCCTGAGCGTTAGGCATCATTCCCATGATCCTCGCCTTAGCAACACTCGTGCTACTAGGCCAGCTTAGTGTCCCCATCGGGGATGGTGGAAACCCCTCGCCTTCAGGCGAAGCAAAGGTTCGTGTAACGTGGTGGCGTGCGACATTACAGGCTGGGCGCGCACACGAAGAGCGACCTGAAGGCACATTTGGTATGGATACCGAAATACCGAAAGGCGGTGCTGACGGGGGAGGTGGCGATACGTGTGCGCGACCTGATACGGCAGATTGCTTTGGAACATGAGCTGGAGATTATCTCCGGCAAGGTCGCGCGCGACCACGTGCACGTGTTTCTGAGCTATCGGCCGACGCAGAAGGTGAGTCAGATCATGCAATGGCTGAAGGGGACCAGTTCGCGGGTGTTGTTGCAGGAGTTTCCGCATTTGCGCAAGAAGTTCTGGGGTCGGCACTTCTGGGCCAGGGGTTATCTGGCGGCGAGTTCCGGCACGATCACCGACGAGATGATCAAGGAGTATATCGATGAGCAAGAAGGGGAGAGCATCGTCGATGACAGTCGATTTCCAATCGACCCTCCATAAACCCCTCGCCTTACAGGCGAGGGTTGTTTAGTTGGATAAAGGCTGCCCGGAAGGCATTCACCCGCTTTCCCGAAGGGGCGCAATCGATCTGCCTTGCGGCACTGACCATCGCGGCCGAGGGCGGCAAAGCGGACAATGCAAAACCTCTGAAAGAAATCAGTTCTGGTGTCCTGGAAATCGCACTCTCGTACAAGGGCAATGCGTACCGCGTGGTCTATGCGCTGCATGTCGGTGTGGATCTTTGGGTAATCCATGCATTCCAGAAAAAATCCACGCATGGGATCAGGACTCCCCGACACGAAATCCGGCTGATCAGGAGCCGTCTTAAATATTTGGAGGAATGGTTGAAGTGAAACATGAGCGGATCAGGGTTGTGCACGGCAGCGGTAATGTCTATCGGGACCTTGCGAAGAAGAATGCGGATCTCAAGCAGTTCAAAGCGGTGCTGGCAGCAGAGATCATCAAGGTGCTCGACGGCAGGGCCATGTCCGTTCGTCAGGCACATGCGCTTACGGGAATTGCCGCCGCTGATTTCTCCCGGATCCGGAATGCGGATCTCGGGCGTTTTACTGCTGATCGACTCATGCTGATTCTCAGCAAGTTGGGTTCGCGCGTCGAAGTGGCCGTTAAGGTCAGGCAGCCCACGGCAAACCGATATCTCGCCGCCTGGTAATGTCCCGGGCCGGAAACGCACCGTCCGTGCGCAGCTTGCCGTCGAAATCGATCGCATCGTGGACAATCGCGGTCTGACCCAGGCAGCCGTGGCGAATCTGCTTGGCGTTCGCCAGCCGCATGTTTCCGATCTCGCCAATTACCGGCTCAACCGGCTTTCCGTCGGGCGTTCCGATCAAAGGTACCGGATTTGTGGGGCCGGCTTTCAGCCGGCCGGTCCCAGGCCGGGTAAACCCGGCCCCACAGGTGATCGAGTGGTCCCCCATCCGCCGGAAGGGGATCGGGCCTTCCGCTGGAAGCCTGTAGCATATTTCAGAACAGTTATTTAGGCCCAGCAGCGCAGGGACGGCTAAACCATAACCCCCGAGGTACCTGCCATGCCGACCAGTAATCGCTGTTCAAATGTGATTGCTTTGGCTGCCATCACCCTGTGTTGCCTGCCCGGCCTGACGCTCGCTCAACGCATGAATACGCCCATCGATATCCAGGTGGATATGACCCGGGCCGCCGAGCGCATCTTGCACGCGCAACTGACCATGCCTGTGGAAGCGGGGCCACTCACCTTGCTCTACCCGAAATACATGCCCGGCGAGCACGGCCCGACGGGCCCCATTCCGGAACTCGTTGGCCTGAAAATCACCGCAGCGGGGAATTCCATACCATGGGATCGCGACCCGCGTGATGCATACACGTTTTATGTCGAGGTGCCCGCCGGGGTCAGTCAGCTCGATATCGAGCTGGATTACCTGCCGCCGCGGGCATCCGGGCAATTCGGCAATGGCCCGGCAACGTCGGACCGGGTAGCCGTGATGAGCTGGAATACGCTGTTGTTGTATCCAGCCGGGCAGTCCATTTATGAACTGCGCTATCGGCCCGTACTGAAATTGCCCGATGGCTGGAAGGCCGGTACGGCGCTGCGTCAGTCAGGCCAGAACGGTAATGTAATCCGGTACGAAACCGTTTCGCTGGCCGAACTGGTCGATTCTCCGGTCAACACGGGCGCGCACTTCCGTGAACTGGACTTGACCGGCAACGCGGCCGTGCCCCATCGCCTGCACCTGGCCGCCGACAGCGCAGCGGCAATAGAGATCCGGCCCGAGACCGAGGCGGCATTTCGCAAGCTGGTGGCGGAAGGGAACACCCTGTTCGGCTCATACCACTACCGTAGCTACGACTTCCTGCTGACCCTGAGCGATCACATAGATTCCTTTGGCCTCGAACATCACGAATCAAGCGACAACCGGCTGCCCGAACGTTCCCTGATTGATGATGAGCGACTGAAATCCACCAGCACCCTTCTGCCCCATGAGTTCGTCCATTCATGGAACGCCAAGTACCGGCGTCCGGCCGGCCTGACCCGTGACGATTTCCAGGAACCATATAACCCGGATCTGCTTTGGATCTACGAGGGCCTGACCCAATACCTCGGCCTCGTCCTTACCGCAAGAAGCGGGTTGTGGACTCCCGAATACGCGCAGGAAGCCTTTGCGCAGATCGCCGCTGAACTGACCAACCGTCCCGGCCGTACCTGGCGACCGCTGGTGGATACGGCCCGCACGGCCTACCTGTTGTACGGCGTGCCCACGGAATGGAAGGCATGGCGACGGGACGTGGATTTTTACAACGAGGGCGCCCTGATCTGGCTGGAGGCCGATGTGCTGATCCGCACGCTGACCAGGAATCGCAAGAACCTGGATGATTTCTGCCGAGCCTTCTTTGGCGGAGAAAACGGCAAGCCGGAGGTCAGGCCCTATACCTACGAAGAATTCACGGCGGCCCTGGCACAGGTCGCCGACTACGACTGGCGGAAGTTCCTTGATGATCGCATCTATTCCGTGCGCCCGCAGGCGCCCCTCGACGGTTTCACCAACGGGGGCTGGCAACTGGTTTACAGCAGCAAGCCAAACATAAGGTCTAAGGACCGGGAAAAAGCAAAAGAAACGCTGGATTTGTGGTATTCACTGGGGATCACTTTGAGTACCGAGGCTTCCAGCTTGGGCCGATTGCTGGACATCCTGCCGGACTCACCGGCCGGCAAGGCGGGATTGCCCCCAGGCTCGACATTGGTCGCCGTCAACGGTCGCCGCTGGAACAAGGAGGTACTCCTCCGCGCCATCACCGAAGCGCAAGGCTCCGGCGCACCGATGCGGTTGCTGGTGGAAAGCGTGGATTTCTTCCACGAGGTTGCAGTGGATTACCGCGACGGCGAACGCTACCCGCACCTCGAGCGCATCCGGAAGAGCCGTGATCTTCTGGGCGCAATCCTTGCGCCGCGTACACGGTAGACTGGAGTAATCTGACACCAGAGGGCGGCCAAGCGCGCCCTACATTGGATCTGCCCCTGTATTTCGCGGAGACATCAATTCGGCGATGGATGAAACTGTCATTCAATGGTCCGCGGACGAAGTGACTGCGATCCGGGATCAACTGGCGCGCATGTTGCGGCATCCCTTGTTCGCGCAATCGGAGCGTCAGAGCCGCTTCTTGAAGTACGTTGTCGAGGAGACAGTGACCGGCGCGGGCCGGCGGTTGAATCAGTTCGTCCTCGGCGTGGAGGTGTTCGATCGGGACCAGAGATTTGATCCGGCGATTGATTCCATCGTGCGGGTGGAGGCTGGCCGGCTGCGCGCCAAGCTGAGGGAGTATTACGACGAGTTCGGACAAGACGATCCGGTGGTAATTGAATTGCCAAAAGGAACCTACGCCATGGCGGTCCAATTCGGCAGTATTGGCGCCGCACCGGACCATCCCGGGCGTGGGGTCACAGATCGCCAAATCCCGCCTGCGAAACCCGTAGTCGCGGTCCTGCCGTTCGAGAACCTCAGCGGCGATCAGGAGCAGGAATACTTCACCAGCGGGGTCGCGGAGGATTTGATCACCGAGCTCTCCAGAGTGTCGGGGCTGCGTGTGATTTCCCGCCAGTCGTCTGTCACCTTCAAGGGTAAATCGGCCACGGTGCAGCAGGTCTGCGAAGAACTCCGCGCCGACTACGTGGTGGAAGGAAGCGTGCGCAAGGTGGGCGCGCGGGTCCGGATCAGCACCCAGCTCGTGGATGGCAGGACGGGACAGGACCGCTGGGCGCAGCGCTACGATCGGGAGCTGCTGGATATCTTTTCCGTGCAGGATGAAGTGGTCCAGAAGATCACTGCCGCCCTGCAGATCAACCTGTCTCCCGCGGAGGAGACTCGCTTTGGCAGAAAGGGGACGGACAACCTGGAGGCCTATGACTGTGTCCTGCGCGGTGTCGAGTATTTTCGCAGTTTCCGCAAACAGGATCTGTTCCAGGCGCGCGCCCTGCTCCGGCATGCGATCAGACTCGATCCCGGCTACGCCGAGGCATACGCCGCCCTTGCGCGCGTGCTGGTCTACGAATGGATCGTGGGCCTGAGCGAAAATCGGGAAACCGCTCTTACCGAGGCTGTTGCACTCTCGCTGAGGGCGGTTGAACTCGATCCGGGTTCTGCGCTGACACATTCCACTCTGGGCTGGACCTATCTGTGGCTGAATGAGTACGACAAGGCGAACTCGGAGGGAGAAGCGGCGATAAAGCTCGACCAGAGCAGCTCATTCGCCCTGGAATGGATGGCCATGTGCAGGGCTTGGGCGGGTCAGACGGGCGAGGCGATGCAACTGGTGGAACGGGCGCTGCGGCTGAACCCCATGGAACCCTACTATTTTGCGCGCGGGTTAACCTATTACGTCATGGGCCGCCTGGATGAGGCAATCGAGTTGCTGGAAAAGGGTGCGAGGAAAAGCCCGTGGTTTCTGCCCGCACGATTATACCTGGCTTCAAGCTACGGCCTGCTCGGCCGCGAATCGGACGGCAGGAAACACGTAGCGGAAATCCTGCGGATTAATCCCGACTACGGGATGGCGGCAGAAGGCGACCGAAGGATCAGGGATCCCGAATTGGGCAAGCGATTCTCGGACAGCCTGCGCCGCTTGGGTTTGCCCTGATTGAATAAAAAACCCGCGCCGCCTGTGCCAGGGGGCGCGGGAGATGGGAGGAGGATTCCCGGTCCGCCCGGGCGCATCATCCGATTTATGAGCCGCTCACCTGCCGATACAAAGGCGTGGCGTCGGAGCTGGCGGCCAGCGTGAAGGTACGACTCTCGCCATTGGCGATCGCCCGGGACTGACTGGTCACCTGCTCGTACAGAGGCGAATGGTTGGTCCCGTGGGATTGCCCGGTGCTGAGTTGCACGGCCTGCGGCGCGTTGCCGACGACCATCTGGTAAAACCCTTCGGCATTGGCCTGCCCGGCCGCCAGTGTCAAAAGAATCACAGCTACGGTTGCTTTCATTTCAGTTCTCCTGTTGAGGGATGGATGGCATTTGCCGGGGCTGAGTGTGGTCGGCCGGGAGGACAGGAAATAGTAAGTAACCGCAACTAACCGGGTAACTGATGGAAATCCAAGGAATAGCGGGCTGGGCGCCGGTCTATGCGTGTTGCCGGAATTCGAACTCCTGACAAACAAATCCAGTTCGACCAATCGTCAGGAAAGACAATTGGGACGACCGCAGGTCACCCGCAGGGCGGGCGACAGGATGTCGCGCGTCAATCTCTCCGGGCGCGCCATACTTCAAAACAAAAGGCCGGTTTCACGCGGATCTTTCCATCCCAAAAGTGACGGAACTGGATACTCCGTTCGGGTCATGACACACTATATCGCTCTTCGATATAGTCTTGGCCATGATAGGGAACTTCATCGGCCGGGCTACGCGAGACATATACGACGGTGTCGATACGCGGCACTCTCGCAAGCTGCCAGTGACCCTGCATCCAAGAATTCGCAGGCTACTCGACCAGATCAATGCGGCAAACAGCCCAGATGTTCTGCGAAAGTCGCCGGGCAACAGACTGGAGAAACTGGGAGGTCGACTGCAGCATTTTTGGAGCGTCAGGGTAAACAGCCAGTGGCGGGTAATGTTCCAGTCGGAAGGAAGGGATGCTGTGAACGTTCAGATTGTTGATTATCACGATTGAAACAGACCATGCGCACATTGCCGAAAAAGAGGCCACCGACTCATCCTGGCGAGATGTTGATCCGGGAATACCTGGAGCCCATGGGTGTCAGCCAGAGGAAGTTCGCGGCACACCTGGGTTGGACCTACGCGCGCTTGAATGAGATCGTCAACGGCAGGCGCGGTGTTTCCGCCGAATCAGCGCTGGCCTTCGGCGAGGCGCTGCGGACCGGTCCGGAATTCTGGATGAACCTGCAGCGGGACTGGGACCTCTGGCACCTCTTGCGAGGCAGGGAAAGGGTTCCGCCGTTGCGCAAAACTGGCTGAAGGGTGTCAGGCAGGAGATTCAATCCGCCTCTGTGGCTTACGGCGCGACTAACTCAGTTCCGGGGATCGGATGCCGGGATTCGAACTCCCGACAAACCAATCCAGTTCGACCAATTAACCTGCCGGGTTTCTTCGGACTATCTGGCGCCCAGGTGATGGCTGCTCCTAAAGCGATCACGCGAACACCACAGTCAGCTTGCCGTTCGCGCGACGCTGGGTTGCGTCCTTCACAACGATCTCGACGTCCCGCCCCAGACTGGTCAGGCAATCAATTAACTTCCGCTCGGAGATCCCCCGGAATTGCCCGCGAAGGATGCCCGACAGCTTCGGTTGGGTAAGACCGAGAATCCTGGCCGCTTCCACCTGAGTCAATCCTTTACTGCGGATGATGTCGCTGATCTTACGAACGAGCTGTGCCTTGACAAACATTTCTTCCGCGTCAGGATAGCCGAGGTCGCGGTACACGTTCCCGCTGCCTTCGTGAATTTGATGCCTTTCAGTGACTTTGCGTTTCTTCATCTTTCAGTTCCTCGGCGCGCCGGTCGGCCACCTTCAGTCTTCGCTTGATCAAATCCAAATCAGCTTTCGGCGTCGCGACCCCGGACTTTGACTTCTTCTGAAACACGTGCAACACGAACACCCGCACGATATGGCGGACTGTGTACACGACGCGATAGGTGTCGCCTCGCCAGTCATCCACAATCTCGAGAACGCCCGCAGAACCGAAGCCCCGCAGCGGCCTGGCCTGTTCATGTTGCTGTCCGATTTGCGCCAAGTAGAGCGCATAGCCGAAAACTTGCACGACTTCCTCCGGCAGTTTCTTGAGGTCCTTCTTCGAGCTCCCGATCCATTCGAACCGCCTCGGTTTCGTTCGTGCCCATCCCTTCACTTGGCAATTATACCTAAAAAGGAATAGCGTGGCCAGCTTGCCGAAGTTCGATCCATCGTCAGGACAGACGATTGGGACGCCCGAAGTGCGCCCGCAGGGCGAGCGACACGGGCGAAAAGTACTTCCGGGCGTTGCCCGCGATGTAATATATAAGTTACAATCTCCTGCATGGAGAGGGAACTCCACTATTACAAAACGGTTGCCGGCCGCAAACCATTCGTGGAATGGGTGGAGTGCCTGAAGGATGCCCGGACACGTGCCAAGGTCGATATGCGATTGTACAGAATCGAACTTGGCAACTTCGGGGATACGAGGTCGGTCGGCGAGGGAGTCATGGAACTGCGCATCGATTGGGGCCCAGGTTATCGCGTTTACTACGCATGCATGGGAAGAGTCGTAGTGCTTCTTCTGTGCGGTGGAAACAAGAATACACAATTCGAGGATATTGAACGTGCGAAACGCTATTTCAAAGACTACAAAGCCCGCGCAAAGAAGGAAGGCACAGCAGGTGCCGCCGACCGCGTCCTACACCGAGTGGTTGATAGAAAGGCTGAAGGACCCTGAGGAGGCGGCTGCACACATTGAAGCGGCCATTGAGGATGGAGATCAAGCCGTAATCATGTTAGCACTGCGCCATGTGGCCCAAGCGCAAGGAGGCATCGCAAAGGTGGCGCGGAAAGCGAAGCTCACGCGCGAAGCCACTTATCGAATGCTTTCAAAAACCGGCAATCCGGAACTACGCAGCCTGATCGCGGTTCTTGCCGCATCGGGTCTCCGGCTCGCAGTGGTACCGAAAGAAAAACGCGCAGCGTAATGTGGCCATTGCGAAGTATCGAGCGAAGCAGGGCCGCGCAGCGGGAAAGCCGCGAGTCAATCACTCCGGGCACGCCATGTAGATCACACAGCCTTTCTCGCCCGGGCCTTGTCGTTCTTGTGCTTGCATGGTCGTTGGCCCGGGCGTGTTTATAATCTGCAGCCTTTGCATGATGTATCACTTGAGGAAACCACCATGAACCGCTGCGGCGTCATTTCGAGATTGTTTCTCTCGTCATTTGTTCTGTCGCCAACGCCTGCCATTGCCGCCCAGTATGTCTGCACCGTCAACAGCGTCCTGGGGCTGACTGACTCCGGGCAGTATGCGACGCACGAATGGGAGAATTTCTACCTGGAGCGACAATTCGTGGTTGACCGTGACCAGGGCAAGGTGATCAGCACCACGGCATTGAAGGCGCGCCTGAAAAATTTTGATGCAAACAACAGCCCAAAAGTCCTGAGCCATGGCGACAAGAACCATCCCTTCAAGTCCATATCGATTTTTGAGAATACGGGGGAGTTTGCAGTGCTGCAGATAAACGAGAACTTCGCGGGCGACGCAAAGCCGTTCTATTACCAGACCTACATCGGCATGTTGTTGGCCGGCACCTGTATCGGAGATGACCGACACGACTGATGCGGCGGTGATACGCCAAATCCCGGCCTGCGCTTGGGACGAAGTCAAGGCGAGACCAAGGTGTCTGTTCCGACATGCAGACCAGACCGGCGATCCGAACCAGCATGGGCAGAAACGGCGCGAATACGGGTTGGGTGGCACGACGTTTCCCCGGAAACCTGAACGTCATTTGAAAATTCCCTCCGACACGCTGACAATCTGCTTTTGACTCGGGGCGCGCTTTCGGGAGCTATTGCAGCCGCTTCCGGCGCGGTCCGCTACGCGGACAAGGACACGGGGGTGAACCAATGACACGCGCGTACAACTTTTGCGCCGGACCGGCCGCCATGCCGGAACCGGTCCTGGCCCGGGCGCAGCAGGAGTTGATGAACTGGGGCAAAAGCGGCGCCTCGATCATGGAGATGAGCCATCGCAGCGCCACGTTCCAGGACATCGCGCGCCACGCGGAGCGCGGCCTGCGGGACCTGATGCACATCCCCGATGACTACGCGGTGCTGTTTCTCCAGGGCGGGGCCAGTACGCAGTTCGCGGTCATCCCCATGAACCTGCTGCGCGGCCGTGGCACCGCCGACTATGTCCGCACCGGGATCTGGTCCGACAAGGCCATCGAGCAGGCGGGAAAGTACGGCAAGGTTCGCGTGGTCGCCGACTCCAGCGCCGGCAACCACACCTCGATCCCGGAGTTCTCCACCTGGGATCTGGATCCGAACGCTGCCTACGTGCACTACACGCCCAACGAGACCGTCGGCGGCCTGGAATTCGACTGGATCCCGGACACCGGCGACGTGCCGCTGGTGGCGGACATGTCTTCCACGATCCTGTCGCGCCCCTTCGACGTGACGAAGTTCGCTCTCATCTACGCCGGCGCCCAGAAGAACATCGGCCCGTCCGGGATCACGGTGGTTATCGTGCGCCGC
Organism: Gammaproteobacteria bacterium; assembly: GCA_016179185.1. Classification (GTDB taxonomy): domain Bacteria; phylum Pseudomonadota; class Gammaproteobacteria; order Eutrophobiales; family Eutrophobiaceae; genus 2-02-FULL-61-13. The sequence goes on along the minus strand of JACORW010000029.1, from coordinate 4,795 downwards.
GATCTGCTCGGCGAGGCGATGCCCGAGACGCCGATCCCGTTCAATTACGCGGTGCAGGACAAGGATGCGTCGCTGTACAACACCCCGCCGACATTCGCCTGGTATCTCGCCGACCTGGTGTTCGACTGGCTGAAGGCCCAGGGCGGACCGGAAGCGATGGCGGTGGTAAACCAGCGCAAGGCGCAGAAACTCTATGACGCCATTGACGCCGGCGATTTTTATCGCAACAAGGTGAGCCCGGAATGCCGTTCATGGATGAATGTGCCGTTCCAGTTGCCGGACAAGTCGCTGGATCCCGTGTTCCTGTCGGAGGCGGAGAAAGTCGGCTTGTTGAACCTGAACGGCTTTCGCACCGTCGGCGGCATGCGGGCGAGTCTGTACAACGCGGTGCCGGAGGCAGGCGTTGATCGCTTGGTGCAGTTCATGAATGAATTCGAGTCGCGGTACGGTTAGCCGCACGGGCGGGCTATGGACGAACAGGTCAGGGTTTCCTCCCGCGTCGTGCTGTTCGGCGGCAACGGCGATCTGTCGTTGCGCATGTTGTTTCCTTCTTTGTACCTGCTGGACCGGGATCGGCTGCTGCCCGACGGTCTGACCATCGTGGCGGCGGCCCGCGCCATCCCGGAGACCGGAGCTTTCTGCGAAGAATTGCGGCGCGCCATTGGCGCCAATGCTTCCGTGCCCGGCATTGACGGCGACGTGTGGCAGCGTTTTGCCGCGCGCCTGGCGACCTGCCCGATGGAGCTGGAGCGCCCGGAAGACTACACGCGGCTGGGACAGCGCTGCGGCATGAAGGCCGACGATGCCACGCTGTATTACCTGGCCGTGTCGCCGAAACTGTACGGCTCCATCTGCCGCAACCTGAAGGCCGCTGGCCTGCTGGGCCCGCATTGCCGCGTGGTACTGGAAAAGCCGATCGGGTTCAGCTTGCAGACGTCACGGCAGGTGAACGGCGCGGTCGCCGAGGCCGTGGACGAAGACGCGGTGTTTCGCGTGGATCATTACCTGGGCAAGGAGACGGTGCAGAACCTGTTGGCGCTGCGCTTTGCCAACTCTCTGCTGGAGCCGCTCTGGAACCGTAACGGCATTGACCACGTGCAGATCACCATTGCCGAGACCGTGGGCGTCGAGGGGCGCTGGTCCTACTATGACGAAAGCGGCGCCCTGCGTGACATGGTGCAGAACCACATGCTGCAACTGCTGTGCCTGGTCGCCATGGAACCGCCGGTGGTGCTGGAGTCCCATGCGGTTCGCGACGAGAAGCTCAAGATCCTGCGCTCGCTGCGGCCGATGAATGCCGCGGAGGTCCGGCAGAAAAGCGTGCGCGGCCAGTATGCCGCCGGGGCGATCAACGGCAAGCCGGTACCGGGCTACAGCGAGGAGGAGGGCGGGCGGGCGAGTAATTGCGAGACCTTCGTCGCACTGCGCGCCGAGATCGACAACTGGCGCTGGCGCGGCGTGCCGTTCTACCTGCGCACCGGCAAGCGCATGCCGAAGCGCTACACCGAGATCTTCATCCAGTTTCGCGACGTACCGCACTCGATCTTCGCGCTGCCGCCGGGGTCCAATCTCACCGCCAACAAGTTGATGATCCGTTTGCAGCCGGAGGAAGAGATCACGCTGTGGATGATGAACAAGGTTCCCGGTCTGACCTCGGAAGGCACGCGGTTGCAGGCGCTGCCGCTGAACCTGAGCCGCACCAACGCCTTTCCCAATTACCGGCGCGGCATTGCCTACGAACGCCTGATCCTGGATGCGATCCACTGCAACCGCACGCTGTTCGTGCGCCGCGACGAGGTGGAGGCGGCATGGGGCTGGATCGACGGGATCGTTGCGGGCTGGCAGGCGGCGGGACTGACGCCGCAGTCCTACAGCGCCGGGAGCTGGGGGCCGTCCGCGTCGTTTGCATTGACGGAACGCTTCGGGCATACCTGGCTCGATTCCTGAATTGAGCACGCCGGAGACGGTAATGGCATATCAGTGGCATGAGTTCCGAAGCCGCGAGGAGATGTACGCGGCGCTTGCCGCCGAGGTCGAGGCGGGCCTCGGCCGGCTGCTCGCCCAGGTGCCAGCCGCAGGTCTGGTCGCCACCGGTGGCACCACCGCACCGCCCATTTTTGAACGGTTATCCGGGGCCGCGCTGGACTGGCACAGGCTCACCGTGACGCTCAGCGACGAGCGCTGGGTAGCGCCCGTGCACGAGGCCAGCAACGAGAAAATGGTCCGGGAGAAGTTGCTGAGTGGCGCGGCGGGCGCCGCCCGATTCATCCCGCTCTACGAGGCGGGAAACGACACGCCGGAGGCAGCCGAGCATGCATGCCATCAACGGCTCTGCGCGATGCCGTGGGAATCGGCGCTGTGCATGCTGGGCATGGGCCGGGACGGACACGTGGCATCGTTGTTTCCCCTGGCGGCGGCGCTGAATGATGCCCTGGACCCGCGCTTCGACCGGCTGTGCAAGGCGGTGCGGCCGCTGTCCGCCGAGATTGCCGGCCCGCATCCGAGAATGAGCCTTACGTTTGCGGCGCTGGCCCGCGTACGTCACATTCATCTGCTCATTACCGGAGACGACAAGCGCGCGGCGTTCAATCGCGCGTGCGGCGCGGGCGCGGAAAATGAAATGCCCGTGCGCGCCATACTGCGGCAGTCCGGCACGCCCGTCAGCGTGTATTGGGCGCCGTGATCCAGGAGGTCCTCATGCATCCAGTGATTGATCAGATTACCCGGGAAATCATCCAGCGAAGCGGAAAGACGCGGGCGGCTTATCTGGATCGGATGAAAGCGGCGCGGCAGGCCGGTACTGCACGCAACAAGATTTCCTGCGGCAACCTGGCCCACGGGTTCGCCTCCGCGGAACGCGAGGACAAGCTGCAACTGCGACATGGCACGGCGCCCAACATCGGCATCGTGACGGCTTACAATGACATGCTGTCCGCCCATCAGCCGCTCGGCGGCTACCCCGCGCTGATCAAGCTGGCCGCGCGGGAAGTGGGCGCCACCGCGCAGGTGGCCGGCGGCGTGCCGGCGATGTGCGACGGCGTCACGCAGGGACAGCCCGGCATGGAGCTGTCGCTGTTCAGCCGCGACGTGATTGCCATGGCCACCGCCGTTTCCCTCAGCCACAACATGTTCGACGGGGCGCTGTGTCTCGGTGTGTGCGACAAGATCGTGCCGGGACTTCTGATCGGCGCGCTGTCGTTCGGGCACCTGCCGGTGATCTTCGTGCCGGGCGGGCCGATGCCGAGCGGCCTGTCCAATCCGGAAAAGTCCGAAGTGCGCAAGCGCTATGCCGCCGGCAAGGCCGGCAAGGATGAGCTGCTCGAGGCCGAGGCCCGGGCCTACCACACGGTCGGGACCTGCACGTTTTTTGGCACGGCCAACAGCAACCAGATGATGATGGAGGTGATGGGGCTGATGCTGCCCGGGGCAGCCTTCGTCAATCCCAACACGCCGCTGCGCACGGCGCTGACCCGCGATGCCGCCCGGCGCGTGGCACAGATCACGTCCCTCGGCGATCAGTACACGCCGCTGGCGCAGGTCGTGGATGAGAAGGCCGTCGTCAATGCCATCGTCGGGTTGCTGGCCACCGGTGGATCCACCAATCACACGCTGCACCTGGTCGCCATGGCCCGCAGCGCCGGGATCCAGATCAACTGGGATGATTTCGATCGGCTCTCCGCCGCCGTGCCGCTGTTGACGCGCATCTACCCCAACGGCGACCTGGACGTGAACCATTTCCACGCCGCGGGCGGAATGGCGTTCCTGATCCGCGAACTCCTGGGTGCCGGTCTGCTGCACGAGGACATTTCGACCGTCGCGGGCGGTGGTTTGTCGAAATATGCGCAACAGCCGGTTCTCGAGGACGGCAAACTGGACTGGTACCCGGTGGCGCGCGATTCCGGGAATGACGAGGTGCTGCGGCCGATCGCCAATGCGTTCGACCCCGAGGGCGGAATTCGGGTATTGAACGGCAACCTCGGGCGCAGCGTCATCAAGGTGTCCGCGGTGGCGCGGGGGAACCGGGTCATCGAAGCGCCGTGCCGGATCTTTCACGACCAACTGGACCTGGAAGCCGCCTTCAAACGCGGTGAACTGGATCGCGACTGCGTGGCCGTGATCCGTTTCCAGGGGCCCCGGGCCAACGGCATGCCGGAACTGCACAAACTGACGACGCCATTGAGCGTGTTGCAGGGTCGCGGTCACCGCATCGCGATGGTGACGGACGGGCGCATGTCGGGCGCGTCCGGCCGTGTGCCCGCCGCGATCCACCTGACCCCGGAGGCGGCGATGGGCGGCCCGATTGGCAAATTGCGCGACGGCGACGTGATCCGGCTCGATGCCGAGCGGGGCATGCTGGAAGCGAAGGTGCCGGAGAGGGAATTCGCCGCGCGGGAATGCGTACAGGCCGATCTCGCCGGCAATCGGTTCGGCACCGGCCGGGATCTGTTTCAGAATTTCCGGGACAGCGTCTGCTCGGCGGAGGAGGGTGCGTCGGTGATAAAGTGGCTCGAATGAAGCTAGCAATAAGCAATAAGCCATAAGCTATAAGGAAAACACGAAACTCGAAGTCCACGCACCGTATTTACTGGATTCACTGTTGTTCGCAGCCTTTACTTATAGCTTATGACTTATGGCATGTAGCTCTTGTTGCTTTTCACTTATAGCTTATGACTTATGGCTTATAGCTCTTGTTGCTTTTCACTTATAGCTTATGACTTATGGGGCATGTCTCAGCAATTGTCGAACACTCATGTCTCAGCAATTCCCGAACACCTTGAGTAGCATGCAAGCTTTT
>JACORW010000032.1 GCA_016179185.1 Gammaproteobacteria bacterium | reverse complement strand
TCAGAATGTTAGCTGTCCTAGCGCCACCTGTCGAACCCAGCATTCATGCGGTTGCCAGGGCAGACTGTGTGAGATCGCACCATAATTTACCAAGCCAGTTTCAGGAAATCCTTCCATCCCATCGCCTTGACCCCGGCTGCGACTGCGTGCGTTTTCTCGCTGTCGGCGGACGATTGATGCACCAGGAACATCTCCACGGAGACATTTCGTCTTCCGCGCCGGAGCGCCGCGTTGACCCGCTGTAACGACGTGGCCATCTGAGGTGTGACCGTGCGCGTGGCCGTGCACTCGACCAGCTTCAGGGTGCCGGCGCGGCCGGGCACCAGGAAATCCACTTCCAGGCCCTGCTGGTCCCGAAAATAGTAAATTTCGCGGCGCAGTCCGGCATTAACCTGCGTCTTGATCATTTCCGACGCGATGAAACCCTCAAACAGCGCGCCTTGAAACGGGGATTTCCGAAGTTCATTGTCGGTGTCTATTCCCAGCAGATGACACGCGAGGCCTGAATCCGCAAGGTAAATCCGGGGCGACTTCACCAGGCGTTTGCCGAGATTCTCATAGAACGGCGGTACGACGAGAACCTGCGCGGTGATTTCAAGGATGCCAAGCCACTGGGAAACGGTGGGCACGCTCACGCCCAGCGGTGCAGCCAGGTCGGTCCGGTTCAACATCTGTCCATGGTGGCTGGCCAGCAATGCGAGGAATCTCCTGAAGGTCGCCAGGTCCTTGACCGCAGTCACCGCTCGCACGTCCCTTTCCAGATACGTCTGCAGGTAGGAACTGAACCAGAGCCGGGCGCCGGCGGGCCGGGCGATCACTTCGGGGTACCCGCCACGCAACACACTGACTCGTGGAGATTCCCGGGTTGAAAATGGATAGAGCTGCAGAATGGCCGCGCGTCCGGCCATGGACTCGCTGACACCCTGCATCAACGGTGCCTCCTGCGATCCCGTCAACAGCCATCGGCCCTTGCCGCGAGGTTCGCGATCCACACGCGAACGCACGTACGCGAACACTTCCGGTACGTTCTGCACTTCATCGAGTATCGCCGGGAGACGCACATCATTCAGAAACCCCTGTGGATCGGCCCGCAGCCGGGCCACGACGTCAGGATCCTCAAGCAGGTGATAGCTTGCGCGGGGAAAGCAATGACGGAGCAGAACTGTCTTGCCTGCCCGGCGCGGGCCGGTCAGGACCACGGCCGGGAAATCCCGTGCCGCCCGCGCCAGCGCCGTCTCCAGGGTCCTGTGCGTGTATTTCATGAATGATAATTATAAAGTAAGACTTTATATTTCTCAAATACGTGGTTGGCGCGGACGGAACAAAGTTGTCCGGTATGCGGGGCAGCCGGCGGAAGGCTTTGAAGCGGCCAATAACCGGAAGTCAGGAGCAGAGTCTTAAAAAAATGTGCCCGAACTCCACGCGGCCCTGAGACGAAAACAAGCATATTTTTGCAATCGGTAATCAATCCGTACGTCATCCTGCGCTATACCTACCCCCAAGCCGCCGGCAGCGGGCCGGCGTCGGGAGGTGCAAGATGATTGACCATTCCACCTGCAACGGCGGGATGCGCGGGAAATCCGCGCCCTGCCGCCTCCTCACGTCCTGCGCGCGCCGGATCACCGGCTGCCGGCGCCTCATTTCGAAATCCGTAGTCACGCACGGCGCGAGTCAATCATGACCGGTGGAATGCAAATTGTGCTGAGCGGGATTGCTGCGACACTCGGTGTTGCGACCCTGTTCGCCCGACTCCCGGCACGCCTGATGCCGCAGTTCGACCCTGCGGAGCTCACGCTCCGGGTCCGGACCTGGTGGATCATCACCGCTGTGTTTGTCGGGGCACTGCTTCTGGGCCGGGAAGTTTTCCTGCTGTTTCTCGCGGTCGTCAGTTTTCTCTGCCTCCGGGAATTCTTCAAATTGGTCAGGGTAAGGCAGCTTGATGGCGAGGGCATGCTGTGGCTCTACATGACCGTTCCGATCCTGTATCTGCTCACCGCCAATGCCGGTTATCACGCCTTCGTCGCTTTCATCCCGATCATCGCCTTCATCTGCCTGTCGGGAAAAATCGTCATTGACGGCGACACACGAAGTTTCGTCAACACGATTGCCACGGTCAATTGGGGACTCATTCTGACCGTATTCTGCCCGTGGCATATCGGGTTTCTGCTGGTTATCACGTCCAGTCTGGCGCAGGCCGGTTTCAATGCGGGCCTGGTCATGTTCCTGGTGCTGCTGACCGAGTTCAATGATGTTTCCCAGTACATCTTCGGCAAGCTGTTCGGGCGTCACAGGAACATTGTCAAGGTCAGCCCGCAGAAGAGCGGCGAAGGTCTGGTGGGCGGAATCATGGCAACGGCGCTGCTTGCCGCGCTCGTTGCTCCGCTTATTACCCCCCTGACTGCGGTACAGGGAGTCATTTCCGGCGTGCTGATCGCCATCTCAGGATTTTTTGGCGACATCACGATGTCCGCAGTCAAACGCGAGCTGCGTATCAAGGATACGGGACGGCTGCTGCCGGGACATGGCGGCATTCTCGATCGCATGGACAGCCTGCTGTTCACGGCGCCGGTGTTTTTTCATCTGGTCTACCAGTTGCGCTGGTACGAATGATGGCGGCATTGCAATTCCTGAAAAACCTGATCCACGCGGCGTTGATACGGCCGCTGGTGCAGGTTCTGCTGCGGCCCGGGGTCCGGCATATCGAACGCCTGCCGCGGACGGGTCCCGCGGTAATTGTCGCAAACCACAACAGCCACCTTGATACCCTGCTGTTGATGTCGCTGTTCCCGCTGGGACGCATTGACCGGATCCGCCCGGTCGCGGCGCGTGACTACTTTCTGCGGAATCCGATCCTGGCGTACTGCGTCACCGCCCTCTTCGGAGTCGTTCCCCTCAATCGCCGGCCACTGCGTCGCAGCGAGGGCGATTGCCTTCGCGGATCTTCAATGGCACTGGACAGGCGGGACATTCTCATTGTCTTCCCCGAGGGGACACGCGGCGAGCCGGAACAGCCCGGGCCATTCAAGACGGGCATCGCGCATCTCGCCCGGCGTCACCCCGATGTCCCATTCGTGCCGGTGTTCCTCGGAGGCGTGGGCCGGGCGTTGCCCAAGGGGCAAATCATTCCGGTTCCGTCCCGATGCACTGTCAGCATCGGAACTGTCTGGAAATGGAACGGCAACCGCGCGCGGTTTGTGGACGGGTTGCGCGATGAAATCGAGACCATGGCCCGCGAGTCCGCCATTTCGGACGCCGCGCCGGTCCGATCCGTTTACGCATGATCATGAGACACACGCTTTTGCATCCGCTGACGTCCAGTTCGCTGGCGAACCTGGTGCGACTGCTGTATATCCACGGCTTTGACTGGAAATATCTGCCGCGCGTGCTGTACATCCTTGCAGCATGCATGCTGCGTCAGCCGGTGTTCCTGCTGGAGTCGCGGCGCTTCCGCGACCGGATCGACCGGCAGGACATTTCCCCGCAGCCGCTGTTTATCATCGGACACTGGCGCAGCGGAACAACCCATCTCCACAACCTGCTGAACCAGGACCCGCGCTTCGGACCCGTTTCCCTGCTTCAGGCTGCGATGCCGCATGATTTTCTGAGCCTTGAGGTTCCCGCGGGTCACTGCCTTCGCCGCCTGCTGCCCGCGAAGCGAATGATGGACAACATGGCGCTCGCGCCCGACCTGCCGTGGGAGGAGGAACTGGCCATGGCGGGGATCTGCGAATATTCCAGCTACCATATTTCTTTCTTTCCGCGCGAGGCGCAGCGCATCTTCAGCCGCGCGGTGTTGTTCGCCGGCGGCGGCGACTCCCCGCAGGTGTCATGGAAGTCCTGCTACGCGGGCTTTCTGCGCAAGGCGCAGCTCGCCCAACGCGGCCGGCGGCTGCTGCTCAAGAACCCGGCAAACACTGCCCGTGTCGGAGTCCTGCGGCAGCTCCTGCCCGATTGCCAGTTCATTTACCTGCACCGGCATCCCTATGACGTGTTCGCCTCCACGATGCATCTGTACAACTGCGTGCTCCCCGCTTGGACGCTTCAGACCATTGACGCGGAGCAACTGCGGGAATTTGTGCTCGAGTCCTATGCGGGACTTCTGCGCGCCTATCTTGCGCAGCGCCCTTTGCTGGAGTCCGGCCGTCTCGTGGAAATCGCGATGCAGGATCTGGAGCTCAGGCCCATGGCCGCCGTGCAGCGTATCTATGAGCGCCTGGGTCTCGGCGATTTTCACGCAGTGGAACCGCTGTTCCAAGCCTACATTGATTCGCAGAAACGGTACCGCAAGAACCGGCTCACGATCACCGAAGCGGAAAAGGAGCTCGTGCGGGAACGGTGGGCGGAGGCATTTTCAACTTTCGGTTACGTCACCTGAGTCGGATCCCCCATACACGATTGGAGGCGCGCCATCATGAACCAGGCCTTGAAGAAACAGATCCACACCACCCCGCCGTTCTTCCTGCGGATGAGCGAACACACGCTGGTGAGTTGGGACGGCACGGAGCTCTTCTATCGCGCCTGGCACCCGCTGCACATTCAGAAAAAGGCGCTGCTCGTGTTTCACGGCGGCCACGAGCACTCGGGCCGCTTCCATGAGCTGGTGCACAGGCTGGGCCTGCGTGATGTGTCGGTGTTTGCGTGGGACGCCCGTGGCCACGGCCGTTCCCCGGGCGTGCGCGGACATGCCCGGCACTTCCACGATTTCGTCAGGGATGCAGACGCATTCATCCGCCACGTTTCCGAAACATACGGAATACCCACGTCGGACATGGTGTTGCTCGGCCACAGCGTCGGCAGCGTAATCATCTGCACGTGGCTGCTTGACTATGCGCGGCCGGTGCGGGGGGCGGTCATCGGCTCGCCCGCATTTCACGTGAAGCTGTACGTCCCGTTTGCCTTGCCGGGGTTGCGGCTCTTGCAACGCCTGTTCCCGAACGCCAGCGTGCAGAGTTACGTCAGGCCGGCGTTTCTGACCCATGACCGGTGGGAAGCGGAGGCGCGCAGGACCGACGGACTGATCACCTCCCGCATCTCCGTTTCCGTGCTGACCAGTCTGTTTGACACGGCAAATCGCGTCATCGCCGGCGCCGGATCCATCACGACGCCAATCCTTTGCCTCAGCGCAGGGAAAGACTGGGTGGTCCATCAGCGCGCGCACCAGGCGTTCATCCGCAATCTTGGCTCGCCTGCGAAGGCGCTGCGTGTCTATCCGGACTTCTTCCACGAAATCTTCCACGAGAAGGACAGGCACCTTGCGGTGCAGGACGCGCGACAGTTCATCGAGGCTGTATTTTCAGGAGATTGGTCGGGCCCGGCGCGCCGGACGCCCGGCCCGGCGGCATCCGGGATCCACGCCCGCCTGTCGCAGCCGGCTCCATGGTTCAGGCCCCGCACCTGGCTCTACGCGATAACCAGACTCGCCCTGCGCACCGCCGGCCGCCTGAGCCGGGGGATACGCATCGGACTGCGCTCCGGCTTCGATTCCGGGCCGATGCTTGACTATGTGTATGAGAACTCGGCACAGGGCTGGACGTCCCTTGGCCGTTTCATCGATCGGCAGTACCTCCATGCCAGGGGCTGGCGGCACATCCGGACCCGGGAAGAACACCTGAGAGTATTGCTTCGCTCGGCCCTGGATCGCCTGCTGCGTGACCATGAGAGCGTCCATATTCTGGATCCGGCGGCGGGTGCCGGCCGTTATATTCTGCGCACGCTGGCAGAGATCAATGACACTCGCATCACGGCCCTGTGCCGCGATATTGATGAGGCCGGCCTGCGCAACGGTCGGGAACTCGCCGGGCGAATGGGGATCAATGGCGTGCGTTTCGAGCGCGCCGATGCTTTCGATCCTGAAGCAATGCGCAATGCGGGCACCCGCCCCGACGTCGTCATCGTTTCCGGTCTGTTCGAGCTCTTTCCATCCGATGATCTGGTCGGCAGGACGCTGCGCGCCATCCACGGCGCGCTTCGCCCGGGCAGGATCCTGATCTACACGAACCAGCCGCACCATCCGCAGCTCGAACTGATCGCCCGCACGCTGAACAACCGCGAGGGCACTCCCTGGGTCATGCGCCCCAGGCCACAGGCGGACATGAACGCGCTGGTTGGCACTGCAGGTTTTGAACCGCGCGACATGCTCATGGACGATGAGGGTGTATTCACCGTGACTCTTGCCGCGAGACTTTGAATGATGTTCCACATTGCCCTGGATGACGCTCCCGCGGCACGCCGGCGCGGGAACCAGAACACGACCATCGGTGGCCGCTATCTCGCGGGTGCCGCGCTGTGCCTGGCCGCAGCGGGCACGATGCGGGGGCCGGCCTGGATACTTGCCTATCCGGCCCTTTCCCTGTTCCTGGTCGCCTTGTCCTGCTTCGGCGGCAAGGCGTTGCTGAAGAAGCGCGGCGGCGGCTGGTCTGCAATGACTGCCGTGATTTTCGCCCCCTACCTTGTCGGCGCATGGTGCAGTTGGCGCTTTTACATGCGCAGGATTCCGCCGTGGACGGAAATCGCCCCCGGCCTCCTGCTGGGCAGGCGCCTGACTGCAAGCGAGGCGCAGCGACTGCCGGTATGCGGAAACATCGCGGTGATCGATCTGGCCCCGGAATTGCCGGAGTGCGAATTGCTCGCGACGCAGGACTACACGCACGTCCCGATGCTGGATCTTGTGCCGCCGACGGCGGCGCAGTTGAACCAGGTACTGCGTATCCTTAAGTTCCACCTTGATGCCGGGAAGCCGGTGTTCGTGCATTGCACGCTCGGGCTCTATCGCGGGCCGATCGTCGTGGCCGCGTGGCTGGTGCAGAACGGCATGCGCCCCGGGGAGGCCCATGCGCATGTCCATCGCCTTCGCCCGCAGGTCGTGATTGATGTTCACGACCTATAATCTGAAGCCGCGTTTCCAGGACCGGTTGCGCCCTGCGGTTCGATTTCTTGCGGGTGCTCGCGTGCACCCGAATCAGGTCACGATCGCCGCGCTGGTCCTGTCGTGTGCCACAGGAGCATTACTCGCGCAGTTTCATCCGCAGCGCGTCATCCTGCTCATTCTGGCGCCGGTGCTGTTCCTCCGCATGGCATTGAACGCGATAGACGGCATGCTGGCGCGGGAACATGGCATGGCAACGCAGGCCGGCATGATCCTGAATGAGCTGGGCGACGTTGCCAGCGATGCCGCGCTGTACCTGCCCCTGGCGGCGGTTCCGGGGATATCCGGCCCTGCCGTCTTTGCATTCGTCCTGCTTGCGGCCCAGGTCGAGATGGCCGGCGTTGTGGCTGCTCTTGCGACCGGCAGGCGTTCCTGCGCCGGACCGATGGGAAAGAGCGACCGCGCGCTGGCCGTCAGCGCCCTAGGCCTGGTTCTGGGGTCCGGTCTGGCCCCCATAACCTGGAGCACCCCCGTGCTCTGGCTGCTCGATCTGTTGCTGGTCTTCACGCTGATGAACCGGGTCCGCGACGGCCTGCGATCCCGCGGCAGGCGGGGGAGTCCCACCTTCCTATCAGCGTGTTGAAGAATTGCCCGGTGCCATTCGGCGGCATATGTCAATCGCCGTGTGCGCGCGCTTTCCGGGCCGGGGCATCCTCCAGTGAGTCCTCGTTTATACTGATTCAATTGTTCGCCACGGACGTTGCCGCGCATTGCCCGCATGAGAAAAGCAGATGGATACGCCGGCTGATCGACCGTTCCAGGGGTCCGATCCGCGCTTCGACCCGGCGCGGGTGATCCGCGCGCCGCGCGGCGCAACATGCACCTGCAAGTCCTGGCAGACCGAAGCCGCCTACCGGATGCTCCAGAACAACCTGGATCCGGAAGTGGCCGAGGATCCCCAACAACTGGTCGTCTACGGCGGCATCGGCCGCGCCGCGCGCAACTGGCAGTGCTTCGACCGGATCCTGGAAGCGCTGCGGCAACTGGAGGACGACGAGACATTATTGATCCAGTCCGGCAAGCCGGTGGGTGTGTTCAGGACCCGGGTGGACGCGCCGCGCGTGCTCATCGCCAATTCCAACCTGGTGCCGAAGTGGGCCACGTGGGAGCACTTCAACGAGCTGGACCGCAAGGGCCTGTTCATGTTCGGGCAGATGACCGCCGGAAGCTGGATCTACATCGGCAGCCAGGGCATCGTGCAGGGCACCTACGAAACCTTCGCCGAGGCCGGGCGCCAGCACTTCAATGATGACTGGGCCGGACGCTGGATCCTGACCGCGGGACTGGGCGGCATGGGCGGCGCGCAGCCGCTGGCCGCGACACTGGCCGGCGCCGTCTCGCTGATCATCGAATGCCGGCAGTCCCGGATCGATTTTCGCCTGCGCACGAAGTACGTGGACCAGCAGGCGCGGGATCTCGACGATGCGCTCGCGCTGGTGCGGCACCATTGCGATCGGCGCGAGGCCGTATCCATCGCGTTGCTTGGCAATGCAGCGGAAGTACTGCCCGAGCTGGTGCGGCGCGCACGACAACACGGCAGCGTGCCGGATCTCGTGACCGATCAGACCTCGGCGCACGATCTCGTCCACGGCTACCTTCCGGCAGGCTGGAGTGTGACGCGCTGGCAGGAGGCGCAGCGGGATCCGCGCCAGCATGGGGAATTGACCGCGGCGGCGGCGCGTTCCTGCGCGGTACACGTGCAGGCCATGCTGGATTTTCAGCACCTGGGCGCGAAGGTCGTGGACTACGGCAACAACATCCGCCAGGTGGCGCAGGATCAGGGCGTGGAAAATGCGTTTGCGTTTCCGGGGTTTGTCCCGGCCTACATCCGCCCGCAGTTCTGCGAGGGCCGCGGTCCGTTCCGGTGGGTGGCATTATCCGGCGATCCGGAAGACATCCATCGCACGGATGCAAAGATCAAGGAGTTGTTTCCGAAGGATACGCGTGTGCAGCGCTGGCTCGCCATGGCGCGGGAGCGCATCGCGTTCCAGGGGCTGCCGGCACGCATCTGCTGGCTGGGGCTGGGCGAGCGGCACCGGGCCGGGCTTGCGTTCAACGACATGGTGCGCAGCGGGGAACTCAAGGCACCGATTGTAATTGGTCGCGATCACCTGGACGCCGGTTCCGTGGCCAGTCCGAACCGGGAGACTGAGGCCATGCGCGACGGTTCCGATGCGGTGTCCGACTGGCCGATGTTGAACGCGTTGTTGAACACCGCAAGCGGCGCGACCTGGGTATCGCTGCACCATGGCGGCGGCGTCGGCATGGGTTATTCGCAACATGCTGGCTTGGTCATCGTTGCGGACGGCACCGACGCGGCGGCGCGGCGCCTGGAGCGCGTGTTGTTCAACGATCCCGGTTCCGGCGTCATGCGCCATGCGGATGCCGGGTATGAGGCCGCCATCGCCGCCGCAAAGCGCCATGGCCTGAAGCTGCCCATGGTGGATCCATGAGCCGCGCCATCGCCCTCAAGCCGGGCCAGTTCTCATTGGCGGAGCTGCGCCGTCTCTGGAGCGAACCGGTAACGCTGGAACTGGATGTGCGCGCCCATCCCGGCATCGGCGCCGCCGCGGAATCCGTGCAGCGCATCGTCGCCCGCGGCGCCGCCGCCTACGGCATCAACACGGGCTTCGGTCTGCTGGCGAAGACGCGCATCCCGGATGCCGACCTCAGGCAATTGCAGCGCAATCTGATCCTGTCGCATTCGGTGGGCACCGGGCCGTTGCTGGAGGATCCAATCGTGCGCCTCGCGCTGGCGCTCAAGATCGGCAGCCTTGCCCGCGGTCATTCCGGCGTGCGCCCGCTGATCATCGAGACGTTGCTCAAGCTGCATAACGACGCGATCCTGCCGTGCATCCCGGCTCAAGGGTCGGCGGGCGCTTCGGGTGATCTGGCGCCGCTGGCGCACTTGACACTCGCGCTTCTCGGGGAGGGCGAGGTGCGCGTGAGCGGAAAAGCGATGCCGGCACGGGACGCATTGGCCGCCGCCGGAGTCGCGCCGGTCGTGCTTGCGCCCAAGGAGGGGCTGGCCCTCATCAACGGCACGCAGATCTCCACGGCGCTGGCATTGCACGGACTGTTTCTCGCGGAGCGACTGCTGGAGGCCGGCGTCGTCATCGGCGCGCTGGCCGTGGACGCTGCCAGGGGCAGCGACGCCCCATTCGACGACCGTGTGCATGAGGTGCGCGGCCAGCCCGGGCAAATATTGCTGGCGCGCGTGTATCGGGAACTGCTGGCGGGCAGCGCGATCCGCAGATCGCATCTGGTCAACGATGACCGCGTGCAGGATCCCTACAGCCTCCGGTGCCAGCCCCAGGTCATGGGCGCGTGCCGGGATCTGATCGCGCAGTCGGCGCGCACGCTGCTCATCGAGGCCAATGCCGTGACCGACAATCCGTTGATCTTTCCGCGGCAGGATGAGGTACTGTCCGGCGGGAATTTTCACGCCGAACCGGTGGCCTTCGCCGCGGACACCTTGGCGCTGGCGATTGCCGAGATCGGCGCGCTGTCGGAGCGGCGCATTGCATTGCTGATTGACGCCACGCTGTCGGGTCTGCCGCCGTTTCTGGTGCGCGAACCGGGGATCAATTCCGGTTTCATGGTCGCGCACGTGACCGCCGCCGCGGCCGCGTCCGAGAACAAGTCCCTCGCGCACCCTGCCAGCGTGGACAGCCTGCCCACGTCGGCGAACCAGGAGGATCACGTGAGCATGGCGACCTTCGCGGCGCGGCGTCTCGATGCCATGGCGCGCAACACCGCGACCATTCTCGGCATCGAGTTACTCGCGGCGGGGCAGGGGATTGATTTCCATCAACCGCTGCTGACATCCGGGCGGCTGCAGAAAGTACATAAGGCTTTGCGTGACAAGGTGGCGTTCTACGACAGGGACCGGGTGCTCGCGCCGGATATCGAGGCTGCGTCGGGCCTCGTGTTTGACGGCGCGCTCGGCACCGCCTGCCGCGATCTGTTGCCACCGCTCGATGGCGCAGTGAATTCAGGTGAACTTGTGGGGCCGGGTTTATCCCGGCCAGGTGGATGGCCGGCGTGAAGCCGGCCCTACCGGGGACCCGCTACCATGAAAAATTGGCAGGGACGGATAGACGAACTGGAGGGTGCGGCCGGGCGGCGCTGGCACCAGGTGGTCACGCCGTTTACGCCGGGACACCCGGCCGGCGCGGTGGTGCTGGTGGGGTTCTCCTGTGATGCGGGGGTCATCCGCAATAGCGGGCGCGCCGGCGCCGCGGAGGGACCGGAGGTGCTGCGGCGCGCATTGCACAACATGCCGGTGCATGAGTGCGATGTGATCGCCGATGCCGGCGACGTTGTTTGCGCCGGCGATGAACTGGAGGCCGCGCAGGAACGATTTGCCGCGCACATATCCACCGTGCTCGATGCCGGCTGCTTTCCGATCGGTCTGGGCGGCGGACATGAAATCGCCTGGGGGTCGTTCCTCGGCCTTGCCCGCCATGTCGAACGGAATGCGGAGCCGCCGCGCATCGGCATCATCAACTTCGACGCGCATTTCGATCTGCGCATTGCGCAGCACGCCAACTCCGGCACGCCGTTCCGCCAGATCGCGGAGGAATGCGGCGGACGCGGCTGGCCGTTCCATTATTGCTGCCTCGGTGTCAGCCGCTATTCGAACACACGTGCGTTGTTCGAGCGGGCGAAACAACTGCAGGTGAAATGGCGCCTGGACGAGGAGTTGGGCGTGGACCAGTTGCCCGCCGTGCGGCAGACACTCGGCGAGTTCATTGCGCGCGTGGACGCGGTTTATCTCACCCTGTGCCTGGATGCGTTGCCGGCAGCCGTGGCGCCGGGGGTCAGCGCCCCGGCCGCGCGCGGGATCGGGCTGGATGTGATCGAGCCGCTGGTGGATGCGGTCCTCGCCGGCGGCAAGGTGCGACTGGCCGACATCGCGGAGTTGAATCCGCGCTTTGACATTGACGGCCGCACGGCAGCCGTGGCGGCGCGACTCGTGGCACGCATCGCAAACGGCATTTGTCGGCCGGCGTAAAGCCGGCCCCACAGGTGTGGCAGGGGACTCGGGAGAACTTGTGGGGCCGGGTTTATCCCGGCCGGGATGGTGATGGCCGGCGTAAAGCCAGCCCCACAAC
>JACORW010000031.1 GCA_016179185.1 Gammaproteobacteria bacterium | reverse complement strand
GGACGCGGGCCGGACTGCAGCGCACGATGCTCCAGAGCGTGCAGGGTGCGACGCTGAAAGTCCTGCGCGCCCGGGATCTGGAGGCCGTGTACGCGGCGGTTGCGCGTTGCCTGAGGCAGGACTACGCCGCGGACGAATTCCGGGTGTTTGTATTTCGCGACGATACCCAGGCCGCAAGCGGCGACGGGATCCGGTTTCTGCCACGCTCCGCCAAACTGAAATATCTTTTCATTGAACTTCTGAACCGCAACAAGCCGCTGTGCGGCAGTCTGCAGGACGAGCACATCCGCCTGCTGTTCCAGGCGGCGGACGACCATGTGAATTCAACGCTGGTGGTGCCGCTGCGCTATCCCGACTGGGAGGGTCTGATCGCCGTGGGCAGCCGTGATCGCGGCCGCTACAGCCGCAGTTTCGAGCTGGACATCATCCAGCATCTGTTTGCGGTGTTCGGCATGCGTCTCGACGAATTCATGGCCTGACCCATCGCTGAACGGATTCAAATCCGCCCGAGCGCCTGCCTGGCGCCGTAGAGCCGCGCATACAGCCCGTCCTGGGCCAGCAGCTCCCCGTGGCTGCCCTGTTCCAGGATGGTTCCGGAATCGAACACGTAGACCCGATCGGCCTGGCGGATGGCGCTCAACCGGTGCGCAATAATGATCGTGGTCCGGCCGCGCAGATACTCCGCCAGCGCCGCATGCAGCCGGAATTCGGTCTCGGCGTCCAGCGCCGACGTCGCTTCATCGAGGATCGCCACCCTGGGATCGGTCAGCAGCATGCGCGCTATCGCCAGCCGCTGGCGCTGTCCGCCGGAAAGCCGCACGCCGTCGCGCCCGACCACGGTATCCAGGCCGCGATCCATCCGGCGCACCGTAACTTCAAGTTGCGCCGCCACCAGCGCCTGCCACAGGTCCGCATCCGGCCGCGTCCGGCCCAGCAGCAGATTGTTGCGCACGCTATCGTTGAACAACGCCGGATGTTGCAGCACGGTGGCGACATGCTCGCGCACGACGTCGAGTCCGATGCGCGTCAGCGGCACGCCGTCGTAATACACCATCCCGGACTTCGGCGGGTAGAGTCCAATCAGCACCGAGGCAAGCGTGGATTTGCCGCCGCCGCTGGCTCCCACCAGCGCGATCTTCCGCCCGGCTTCGATGGTCAGATCGATTCCGGTGAGAATGTCGGCGCCGTCCGCGTAACAGAAATGCAGGTCTTCGATGCGAATGCCGACGGTCGTTTTCCCCGCGAACGGATTTACCTCATGGCGGTATCCGGGTTCGGGCCGCAGCGCGCACAGCTCATTGATGCGCCCGAGCGACGCATTGGCACCGAAAAATGCGTACTGAATACCCAGCAGTTCCTGCACCGGGCCCATCATGAACCAGAGATATCCGAACACGGCGAACATCTGGCCGACGCTCAGGCCCGCGAACAGCACCATGAGCATGGAAACCGCGCGAAACACATCCACGCCGACCATGAACACCAGCATGCTGACGCGGCCGGCGGCGTCGTTGCGCCAGGCGTGCTCGGCGCCGTGCAGGCGCATATCCCGGGCCAGTTCCACGGCCCGCAGGATGTAATGCTGCTCACGATTCGCCGCGCGGATCTGGTGAATGGACTCCAGCGTCTCCGTAAGCGCCTGGGTGAACGCCTCGAAGGCGACATTCTCGCGCAATTTCAGCTCCTTGACGCGCTTGCCGAGCGTGGTGGTGAAATAGATCACGACCGGATTCAGCAGCAGAATGATCAGCGCCAGTTGCCAGTGCATCCACAGCAGCACCACGGCCACGCCAATGATGCCGAGCACGGCCACCAGCAGCCGGCTGATGGTCGGCCCGACAAATTGATCGATGGTTTCCAGATCGGTGACCAGGCGCGAGGCCGCCGCACCGGAGCCCAGCGATTCATACTCGGCCATGGACACACGCTCCAGGTGCAGCAGCGCGCCGCGCCGCATCCGGAACGTGACGTCCTTGGAGATGCGCGTGAAGTAACGTGTCTGGACGACGTTCAGCGCCAGCGTGAACATTCTCAGCAGAATGGTGAACAGCAGCACTGCGGAGATATAGGTGACCGGCAAATGCCAGTGGGCCGGTGTCAGCGCCTGCACGGCACCGACGGTTACTCCCGGGTGCCCGAGCAGTACCTCATCCACCAGCGTGGCGGCAAGCAGCGGCACCGGCACCGCCGCGGCCGTGGCCAGCACGGCGACGACATTGGCGATAATCAGATCGCGCCGGTGATCGCGCACCACCGCCAGCACATAGTCCCAGTCGAAACCGCCGGCGGGCGGCGAATCAGCTTGCGATTTCAAAGTTATCCGGGTCATGGAGCGAGGCGCAAAGGGTAATGTGGAAAGGGAAAAGTGGAAAGTGAAAAGAAAGTAGCGGAAGGGTTTCTTTGGCGTCGCGAAAAAGTGTGTGTCATGCCGCGCCGACGAAAATCTTTGCTTCTTTCAACTTTCCACTTTCAACGTTTCACCTGCCGGCAGGCGGCCGGACTCGGATCAGCGTTTCACAGCAGGGGCAGCTCCAGTATCGGTGACTCAACCAGAAGCTGTTGCGGCGGCATCTGGGGCTGAGTGAGCTGCAGCAGCACATGGTAGTAGCGCCGGACGTTGCGCACATAGTGTACCGGCTCGTAGCCGCGCGCATACCCGTGTTTCGTCTCGCGGTACCAGCGCTCCTCACTGAGCAGCGGCAGGTGTTCGCGCACGTGCAGCCAGTCGTCCGGATCCTTGCCGCGTCGCTCGGTCAGCACGCGCGCATCCTCCAGGTGCCCGAGCCCGACGTTGTAGGCCGCCAGCGCCATCCACGTGCGGTCGGGCTCTGCTATCCGGTCGGGGAGCCGTTTGCGCAAATCCAGAAAATAACGCGCCCCGCCGCGGATGCTCTGCTCGACATCCACCCGATCATCCACACCCAGGTGCTTTGCGGT
>JACORW010000039.1 GCA_016179185.1 Gammaproteobacteria bacterium | reverse complement strand
TTCGCGCAGGGCGCGTATCCCGGAATTGTCGGACGGCCCCTCGGCGCCGCAGTTCCAGGACAGGTTGTGATTGTGACCATCACGGTTGTCCTCGCCGTTGGCCTCGTTGTGCTTGCCGTCGTACGAGACGAGGTCGTGCAGCGGGAAACCGTCGTGCGCGGTGACAAAATTGACGCTCGCAAACGGACTGCGGCCCGAACGGCCGTACAGATCGGATGAGCCGGTGAAGCGGCGCGCGAACTCGCCGATCACGCCGCCGTCACCCTTCCAGTAGGCGCGCATCCCGTCGCGGTAGCGATCGTTCCATTCCGCCCAGCCGAGGGGAAAGTTGCCGACCTGGTAACCGCCGTGGCCGATGTCCCAGGGCTCCGCGATCAGCTTCACGCGGTTCAGGACCGGATCCTGGCGCACGACATCGAAGAACGCGCCCATCTGGTCCACGTTGCTGTGTTCGCGCGCGAGTGCCGAGGCGAGATCGAAACGGAAGCCGTCCACGTGCATCTCCTGCGCCCAGTAACGCAGCGAATCCATGACGAGCTGCAGCGTGCGCGGATGCACGAGGTTCACGGTATTGCCGCAGCCGGTGAAGTCCACATAGCTGCGCCGGTTGCCGGGATCGAGCCGGTAGTAGGCCGCGTTGTCTATGCCGCGAAAGCAGAGCGTCGGACCGCGCCCGTCGCCTTCGCAGGTGTGGTTGTACACGACGTCTATGATCACCTCGAGGCCCGCCGAGTGCAGCGTCTTCACCATCGTTTTGAATTCGTTCACCTTGCCCGAGGCCGAATAGCGGTTCTCCGGGGCGAAGTAGCCGAGCGTGTTATAGCCCCAGAAATTTCGCAGCCCGATCTCGACCAGGCGCCGTTCGTCTATGAAGGCGTGGATCGGCATCAGCTCGACCGCCGTGACCCCGAGCCGCTTGAGGTGTTCGACGGCGGGCGCCGCAGCAAGCCCGGCGTATGTTCCGCGCAGTGGCGCCGGCACGTCCGGGTGCCGCATCGTGAAGCCGCGCACGTTCAGCTCGTAGATCACCATGTCGTGCCAGGGGACATCGGGACGCCGGTCTTCGCCCCAGGTGAACGTGGGCTCGATGACGCGGGATTTCGGCACATAGGCGGCGCTGTCGCGGCGGTCCAGCGAAGCCTCCTCGCGCTTGTAGCCGCCCGTGTGGCCGTAAACCGCATCGTTCCAGCGCAGTGCGCCGACGAAGTCCATGGCGTAGGGATCGGCGAGCAGTTTATGCGCATTGCAGCGCATGCCGTCCTCCGGTTTATACGGGCCGTGGACGCGGTAACCGTACACGAGTCCGGGCCGGGCCTCGGGCAGGTAGCCGTGCCACACGTCATCGGTGCACTCGCGCAGTTCGATCCGCTGGCGCTCGTGGCGTCCGTTGTCGTCGAAGATGCACAGCTCGACTTTCTGCGCGGCTTCCGAGAACAGGGCGAAATTGACGCCTTCGCCGTCCCAGTTTGCGCCGCAGGGATAGGGGCGCCCCGGCCAGACTGCCGTGATTGACGGGATGCCTTCAGTTTTCCTCACGCTGATTACCTGTTTGAAATTATAAGGACCGGCGCGCGGGCTGATCTCATGTTGTCGGACACGCCGGCAAGTACGTCTGACCGCCATGGATGGCGGAAATGCAGATTGCGCAGGAGCAAGCTATCTGCCATGTAGGCTCGAGTTCCGCCATCCATGGCGTCACACGGTCCGCCAACATGAGATCAGCCCGCGCGCCTTCCGGGTGTTACACATTTCTGTACGTATGCTTGAATACGCATGTTTCAGCCGGGCGCGTTTCCCTTCAGGTAGATTACCGACAGCGGCGGCAGGGTAAGCGTCAGCGAGCATGGCCTGCCATGGGACCCCACCGGCGCCGCCTCGACACTGCCGAGGTTGCCCCACCCGGCGCCGCCGTATTCGCGCGCATCGCTGTTCAGCAGCTCGCGCCAGGTGCCGGCGGCCGGCACGCCGAGGGTGTAATTCGTCCGCGGCAGCGGCGTGAAGTTGCACACGACCAGCACCGGCGCCTCGCCGCGCGCCTTGCGCAGAAAGGCGATGACACTCGACTCCGTGTCGCTGCAATCAATCCACTCGAAGCCTTCGTGGGCGAAATCCACCAGGTACAGCGCCGGCTCGGCGCGGTACAGGCGGTTCAGCTCGGCAACCCAGCGCTGCAACCCGCCGTGCTCGGGCAATCCGCTCACCCACCATTCGAGTTCGCCGTCGTGGGTCCACTCGCGGCGCTGGCCGAACTCGCCGCCCATGAACAGGTGTTTTTTCCCGGGATGCCCCCACATGTAACCGTACAGCAGGCGCAGGCTGGCGAATTGCCGCCAGGTGTCGCCCGGCATCTTGCCGATCAGCGATCCCTTGCCGTAGACGACCTCATCGTGCGAAAGCGGGAGCACGAAATTCTCGTTGAACGCGTACCAGAGCGAGAACGTGAGCCGATCGTGATGGTACTTGCGGTGAATCGGATCCTGTTTCATGTAGGTCAGGGTGTCGTGCATCCAGCCCATGTTCCATTTCATTCCGAAGCCCAGTCCGCCGACATAGGTCGGGCGCGAGACCATCGGCCAGTCGGTGGACTCCTCGGCGATGGTCATGCAGTCGGAGTGGTCGCGGTATACCGCCTGATTCAGCGCGCGCAGGAAGTCGATCGCCACGAGGTTCTCCCTGCCGCCGTAACGGTTCGGCACCCACTCGCCTTCCTTGCGCGCATAGTCGAGATACAGCATCGAGGCGACCGCGTCCACGCGCAGCCCGTCCACGTGGTATCGGTCGAGCCAGAACAGCGCCGACGACATCAGGAACGACCGCACCTCGTTGCGCCCGTAGTTGAAGATGCTCGAGCCCCATTCGGGATGGTAACCCTGCCTGGGGTCGGCGTGCTCGTACAGAAAGGTCCCGTCGAAGAACGCGAGGCCGTGCGCATCGGTGGGAAAATGCGAGGGCACCCAGTCCAGGATCACGCCGATTCCGTTCCGGTGCAGGTGATCGACGAAGTGCATGAAATCCTGCGGCGTGCCGTAGCGCGCGCTCGGCGCGAAGTAGCCGGTGCACTGGTAGCCCCACGAGCCATAGAACGGATGCTCGGTGACCGGGAGCAGCTCGACATGGGTGAATCCGGTGTGCAGCATGTATTCGGCCAGTTGCTGCGCAAGTTCGCGGTAACCGGGCAGCTTTCCGTCCCGGCGCCGCCACGAGCCCAGGTGCACCTCGTAGATTGAAATCGGCGCATTGAGCGCGTTCCTCGAGCGGCGCGACGCCATCCACTCGCCGTCGCCCCAGGCGTGGTCGAGCGTCCAGGCGCGCGAGCCGGTCGCCGGCGGATGCTCTGAGAAAAAACCGAACGGGTCGGCCTTGTCCCCGACATGGCCGCCATGCAGCGAGACGATCCGGTATTTGTATGAGTGGCCGTGCAGCACCCGCGGAGCGGACCCTTCCCAGATCCCGGACTGATCGCGGCGCGGTTTGAGCGGGTCCGCGTCCGCATCCCAGCCGTTCCATTCTCCGATCACTGAGACAGCGCGCGCGTTCGGCGCCCACACTGCGAACCGCGCGCCCCGGCCGTCGGGCTGAAGCTGGCAGCCGAGTTGCCCGTAAAGCCTCCCGTGGCTGCCTTCGCGAAAAAGATAAACGTCGTTGTCGTTCATCAAGTTTATGTTCTTGTTCGCTGTACACGCATTGTGATGCAAAACCGGGTTTTACATCATTCTGCTATCCGCCCTGCAAGGCGGACAGGTACAGGTTACGCACCCGCTCCGGCAGTGGAGATGGAATCGTCCGCGCCGGGTGCACGCTGAAGAAGCGTTGCTGAAGTTCGTCCCGGCGCTGTTCCGCCTCGCTCAGGAAGCTCGATCTGAACACGTCCATCACCGGCCCGCGCGCGCCGTGTTCATGGGCAAGAAACAGCGCGAACAACTGCTCGTCGCGGCCGCAGGGCGTGGCGTCGTAGCCGACGGTGGGAATGCCCTTCTTCGCGCCGCGCAACAGCGCGAAGTTGTCCAGGCATTCCTGCTGGAACATGTCTGTCCTGAGGCCGACGCTCCCGGGATCGATGCCGTTTGCGTGCATGAAGATGAAGTTGCGCGCGCATTTCGTGCAGTGCCCGCACCAGTGGGCGTTCCTGCCGTAATCGTTCTCATCCGGGAAACAGGACATCTGGTACTTCGCCACGTCGGGATAACGGGAATGCAGGATCTTTGTAATGGCAAGATCGTGCAGCGGCTCGATCAGGCTCATCACCGTCATCGGACTTGCCGTGAGGCCGCGGGCGATGTTGCTGAGTTCCAGCCCCCATTCGCTGGACTGGTCGTACACCGGCCAGGCCTTGAACCCGTCGCGGTTCTGGTAGGTGTCGTCGCAGCTTTTCTCGTTGCCGAGCAGGACGTAGCGGGCATCGTGGGCGAAGGCGAACGGCAGCGCGTATATCGCGTATTCGGTGATCAGATGACCGAAGCCCCACTCCGTGTACGGCGTGCCCCAGTATTCAAAGCGGTGAATGACGCCGGTATTGTTCTCGATGACGTGCACCGTCTCGCCGAATTCGGCGCAGAAACGCGTTGCGAGATCGCGCTTGTAGGCATATTCGCGCGGGCCATCGTTGTCCACGGACATGATCAGGAGCGGGCGCAGGCCCAGCTCCCGTGCCACCGCGTAGCTCAACAGGCTGTCCTTGCCGAAGGACATGTTCAGCGCGGCGCGCTCCCCCAACGCCCTGCCGCCCGCAGGCACGCGCGTGCGCTGATCGTGGAAACGGATCTCCAGCGCCATGAAACGGCGGATATTCTCTGCTGTGGAGACGCCGTCCACGTCCGCGCAGAAGGAAATATTGTTGAGCAGCGCGGAAAAAATCTGATGCCGGAACAGGGGATAGGCCGTGTCGAAATCCAGCGGCTCGTCCCGATTCAGCATCTGCAGGAGGTGCAGCGTCTTCAGATACGCGAAGTTGTCCGCGAAGGCCTCGCGATGGGGAAATCCCTGCCAGATCTCGCGCGGGAAATGGACCGAGAAGCGACGGCCGTCCACGCGCAGTTCGAGCCCGGTGTCCGTGACGTCGCAGCCGATGCGCATGGCGACTGATCCTAAACAGGGGCTCTGAATTATGCCACCGGCAGAGGACGTGTGGCCCGATCTCCGGTTGGCGGACCGTGTGCCGCATGGACAGCGGCACTCGAGCCTGCACGGATGCATTCACGGCGTGTCCGCCAACCGGAGATCGGGCCGCGCGTCTTCCCGGCAATTCTGCACAGTTGTTCAGAGGATCATGCGGCGGAAGCGGCGCGCGGCCAGCAGCAGCACGATGACCCCGAGCGCCAACAGCACCAGCGCATCCAGCCACAGCTCCGCCGCGCCGGCGCCGCGCAGGATCACGCCCCGGCTGATGTTGACCATGTAGGTGGCCGGGATGAGAAAACTCAGACCATAGAAGATGGCGGGCATGTTGTCGCGCGGGAAGATGTACCCGGACAGGAACACGCTGGGCAGGATGATCATCATCGCCAGCTGAATCGCTTCCGCCTGGGAGGCGGCCTTCGTGGAAATCAGGATGCCGATGGTCAGATTCACGAACAGGTAACAGGTGGACAGCAGGATCAGCAACGGCGCATTGCCGTGGATCGGCACCTGGAAAACAAAATTCATGAACAGCAGCAGCGCGCACATCTCCGACAGGCCGAGCACGAAGTAGGGCGTGATCTTGCCCAGCATCAGCGCCAGCGGGCGCACCGGCGTTACGATCAATTGCTCCAGCGTGCCGCGCTCCTTCTCGCGCACCACCGAAAACGCGGTCAGCATCGTGGTCACGAACACCAGCAGGATGGCGATCATTCCCGGCAGGAAGAAATTGGGGGAGCGTGATGCCGGGTTGAACATGATCTTCGGGCGCACGTCAATCGGGTGCGGCGCGTGCTCCCCCAGCAGCCGGCGCAGCGATTCATCGAGGGCAATCTGGCCGGAAACCGTCACTGCCTGGCCGGCCACCGCCGAATCGGAGCCGTCCACGAGCACCAGCACCTCGGCGCTCTGGCCGCGCAGCAGATTGCGCGCGAACTCCGGGGGAAACTTGACGGCGACGCGGGCGCGCCCCGCGATCATTTCCGCGTTCATCTCGTCATCGGAACGCACGTGCCGGTAAACGTGGAAGGTGTCGGAGTTGCCGAGCCTGTCAATGAAGGCGCGCGTCTCGCTGTTGCCGGATTGACCGTCGCCGGCGGACAGCCCGCTCTGGTCGAACACCACGGTCGGGACCTGGCGCACATTGGTATCCACGGCGTAGCCGAGCACGACCAGCTGGAACAACGGCATCATGAAGGCGGCGAACAGCGCGAACCGATCGCGCACGGCGTGCAGCGTTTCCTTGTACGCCATGGCCTGGAAACCCGTGAACGGGTTCATGCTGCCAGCTCCCGCTGCCGGCGCTCGGAAAGCTCCACGAACACGTCTTCAAGGCTCGGCGCCAGCGGCCGCAGATCCTCGATGCGGATGCCGTCGTCGCCGATTGCGCGCGCCAGTTCCTGCTGCGGGCAGGTCGCATCAATCAGCGCGTGAATGGAACGGCCGAAGATCGTGGCGCTGCGCACCGCCGGCAGCGCCCGCACCCGGCGCAGCGCGACGGTGACCTCGCTGGTGGTGATCTCCAGCCGGTACGTCCCGGCCGGCGTCATGTCCGGCAGTTGCCGCAGCGAAAGCGGCGTGCCGTCGGCGATCAGCCGGCCGTAATAAATGTATGCCAGATGGCTGCAGCGTTCGGCTTCGTCCATGTAGTGCGTGGTCACGAAGAAGGTCATGCCGTGGCCTGAGAACTCGAACAGCAGATCCCAGAGCTGGCGCCGCGCCACGGGATCTATGCCCGCGGTGGGTTCGTCCAGAAACAGGATGTGCGGCTCATGCAGCAGCGCGCAGCCAAGCGCGAGGCGCTGCTTCCAGCCGCCGGAGAGTTTGCCGGCCTGCCGGCCCAGGAACGGTTCAAGGTGAATGCGCGCGATGATTTCTTCCATGCGCCGCGCCAGCGCGGCGCCGCGGATGTCGTATACCATGCCGTAGAAGCGCAGGTTTTCGCGCACGGTGAGATCGTCATAGAGCGCGAACTTCTGGCTCATGTAGCCGATGCGGGCGCGCACGCTGTCCGGGTCGCGCACCACGTCAATGCCGTCCACCTGCGCGGCGCCGCCGGTCAGCGGGAGGATCCCGCACAGCATCTTGATGGTCACGGTCTTGCCGCTGCCGTTCGGCCCGAGAAAGCCGAAGATCTCTCCCGGCTGCACCGTGAAGCTGATGCCGTCCACGGCGGTGAAGGCGTCGAAGCGACGCACGAGATTTTCCGCGATGATGGCCGCCATGGCGCCCCGGCTCAGGACGGGAACGTGACCTGCGCGCTCATGCCGGCGCGCAGGCGCTGATCGGCGCGGTCCAGGCGCAACTTGACGCCGATCACCTGGTGCACGCGCTCCTCGGGGGTCTGCACGTTGCGCGGCAGGAATTCAGCCTGCTGACGGATCTGCTCGACGGTGAGCGGAAACGTCTCCCCCGGAAAACTGTTGACGCGCAGTTCGGCGCGCTGCCCGAGCCGGACCGCGCCGATGCGCGTTTCGGGCACATAAATCATGATATACATCTGCCCGGCTTCCAGCAGTTTCGCAACGGGTTTGCCCGGGGCGATGAGATCTCCGGGGCGCACGTCCAGCGTTTCCACCACGGCGTCCGCCGGCACGCGCACCTCGCGTTCGGCGTAACGCGCCTCCGCTTCCAGCAGCGCGCCTTCCGCCCGTTGCAATTCGGCGCGGGCCGCCTCCACCTCTTCGCTGCGGAATCCGCTCTCCACGCGCGCGGTCACGGCGCGGGCCGCTTCCAATCGGCCTTGCGCGGCGTTCACTGCCCGGTTCGCCGCGTCCACGGCGGCGCGCGCCGACCGGTGCGCGGCTTCAGCGTCATCGAGCGCCTGCTGCGGCACAAGGTCCTGGGAGCGCAGGTCGCGGGCGCGCTTGAGGCGCAGCTCGGCATTCACCAGTTCGGCACGGGCGCGCTCCAGTTCGGCGCGGCTCTGCGCCACCTCGGCGCCCCGGAAACCGGCGGCATCCGCGGCCGCGGCCGCACGCGCCTCGGCAATCTCCTCCGGGCGCGAGCCTTTCTCCATCTTGGCGAGATTGGCCCGGGCCAGCGCCAGCACGCCACGGAACTGCTGCACGCGCGCCTCCATTTCCGGCGCCTCGAAGCGCAGCAGCAGCGTGCCGCCGGCGACCGCATCGCCTTCGCGCACCAGCACTTCCGCAATACGTCCGCCTTCCTTGGATCCCACCTCGATATTGCGCGCTTCGATGGTGCCGTAAACCACCAGCGGCCCCTCAGCGTGCGACCGGTACCACGACACGGCACCGAAGATGGCGACGGCGCACAGTGCGATCACGGCGACGCCGCGTTTCATCGGTTGCATGTTGTCGCCACCTGAATGCGCGCGCCGTGGCGCGGCGATCTGAAAAGTCCGGGTTTCACCGGCGCTGACGATAGGTCAGGAGTGCCCGGTAAGCAAGCCGGCAGGTCCGGATTCATCGCTGATTCGGCCGGCCAACATGAGATCGGCCCACACGCCTTCCGTTTGTAGCATATTTCGGAACATCTATTTACACTCTCCCGCGCTCAAGGCATCGTTGCTTCTTTATTTCTCTCCGACAACTTTGAAAATTCTCCACGTCATCGCCGATCCCATGCCGCCGGAAGAGGCGGTAAACCGGCGCGTCGCCGCCGCCTTTTTCGATGAGCTGCACGTCCGGGCCCCGCAGATCGAGGTGGATACCTACGACCTCTATAAGGCGCCGCCGCCTTTTTTCGATTATCCGCTGTTTCGTTTTCTCTGGTATCCGATCATCCGGGGCGGTTACCAACCGACGCCACGCGAGATAGAGGCAGGGCAGGTGGTGTCCAGGCTCTCGGCCAGATTCAAGGCGGCGCACATGCTGGTGCTGACCGCCCCGGTCTGGAACTACTCCGTGCCGGCGATCCTCAAGGCGTGGATCGACGTGACCATCGCCCCCAACTTCAGTTTCCGGTTCGTTGACAGGAAACTGGTGCCGCTGCACCAGATCGGGCGAGTCTTCATCTTTCTCTCGTCCGGGGGCAGCATGGGCCAGGGCAAGGTGCGCGACAGCCTGCTGACGCAGTTGTCGGCCGCCTTTGCGTTCATCGGGATCAACGATGTCACGACCGTGTTCGTTGACTGCCAGGATTCGGCTCTGTACCCGGACAGCCGGGAGCGGGAGCTGCGCGCCATCGAGCAGGCTCAGTCGCTGGCGCGGGAAATTGCCGCCGGCGCAACGCTGCCGGGCTGAATACGTGTTCCAAAATATGCTAAAAGTACATAACGGATGGTCCGATCCCATGTTGGCAGATTGGCATGGCGCCGCAAACTTGTAGTGCGCGTCCGGGCAAGAATCACTCCAGCCGCCGGTCTTACGATTTCACTACTGGTCCACACTTCCGGATGAACGCGTGAAACTGGGCACCGATTCTCCTTTGCTGAACGACGATTTCTTCGCTGGGCTTGATCGTTCCATCCTCCCGCTCGGGGAAGCCGAGACGTTGCCGCCGGAATGCTACACCGACGCGGATTTCTACGAATTCGAAAAGGAAGCGGTGTTCAACCACGAATGGCTGTGCGTCGGCCGCGAGTCGCACGTCAGCAAGCCGGGCGATTTTTTCACCACGTCCTTCATCGGGGAGCCGATCATCGTGGCGCGCACACTTGAGGGTGAATTGCGCGCCATGTCCGCCGTCTGCCAGCACCGCGGAATGCTGGTTGCCGAGGGATACGGCAGCGCGCGCGGGTTCGTGTGTCCGTATCATCACTGGACCTATTCGCTGGACGGAAAACTGGTGAACGCGCCGGCGATGGAAAAGACCTGCAATTTCGACAAAGCGCGGATCCGCCTGGGCGCCCTGAAGACCGAGGTCTGGCTCGGTTTCATCTTTGTGAATTTCGATCATGGCGCGCCGCCGCTGGCGCCGCGGCTGAAGGCGGTGGAGGAGGCGGTGGAACATTACGACATGCCGGGCGCGGAGGAGGTGGGCAGACCAAAGACCTTCAAGTTCAACTGGAACTGGAAGGTGATGTTCGAGAACAACAATGACGGCTACCATGCCAACCGCCTGCACGGGGGCCCGTTGCATGATTTCGTCCCCAGCCGGCTGGCGTCGTTCCCGGAGGTGCCCCCGGATTCCGCGGGATTTCTCCGGCACAACCGCACGCTGCACCCGGACGCCAGTTTCAACGCAACGCAAAAAGCGGTCCTGCCGATATTTCCGAATCTGACCGCGGAAGATCGCCATCGCATGGTGTTCGCGAACATTCCGCCGACGCTATCCCTGGTGATGTCCAGCGACATGGTGATTTACCTGGTCGTGCGGGCAACCGGCGCGGAGATCCACGAGATGGATGTGGGCGAACTGGTCGCGCCGGGCGCCCAGGGCGACCCGGGATTCATCCACCGCCTGGAGATGATCAATTCGGCTGCGGGAAAGATCATGGCGCAGGATCAGCACGTGGACGAACTGGTTCAAGTGGGACTGCGCTCGCGGTTCGCGGTGCGCGGGCGCTATTCCTGGCAGGAGGGCGCCCAGATTGACCTGAACAAGTGGCTGGTACCGCGCTATCAGTCCTGCTGGAAACGCCAGCGCGCCGCCGTCCGCAACTGACCGAAGCGGCTTCGGTGCGGATTGCGCCGCGGGAACCACATCAGGTTGATGCAAAACGTGATGAGCGCAGCCAGAACAAGGCGCGAGCCCCCGAAAAACCGGAGCGTACACGCCAGTACGTGAGGATTTTGAGGGGGCGAGCAACGCAGTTATGGCAAGCGCAATAGTTTTGCATCAACCTGCTAACGATCAGCGGATGCCCGTGATATTCATCGGCCACGGCAGTCCCACGAACGCCCTGGAAACGAACGATGCCACCCGCGGCTGGAGCCGGATCGCGGGCGCAATCAGACGCCCGCGCGCGATTCTCTGCATTTCCGCCCACTGGTGCACGCGCGGCACGGCGGTCACGGCGATGGCGGCGCCCAGGACCATTCATGATTTCGGGCCGCTGTCGCCGCGGCTGTTCGAGATCCGGTATCCGGCCCCGGGATCTCCCGAACTGGCCGGACGGGTGCGCGATCTGCTGGCACCGGACGCGGTCACGCTCGATACCTCGTGGGGTCTGGATCACGGCACGTGGGCGGTGCTGCTGAAGGCCTACCCGGAAGCGGACATCCCGGTCGTGCAGCTCAGCATGGATATCACCCGGCCGCCGCAGTGGCACGTGGAAATGGGGGCGCGATTGCAGCCGTTGCGGGATGAAGGGATCCTGATCCTCGGGTCCGGAAACATCGTCCACAATCTGTCGCTGCTGAACTGGGATCCGGAGTCGAAACCGTACGACTGGGCGCAACGATTCAATGAGCGCATAAAGGAGTGCATCGTCCGCAACGATTCCATGACGATCTGCGGATACCAGGACCTGGGATCCGATGCCGTTCTGGCGGCGCCGAATCCGGATCATTTCTGGCCGTTGCTGTACGTGCTGGGTGCGCGCCGGGTCGAAGATGCGGTCACCTTCACGACGGATTTCATTCAATACCGTTCGCTGGGCATGACCAGCGCGTGTTTCAGCGCGCCGCCGCTGGTCGTCTGAATTCCGGTCGTCCCGCACACTCCGGGTGGCCGCCACGGCCGGGATCCGCGCGCGGCCCGCGCGTGCGCTTGATCTGCGTCAACAGGTGGAATGTAATGAAATCAGCATGCCTGATTTCCAATGAACCGCTGGGCGTTTACCACCGAGAACCTGCCCGACGAGGAGCAGTATCGCGCCTGGCGTGAGGCGATGGGTCGTCTGTGTCTGCCGGTCGGCGATCCTCCCGCCGGCCGCGGTTTTCGCGGCAGGATCTCCTGTCTCAGATCCCCGCTCGGCATCGAATTTGCCCTGGTCGAGGGCGGGCCGCATTCGATCTCGGGAAGATATCTTGATCAGCCGGCCGCCATCTGGCTCACATTGCTGGTCGAAGGGCAGGCGGTCCTGAATTGCGAGGGCATGAGCTTCGAGCTGTCGCCGGGAGATATCGTCTACGGACCGACCTTCGTGGAAGCGACGCTGAAGTTCAACAGCGATTTCCGCCAGTTGTTCATCAACGTGCAGCGCCTGATCCTCAGCCCGCGCTGCTTCGCGCCGTTGTCCGTCAAGGTGGGCCACCTGCGCGCGCAGTCCGGAATCAACCGCGTGTTCTCCGGCATGCTGCGCATGCTCGCGGAGGAACTCGAGCATGTTTCCCCGGAGCAGCTCCGCCCGGTGGAACTGTCGTTGACCGAGTTTCTGCTCACCAGCCTTGAAGACGAAAAGTCCGCGTTCAGCCTGGGCGGCGTCACCGGCGCGCGGGCAACGCACCTGCACCGCATCTGCCAGAACATCGAGACCATGCTCGGCGATCCGAACCTGACGCTGTCCATGGTGGCGGGAGCGGAAAAGGTGTCGATCCGGTATCTGCAGAAACTTTTCGCCGAGGCCGGAAACACCTTCATCCATTACGTGCGCACGCGGCGGCTCGACCGTTGCCGTGAAGACCTGCTCAGTCCGCTGCACGCGGATCTCTCCATCTCGGAGATCTGTTTCCGCTGGGGCTTCAACGGCTCGGCGCATTTCAGCCGCGTATTTCGTAATGAATTCGGCATATCGCCGCGCGAATACCGGCGCCGGGGGGATTTGATCACGACGGAGCGGTCCGCGGCCGGAACACCCGCCGGACCCGAACGTGACTGATACACGACCGACCGAACCCGCGCGGCCTGCCGATACGCTGATCTCCGGAGCGCTCATCGTCACGATGGATCCGGCGCGGCGCGTGATCACGGACGGTGCCGTAGCGATCTGCGGCAACCGGATTGCGGCCGTCGGAAAACGCACCGAGCTGGAAGGCGTGTTTACCGCGCGCCGCACCGTGGATGCGCGCCGTTTCATGCTGACGCCGGGGTTTGTGAACGGGCACGTCCACATCACCGGCGATCCGCTGACCCGCGGCTCCATGCCCGATCACGTGGACGGGGACTTTGCCGAGGTGCTGTCGCGCTGGGTCATTCCGCGATTCCTGGCCCACACCGAGGACGATGAACATCTGTCGGCCCGGCTCGCCGCGGTACAGATGCTGCGTACCGGAACGACCAGTTTCATCGAGGCGGGGACCATTCGGTTCCTTGATGCGGTCGTGGCCGGCCTCGAGCAGGCCGGGATCCGGGGCCGGGTCGGTTGCTGGGTCGAGGGCCGGGTGGCCGGGGATCGGGCAGCGCAAACGACGGCAATAGATGAGGCCATCCGGATGCTGGAACAGGAGGTGGCGCGTTACCCTGCGTCCTCCGGCGCGCGCATCGCTGCCTGGCCGATCCTGATCGGCCACTCCACCAATCCGGACGAGATCTGGAAGTGCGCAAAATCGCTGGCGGATGCGAATCACCTGGGCGTCTCCGCACACATGAGTCCCGCCGCAGCGGATCCTGAGTGGTACCTGAAAAACGCTGGTTGCCGTCCCGTCGAGCATCTCGCGGCACTCGGTGTGTTGGGATCAAACCTCTGTCTGACCCATGTGGTCCACGTCAGCGACCGCGAAATGCAATTGCTGGCGGATTCAGGAACCAATGTCATCTTCTGCCCATCGGCAGCGCTCAAGGGCGCATTCGGTGTCACCGTGTCGGGCCGTTATCCCGAGATGCGCGCCATGGGCGTGAATATCGGGCTTGGCACCGATGGTTTCGGTTCCGATCTGATGCGGGAGGTCGGCTGCGTGGCCGCCCTGTTCAAGGATGTGCGCCGTGACACGGAAATTTTTCCGGCCGGCGACGTGCTGGCCATGGGCATCCTGAACGGCGCGCGGGCCATGGGTCTGTCCCATGAAATCGGATCGCTCGAGGCGGGCCGAAAGGCCGATCTGGTTCTGCACGACCTGGATCGCCCGGAATGGCGGCCGTTGCTGAATGCCGTCAATCATCTGGTCTGGTGCGCGGACGGCCGCGGCGTGCACAGCGTGTGGGTGGACGGCAGACAGGTGGTGGATGACTTCCGTTGCACGACCGTTGACGAAGAGGAACTTTATGTGCGGGCGCAGCACGCGGGCGAGGCGATCATCAAGCGTGTCGGCCTGCCGCAGGTTTCGGGGTGGCCCGTCGAATAACGCCGGATCCGCCGCATGTTTTCGGGCGTAATTGTGCAAGAAACCGCCGCTGTCATGTTGGATATTCTGACGAGCTGAGGAGCTTTGGGGAACAATTCATGACCGGACTGACGTCGCCGCGCTGGACCCATGTTGCGCTGCCATCGGTGGACATTGACCAGTCCATCGCCTGGTATCTGGAGTACACACCGCTGGTGCTGGTGGAACGTTTTGAGGACGCCATGGGAAAGAGCGCCTGGATGAGCCACGACGGCCAGGCGGATCCCCCGTTCGTTCTGGTGCTGGTCATGTTCTACAAGGATCAGGGAAAGAAGCAGCCCCAGCTTGCGCCGTTCGCGCACATCGGCATCGAAGTGCCGTCGAAGGAGGAATTGGACGCCCTGGCGGAAAAGGCCAGGCGGGCGGACTGTCTGGCCATGCCGCCGCAACTGCTGCCGCCTCCGGTCGGTTACGTTTGCATGTTGAGCGATCCGGACGGAAACCGGATCGAGATCTCCTACAACCAGCAGGTCTATCAGAAGGTACAGGAACGCTGGGGCGCGCGGGCGTGACCGCGGCGTCCGCGAGCGAGGCGGCAGTTCGCGCCTATATCGCCGCGCTCAACGCCGGCGATGCCGATCGCATCGCCGCCTGCGTCACCGAAGACTTCGTCAATGAGCACGCCTCGTCATCGGGCCGCACCGTCATCGGCCGGGAGGCGTATCGGGACCGGCTGGCGACATTCCTGCGCGAGTTTCGCGACCTGCGTTACCAGGTCGAGGAGATCATCGTGGACGGAGATCGCGTCGCTGTCCCGTACATTGTCTCGGCGAACTGGGTCGCCCCCGACACGGAGATCGTCGCCGCCCGCCCGTTTTCGCTGCGCGGCATGTTCCGCTTCCGCATTGCCGGCGGGCTGATCGCCCACCGCGTGGACTACTGGGACGCAACCGACTTCCAGCGCCAGGTCCAGTCCCCCGAAAGTTGACTCGACTAAGGACTCCTCGCCAAATCAAATAGTTACAATGTGGGGTCTGACCCCATTTATTCACCATTTATTCACGGGTGTAGTGTGCGGGGATCTGGGGGTTGTCCCCGCCCTTGACCCACATGACGATTTCATTGCCCCAGGGATCGCGGAACGCACAGTTGAAGCCGTTGAATTCCTTCCAATAGTGATTGCGCCACAGGATCGTGGCGCCAAGACGTTCCGCGGTGTCGAGAATGCGCTCCGGCGTGTCATCGGGGCTGACCAGGATCCAGATGCGCGCTTTGCGCCCGGTGCGGCTCAGGTCGCGCGGCTCCGCGCCCTCCGGTTTCGGATGCGGCCGGGCATTGGCCGCGCGGAAGATCCCCAGATGCAGATTGCCGATCTGGCTCTCGGTGCCGTCCTTGTTACGGAAGTTCTGGCCGGGTACGAGTCGGTGAAACACGTCCTTTGGCCGCCCTTCGTTGGTCCAGCCGAACACCTCGGCGTAAAATTTTCCCGCCGCGTCCGGATCATCGGCCGCCAGATCGACGAATATCAGTGTGTTTGGGTAGGTCATGTCGTTGGTCTCCTCGTCGGTTTTTTTGTTCAAGCCTTGCCAAAGCCGCCGCCGCCGGGTGTGTGCAGCAGCACTTCGTCATCGGGTTGCATCAATCGTTTCTTGGCGTCAATTACGATCTCGTTGTTGATCAGGAATGATCCCGCGGCCCCGGCTTCGCCGCCCAGCAGCCCTTCGGCGCGGAGCCTGAGGCGGCTGGGGATCGCATTGAGGTGCCACTCCCTGCCGGACCGGACCCGGAAGCCGATTCGCTGGCCGTCGCCGCCGCGATACTTTCCGTTGCCGCCGGTGCCGCGCAGCAATTCCTTGCAGGTGAACTCGAGGGGAATGGACGCTTCCAGCACTTCGACCGGGACGGCGGCAACGCCGGTGGGGTAACAGGTTGCCGACAGCCCGTCCTTGCCGAAGCGCGCGCCCATGCCGCCGGAATAATTGAACATCGAACTGGTGAACGGCGCGTCATCCTTGTCGCGACCCTGGATCTGCATTGTCCACACCGCCCCCGAGCCTTCGGCGAGCACCCGCTCCGGCATGATCGTCGCCAGCGCCTTCAGGATCGGGAACGGGACATACATGCCGACTACGTGGCGCGCATTCACGGGCACCGGGTATGCGGCATTCACGATGCATCCCGGCGGCGCCTTCACCTTGATCGGGGCGAGGCTGCCGAAGTTATTGGGCAGTTCCGGGTTCAGCACGCTGCGCACCGCGAACGTGCTGTACGCGTGGGTGTACGCCATCACCACGTTGATGCCGTGCCGGCTCGGCCCTGAACTGCCGGCAAAGTCAATCATGATCTCGCCGCGTCTGGTGTCGATCGTGACTGCGGTCTTCAACGTGATGACGTCTCCTCCCGGCACGTCGAACGACGTCTCGCCGTGACAGGTGCCCGCGGGCAGTTTCCGGATCGCGGCGCGCGTCGCCCGGTCGGAGCGCGCAATGATCTCGCCGGAGAGTTTTGCGATGTCTTTGAGATTGTAGCGGTCGCACAGCGCGTTCAGCCGATCGCCGCCCATCCTGCCGCTGGAGACCTGCGCCGCGAGGTCGCCGAAGATCGCATCCGGCGTGCGCACGTTGCGCCGGATCATGTCGTGCAAGGTCTTGTTCGGCCGGCCGCGTTCGTAGAGTTTAAGCGTCGGGATCCAGAGCCCTTCCTCGTGAATGTCGCGCGCGCCGGCCCCGATCCCGTAGCCGCCGATGTCGGTGTGATGGATCGTGGAACCGCAGTAGGCGATGAGCCGCCGTTTGCGGAAGATGGGTGTCAGCAGCGTGATGTCGAAGAAGTGTCCCGCGGACTTCCATGGGTCGTTCGTGATCAGCACGTCGCCCGGCGCCAGCTCCTCCGACGGGATCATGTCGATCATGTTTCCGGCCGCGTTGCCAAGCGAATTGATATGGCCGGGCGTGCCGGTGACGGCCTGCGCCACCATGCGCGCATCGGCATCGAACAGCGCGGTGGCGAGATCGCCCGCCTCGCGCACGATGGGACTGAAGGCAATGCGTTGCAGCGCCCGGGCCTGTTCGCTGACCACGCTGATCAGGTTGCTCCACAGAATTTCCAGCTCGATCAGATTCATCGTGTTCACCATTCAACTATGCGTTGTCCCGACTCCGCTTGTGGGGCCGGGTTCACCCGGCCTGGCGAGACGGACCTTGTGGGGCCGGGTTTACCCGGCCTGGGATTGGCCGACTGAAAGCCGGCCCCACAGAAGCCGGCCCTTCAGAAGCGGGTCCCACAAAAGCCGGCCCCACAGGAGTCAGTGCGGGTTCATCCCCGCCTGCCGACAAAGCCACTGCACTTGTAGGGCCGGGGTTACCCGGCCTGGGATTGGCCGGCTGAAAGCCGGCCCCCCAGAAGCGGGTCCCACAAAAGTCGGCCCCACGGGAGTCACTGCTTCCCGGTTTTTTTGAGATCATCTGCCTGCCACCAGCGTGCCGTCCCCGCGTACCTTGAGGTTCCACCCGCCCAGTATGAACACGGTGGTTTCCCGTTCCTCGATGATCGCCGGTCCCCGCAACTGTTGTCCCCGCGCCAGCGCGTGCCGATCATAGACCGGGACCGGGTGGAATTTGCCATTGAAATACACGCTGCGCCGCAACTTCGGCGTCGCGCGCCCCCGCGGCAGCGACACTTTTGCCTCGCGTCCGGGGTCGCCGCCATGGGCCGTCACGCGCCAACTGACGACCTCCACGTCCATCTCATCGAGCCGCACGCCATACAGAATCTCATACGCGTGCTCGAATTGAGTCCGCAGTTGCGCCGGTTTGCGGGTCTTGCGCGGGTCGCCCGGCAGCGCCACGTCCACCTCGTTCTGCTGGCCGAAGTAGCGCATGTCGGCGCTGTAGGAAAATTTGATGGATTTGCGCGGCAACCCGGCCTCCAGCAATGCCGCGCCGGCCTCACTCTCCATCTCCTTCATCAATCCATTGACGGTGGACCAGTCAATGTCGCTCAGCCGGCACAGATTGCCGCGCGCGAGATCGAACCGGATCGGCGTGACCAGAGTTCCGAAGGCGCTGAGCACACTGGCCATGGGCGGATAGATCACCTGTGAGCTTTCCAGTTGTTCGGCCACGTAGCAGGCATGCACCGGACCGGCGCCGCCGAACGCCAGCAACGGCAGACCGCGATAGTTGACGCCGCGATCGGTGGCATGGGCGCGCGCCGCCGCGGCCATCGCCTCGCCGACCACGCTGTAAATTCCGAACGCCGCGTCTTCGGCGGACAGGCGCAGACGTCTGGCGAGTGTCTGTATCGCAACCCGTGCCGACTGCGCGTCCAGTTTCATGTCGCCGCCGAGAAAGTTCGCCGGATCGAGAATCCCGAGCACGACGTCGGCGTCGGTCACGCAAGGCTTGTCCCCGCCCATTCCGTAACACGCGGGGCCCGGATCCGATCCGGCGCTGTCCGGTCCGACCTTGAGCAGGCCCATGGCATCCGCCCTGGCAATGGAACCGCCGCCGGCGCCGATCTCGATCATGTCTATGGCGGGCACGGTGATGGGCATCCCGCTGCCGGGCTTGAAGCGATAGCGGCGATCCACTTCCATCTCGCCCGCTACCAGCGGCCGGCCGTGCTGGATCAGACAGGCCTTGGCGGTCGTGCCGCCCATGTCGAAGGAGATCAGATTTTCGATCCCGTATTGCCGGGCGATGCGGCCCGCGATCAGGGCGCCCGCGGCCGGTCCCGATTCGATCATGCGCACTGGGAACGTGCCCGCCACCCGCGCGCCGACGACACCGCCGTTGGACAACATGATCAGGGGTTCCTGCCTGAGACCGCGCCGGCTGAGCTGTTCGATCAGGCTGTGCAGATAGGGCCGGGTGGTCGGTACCGCATAAGCATTCACCGCCGTGGTGCTGGCGCGCAGGTACTCGCGCATCTGCGGCGCCACGTCGCTGGACAGCGTGACGAATAATCCGGGGTACGCTGCTTCCAGCAGCCGCCGGACTTCCCGTTCGTTGTGCGGGTTGCGATAACTGTTCAGCAGGCAGACCGCCACGGACTGGATGTCTTTTGCCTTCAGCTCGGCGGCAAGCCTGGCGATCGCGCCGGGGTCCACGGGCCGGCCCACCCGGCCGTCTGCGTAAGTACGCTCGCCCACTCCCCAGGTGCAGTCGCGCCCGATCAGCGGATCGGCATATTCGATCTGCGCGTCGAACATGTCGTAGCGATGTTCGTCCCGGATATAGAGCACATCGCGGAATCCCTCGGTGACGATCAATCCGATGCCCGATCCTTTTCTTTCAATCAGGACATTGGTGACCACGGTGGTGGCATGCGTCACGACATCGTTGATGTCGCTCAATTCGATTCCGGCCCGGCGCAGGACCAGGTCCGCCGCCCGGAAGAATCCCTCGATCAGATGCCGATGGGAGGTCAGGGTCTTGTCGGTCCAGCAGCGGCCGTCGCTGTCCAGCAGCACCGCGTCCGTGAACGTGCCGCCGATGTCTATGGCCAGCGCGTAACGCTTCATTGCGGGTGCGGGCGCCGGTAGCCCAGCCGGTCGGAGATGGCGGCAGCGGCATCCAGCACTGCGGCAATCTGTTCAGCCGACGGCTCGGCCTTCAGAAACTGAACCGAGCCGAGCACGGTGATGGTGCCGGCCAGCGCGCCGTCCGCGGCATAAATCGGGGCCGCGAGCGCGTTGATGCCGGCCAGGACCTCCTGGGGCGCCACGGCCCAGCCGCGCCGTTGCACGCGCCGGATCTCCGCCTTCAGGCGGCCCAAGTCGGTATTCGTATAGGGTGTCCAGGCGTGCAGCCGTCGCCGCGAAACCCGGTCCCACAGATCGCGCGGGCCGAATGCAAGCGCGACTTTGCCCTGTGCGGAACAGTGAAAATCGAACAACGCGCCGGGCCGGGTGCTGATCTCCACCGCCGAGCGATGCTTGACGATTTCCAGAACCCGCACCCCGTCCGTTTCAATCTGCCCAACTGCAACGGAAAGATTGGTTCGGCTGCGCAACGCGGGGATCACGCGCCGGCAGGCGGAGAGAAAGTCGGTCTGGTCGGCGACGGCCTGGCCGAGGTGAAACAGGCGCAGGGTAAGGGAATATTTTTCGGTGTCGGCATGTTGTTCAACATAGCCGCGATCCACGAGCGTGCGCAGGTGCCGGTACACACGCGCCTTGCTTGAGCCAATCGAACTGGCCAGCGCGCTGACCCCGACGGCGCTGTCCGCCTTCGCCATCTGCTCGATGATGGCGAGCGCGGTGACGACGGAATCAATCGGTGGGCTGCTCACGGGAATGCCGCCCGGAAACCGGCGCTCACCGCTCGGGCCGCGCGGAGCAGCAGCGCCTGATCGGTGCCGATGATGAACAGGCTGACGCCCTGGGTGCGGTATTTCTCGATTTCGTCGGTGCTGCGCAGGAAGATGCCAATCGCGCGCCCGGCGCGGCGGCAGCCGGCGCAGATCGTTTCGATCGCTTTTTCCACCACGGGGTCGTCGGAACCTTGAACGCCGAGCGATACGGAAAGATCGGCGGGGCCGATGAAGACGGCATCCAGGCCGGTCACTGCGGCGATGGCGTCAATGTTTCCGACGCCCTCGCGGTCTTCCACCTGGCCGATGACAATCATGGAGCTGTCGCTCAGTTCCCTGAATTTCGCCGCCGGCACGTTGCCGTAGCCCGCCGCGCGATGGGACGCGGAGAATCCGCGTGTGCCGCCGGTGTAGCGGGTCGCGGCCGCCGCCGCACCGGCTTCTTCAGCCGAACGGATGTGCGGAACCAGGATCCCCGCGGCGCCGAGATCAAGCACGGAAAGAATTTGCGAGTGAGACGCCTCCGCCAATCGTACCAGCGGCGGAATGCCGGCGGCCCGCGCCGCGAGGATGCAATGATCCAGCGTCTCGATGCCGAACGGCCCGTGCTCGGCATCCAGCACGACAAAATCCAGATCCACCGTGGCGAGCGCCTCGACGACGGACGCCACAGGCGTGCGGATGAACACTCCCAGCGTGGGCTGCCCGGCACGGATCTTCTGCTTCAGTGCCCCGTGCCGGGACAGGGCCTC
>JACORW010000030.1 GCA_016179185.1 Gammaproteobacteria bacterium | reverse complement strand
TTCAGCCGGCTGCTCGAGGCGCAGGTCCATGAATTCGCCTTCGCGCTCGGCTCTTTGCCGCTGAAGGGCGCCACCGGCTCGCCGGTGCGGCCGTTTGCGATCCGCTGAGATTTGAGTGACGGCGTGCGGCCTGATCTCATGTTGTCGGACACGCCGGCAAGTACCCGCGCGCTGCGCAATCCTGCTCCGCACGCGGGTCCAGGGCTTCCATCCATGGAAGCCCGTTCGGCGCTTCGCGCCTCACCCCTGTAGGCTCGGGTTCCGCCATCCATGGCGTCACACGGTCCGCCAACATGAGATCAGGCCGCACGCCTCGACGTTTCGATAGGGTTTCGGAAAACGACTTAGCGGCAAGCGGCGTTCGGATTGAGATCCAGGATCTCCGCCGGCACCTGGCCGCCGGGAACTGCGACGAACGACTTGGCGTGGGGCAGCCGGTACACCGCCGCCGGCGTCTCCGCACCGGTGCTCTCGGTGGTCCACAGCGGCGCCGCGGGCCGGACGCTGTGCACCATGCACCGGTGCACGCAGCGGTATTGCGGCACGGTCGGCTGATCCTTGCCCGTCTGACCGACATCACCCAGGCACACGTGATCGCCGTCCGGCGGCCGGGCGCGCCAGATGGAACCGTCCATCTGCGCGCCGGTCCCCTTGTCTCTCCAGACGCGATCCCAGCCGGCGGGCGCCACCAGCAGGTTGCCGCCGTCGGCGCGCACGGTCAGCGCGCAATCATCGGGGCGATCAAAATTCGATTGCGCGTGTCCCCCGACAATGAAGTACCCGGGCTCGGATTCGGGCTGGAACAAAGCCAGATCCCGCAGTCCGCCCGAGCCCCGGTCCTGCCAGCGCAGCAGCAAGTTGCAGGTATAGCGGTATTCGATCCGCGCCGGAGCAGCGGCCGGGGGCGGGGCCGGTACAGGCGCCGCGGCGGGCGCCGGCGCCACAGTGGGTGCCGGCGGCTGAACCGACACGGCAACGGGCGCGGGTTTGGCCGGCGCCGGCTGCGCGGCCGGAGCCGGAGCCGCGGGCGTTGCGGGAGGAGCCGAAGCCACCGGTGCGCCGGACAGCGGCGGCAGATATTTTCTTTCGGCGACCAGGCGCTTCGCGGCATCCAAGCCACGCGCCAGGTCTTGCCCCGCCAGCAGATTCGCGACGCGATTGGCGGCCGGTTCCGCCTGCTTGTTCCCTTGCGCGAGCGCCACGCGATACAGCACGAAGGCGGTGTAGGGGTCGGCGTTGACACCCTGACCCTGTTCATACATCCGCCCAAGATTTGTCAGTGCCGCCGGATTGCCCTGACTCGCGTCCCAGCGCCACTCGGACAGCGCGGTGGCGTAATCGCCCACCTGGAACGCCGCCTTTCCGGCTTCGATGTCCGCGTATGCCGGGACGGAGGACATCACGGTGATCGTGACCCAGGCAGAAGCAATCAGTTTGACCGGAAGTGCGCGCATGTTTGAAACCTCCCTGCAGTAATTCTTGTTGGGCCAGTATAACAAGGAGGGTTTCCATGGGCCCGGTCCCGGGGGCCATCCGCATCCCGGCCGGGTAAACCCGGCCCCACAAGATTCAGAGTGGATGTTCCCGTGGGGCCGGCTTTAGCCGGCCATCATTATCATTCATGCGCTGCAGGTAATTCTTCAGCGCGGTCACGACGCGCGGCGACAGCAGCAGCGAACTGGTCAGGGTCGGAATCGCCATGAGTGCAAAGGCCGTGTCAATGATGTTGACGGCGGTGCCTTGCGCCCACAGGGCGGCCACGGGGATCAACGCGATATAGATGTATACCGACGAACGGCCGAACCGGCGGCCGAACAGGTAGGTGGCGCACTTCACACTGTAGTAGGAGTAGGTGATCATCGTGGACACGGCGAACAGCACCAGCACCGCGGACAACACCGGCCGACCGATGACCGGCATGGACTGTTCAAACGCCGTCACCACCATGGCCACGCCCTCGGATCCCGGCGGCACGCCGGAGGTCAGGATCACCAGGGCCGTCAGTGTGCATATCACATGGGTGTCGATCACGGGCCCAAGCATCGCGACCAGCCCCTCGCGCACCGGCTCATCGGTGCGCGCCGCACCGTGCGCCATCTCTTCGGTGCCGATCCCGGCCTCGTTGGAAAAGGTCGCGCGCTTGACGCCGGTGATGATCACTTCACGCAATGCTATGCCCGTTGCGCCGCCGGCCATTCCGTCCATCCCGAATGCGTGCGTGAAAATGTCCGCGAGCACGCCCGGTACTGCCGGCGCATGGGAAAGCACGACCCAGAGGCATGCGGCCATATAGAGCAGACACATTGCCGGGACCAAACGCGCGGCCACGGCGCCGATGCGCCGGATGCCGCCCAGTTCCACCGCCGCCACGAGCACCATCGCCGTCATGCCGGTCGTCAGCGCCGGGATGTCCCACTGCGTATGCAGCAATGTTGCCAGTTGATTCGACTGGAACAGCGGCAAGGCTCCCACCATGCCGCAGGACGCAAACATGACGGCCAGCGGCCTGAATTTCGGACCGAGGCCGACCTCGATGAAATACATGGGCCCGCCCTGCGCAATGCCCTCCGCATCGGTCTTGCGGTACATGCAGGCCAGTGTGCAGGTGAAAAACTTGGTCGCCATGCCGCACAGCGCGGCCACCCACATCCAGAATATGGCCCCGGCGCCGCCGATGCCGACGGCGATGGCCACGCCGGCAATGTTGCCCAGGCCGATAGTGCCTGCCAGTGCCGAGGTCAGCGCGCGAAAATGCGAGACTTCGCCGGGTTTCGACGGGTCGTCGTAGCGGCCGCGCAGGATGCCGAGGGTATGTCCGAGCGCCGTGTAGGGTACGCAGCGGCTGATGATCGTGAAGTAAATCCCCGCGCCGGTGATGGCGATAACCAATGGTAAACCCCAGACGATGGCGACGGCGTGGGACCAGAAGGCGGAGAAGGCGTCCATGCCGGCACTGTAGCAAAGTGGCTAATTACTCTGGTGGCTGGTGGCTGGTGGCTGGTGGCTGGTGGCTGGTGGCTAAAAAATTCTGATCGCAGTTACCTCGGTGTCAAGTTTCTGGCTCGATTGTTCTTACCAGCCTCTAGTCACCAGTCGCTAGCCACCTTCTCTCTTCTTGCCAGCCACCAACCACTAGCCACCAGCCACCTGTTCCTTCGCATACTCCCCCACAGGTAAACAGCTGCACGATAGATTCCGATCTCCGTAAGCGTTGTCTATGCGTCCCACCGGCGGCCAGTACTTGTCGTCGCGGATGCTCTCCATGGGGAAGAAGGCCTCGCGGCGGCTGTACGGCCGATCCCAGCTTCCCGAAAGCAGCAGC
This sequence comes from Gammaproteobacteria bacterium, assembly GCA_016179185.1. Classification (GTDB taxonomy): domain Bacteria; phylum Pseudomonadota; class Gammaproteobacteria; order Eutrophobiales; family Eutrophobiaceae; genus 2-02-FULL-61-13. Next base: position 24,979 of record JACORW010000030.1, on the reverse strand, counting down.
CGGTGGGTGTGCGGCGCGTTTTTCAGCAGATTGTGCTCGCGATGGACGCGGCCCTTTTCGATGGCCTCGATCTCCGCACGGATGGCGATCATCGCATCGCAGAAGCGATCCAGCTCGCGCTTGTTCTCGCTTTCCGTGGGCTCGATCATGAAGCTGTCGGCCACGGGAAAGGACATCGTCGGGGCGTGAAATCCGTAATCCACCAGGCGCTTCGCCACGTCATCCACGCTGATGCCGGTGACTTCCCTGATGGCGCGGAGATCGATGATGCACTCGTGCGCGACGAATCCGTTTTTGCCGGAATAGAGTATCGGGTAGTAGGGCTTCAGCCGTTGCGCGACGTAGTTCGCGTTCAGGATGGCCACCAGGGTCGCGCGGCGCAGGCCGTGCGCGCCCATCATGGCGATGTACGCCCAGGAGATGGCCAGGATGCTGGCCGAGCCCCATGGCGCCGCAGACACGGTGCCGATCGTGCCGGCGGGTCCGGCGGCCGGATTGACGCCTTCCACGCAGGGATGATCGGGCAGGTACGGCGCGAGATGTTCGCGGACTCCGATGGGGCCCATGCCGGGACCGCCGCCGCCGTGGGGAATGGCGAACGTCTTGTGCAGATTGATGTGCATCACATCCGCCCCGATTTCCGCGGGCCGGCAGATCCCCACCAGCGCATTCATGTTGGCGCCATCGAGATACACCTGCCCGCCGTGCTCGTGCACCACCGCGCAGATGTCACGGATGGCCTCCTCGTACACGCCATGGGTGCTGGGATAGGTGACCATCAGCGCCGCGAGATTGGGCGCGTGTTGCGCCGCCTTGGCGCGCAGATCCTCCACGTCCACGTTGCCGTCCGCGTCGCAGGCCACGACCACGACCTCGAGCCCCGCCATGACGGCACTGGCGGGATTGGTGCCGTGCGCCGAGGCCGGGATCAGGCACACATTGCGCCCGCCCTGACCCTGGATCTCCTGGTACTTCCGGATCACCAGCAGCCCGGCGTACTCGCCCTGCGAGCCGGCGTTGGGCTGCAGCGAGAAGGCCGCAAAGCCGGTGAGGTCGCACAGCATTTGTTCCAGCTCCTCGAACATCTGCAGGTAGCCCTGCGCCTGGTCGAGAGGCGCAAACGGGTGCATCGCGCTGAATTCCCGGTAGGAGAGCGCCTGCAGCGCCGTGGAGGAATTCAATTTCATCGTGCAGGATCCCAGCGGGATCATGGCGCGGTCCAGCGCAATGTCGCGGCGCGCCAGCCAGCGCATGTAGCGCATCATTTCGGTCTCGCAGTGATACATCTCGAACACCGGGTGCGCAAGGAACGCGCTGCGGCGGCGCAGGTCCGCGGGCAGGCAATCAACGACGCCGCGATCCAGTTCATCAATGTCGAGCGCGGCGCCGGGCTCCGCCGCAAACACCTTCCACAGCGCGAGCAGGTCCTTGCGCCGGATGGTCTCGTCGAAGGTGATGCCCAGGTGATCGGCGTCGAAGACGCGCAGGTTCATGCGCGCCTCCCGCGCCTTGGCGGCGATGCGCCGGGCGCGGCTCGGCACCCGCACCTTGATGGTGTCGAAAAACACTTCGCTTGCGACCTCAATGCCCGATCTGCGGAAACCCGCGGTGAGGATCTGCGTCAGCCGGTGCACACGGCCCGCGATGAGCCTGAGTCCCTTCGGGCCGTGGTAGATGGCGTAGAACGACGCCAGCACCGCCGGCAGCACCTGGGACGTGCAGATGTTGCTGGTGGCCTTTTCCCTGCGGATGTGCTGTTCCCGCGTCTGCAACGCCATGCGCAGCGCGGTCCCGCCTTCGTTGTCCACCGAGTTGCCGATGAGGCGGCCCGGCATCTGGCGCGCGAATCGCCGCCGCGTGGCAAAGAACGCCGCATGCGGCCCGCCGTAGCCCATGGGCACGCCGAAGCGCTGACTGCTCCCGACGACGACATCCGCGCCCAGCTCGCCGGGCGGGGTCAATAACACGAGACCCAGGATGTCGGTGGCAACGGTAACCACGGCCGCGCGCGCATGGGCCCGTTCCACGACGGCGCGCAGATCGCGCACTTCGCCGCTGGAACCCGGCCACTGGACCAGCACGCCGAATATTTCCTGCCGGTCCAGTTCGGTGAACGGGCAGCCGATCCTGATCGTGAAACCCAGATACCGGGCCCGCGTGCGCACCACGGCGATGGTCTGCGGATGGCAGTCCTGATCGACGAAATAGACGTCGGGCGCGGACTTTGACACGCGCCTGGACATCGCCATGGCCTCGGCCGCCGCGGTGGCCTCGTCCAGCAGCGAGGCATTGGCGATCTCCATGCCGGTCAGATCGATGATCATCTGCTGGTAATTCAGCAGCGCCTCGAGCCGGCCCTGGCTGATCTCCGCCTGGTACGGCGTGTACGCGGTGTACCAGCCCGGGTTCTCCAGCACGTTGCGCTTGACCACCTGCGGCATGATCGTGCCGTGGTAGCCCATGCCCAGCATGGAGATGAACACCTTGTTCCGTTCGCGCATCTGCCGCAAATGCGTGATCACCGCGCGTTCGCTGATGGTGTCGATCATCGCGAGCGGCGTCTGGGAGCGGACGCTGTCCGGGATCGCCCGATCGGGAAGCTGCTCGAGGGAATCGAGCCCGAGATGGCGGACCATGTCCGCGATCTGGTGGCGGTCGGGACCGATGTGGCGGCGAATGAAATCGCCGCGCATTTCCAGTTCCGCAAGGGACTGGCGTTCGTCCGGGGCCGCCTCGGACCGGGCCATGGCGCTACAGCCCCTCAACGAAGGCGGCATAGGCGTTCTCATCCATCAAGCCATTCAGCGCCGCCGGGTCCGGCACGCGCATCCGGAACAGCCAGCCATCACCCAGGGGATCCTGATTCACCACCTCCGGCGCGCCCGCAAGCCGGTCATTGATCGCCGTGACGGTCCCGGCACAGGGGGACTTGATGTCGCCGGCCGCCTTGACGGATTCGATGACCACGATTTCATCACCGGCTGTGACGGCCTGCCCGACCTGCGGCAATTCCACATACACGATGTCACCCAGTTGCCGTTGCGCGTAATCGGTGATCCCCACGGTGATCGTGTTGTCGTCCCCGACGGCCAGCCATTCATGATCTTCAGTGAATTTGAGCGTTTTCATGGAGTATCGTCCGGGTCAGGCGCGGTGATGGCGCGGTTTGACAAACGGAAGGGCGACGACGCGTATAGCGTGGGCCCGGCCGCGCATTTCCACGGCCAGCTCGGTGCCCGGGGCGGCGTGCCTGCCGGCCACATAGCCCATGGCGATCGGCGCACCCACGGAGGGCCCGAATCCGCCGCTGGTCACCGCGCCGATTTTTTCCGAGCGCGCATTTCTCAGCTCGGTGCCTTCCCGCACCGGCGCGCGATCCTGGGGCAACAGCCCGACGCGGCGCCGGGCGGGGCCCGTGGATAATTCTCCGAGAATGCGCTCTGCCCCCGGAAATCGGGCGCGGCCCAGGTTCTGCCGGTATTTGTGGGCAATCACCCAGTCCAGTCCCGCTTCCACAGGCGTCGTGGTCGCATCAATGTCATGACCGTACAGGCACAGCCCCGCCTCGAGGCGCAGCGTATCGCGCGCGCCCAGACCGGCCGGCTGCACCGCCGGATGCGCCAGCAGGCGCCGCGCAAGCGGCTCCGCATCCACCGCAGGCATCGACAACTCGAATCCGTCTTCGCCCGTGTAGCCGCAGCGATGCACCAGACAGCGGACGCCGCCCAGGTCAAACTCTCCCGCCTGCAAGAATCGCAGATGCGACACACCGGCCGCGAGGCTTGAGAGTACCGGAGCCGCCTCAGGCCCCTGAACGGCGAGCAGGGCCTGGTCGTCCTGCAATTTCACCGTGCATCCCGGCGCGAGCGCCGCGCGCAGATGCCGGAGATCTCCAACACGGCAGGCCCCATTGACCACCAGCAGGAAATCCTCCAGGGACAGGCGCGTCACCATCAGGTCGTCGAGGATGCCGCCGGAAGGGTGGGTCAGGATCGAATAACGCTGCTGAAAAAGTTTCAATCCGGCGATATCGGCAGGCATCAGGCGTTCCAGTTGCGCCGCAGCATCCGGACCGGATACCAGGATCTGGCCCATGTGGGAGATATCGAACAACCCGGCAAGTGCCCGGGTGTGGAGATGTTCGTGCCGGATGCCCGGTGGGTACTGCACGGGCAGTTCGAATCCGGCGAACGGCACCATGCGCGCGCCGAGTTCACGGTGTAAATCATGCAGCGGCGTGCGCAGCAGCGCTGCGCCGTCAGCGATTGCGGCTGTCGTCATGATGAGAGGGTATCCGTTCGGCTTTGCCGGACTCAAGATGTGAAAAGTTTTCACTTTCTTGCTTCTTATGTTTATCGAACCAGGCAATGATATTCGCCACTTTCGCGATCATGTTCGACGGCCGGCCCACCAGTTCGTGGGACGCTCCCGGCACGCGCACCATGACGGTCTCCACCTTGCGCAGCTTGAGCGCCTGGTAGAACTGTTCCGATTCCGAAATGGGCGTGCGATAGTCCGACTCGCCGGTCAGCAACATTGTCGGTGTCGAGACGTTTCCCGCCAGCGACAACGGCGAGCGGCGCCAATATTGATCCTGCCGTTCCCAGGGAAAGTCGGGGAACCAGTATTTGTAGAAAAAGTTCGTGACATCGGCGGTCAACACGAAACTGGTCCAGTTGATGACGGGTTTCGCCACGACCGCGGCGCGAAAGCGGTTCGTCCTGCCGATGATCCAGGCCGTCAGCACGCCGCCGCCGGACCCGCCCGTGACAAAAAGATTATCGGCATCCACGTTGCCTTCGGCAATGACCGCATCCACGCCGGACATCAGATCGTCGTAGTCATTGCCCGGGTAGTCGTGGTGGATCAGGTTGCCGAATTCCTCGCCATAGCTGGTGCTGCCGCGCGGATTGGCGTACAGCACCATGTAGCCCGCCGCCGCGAACAACTGGATTTCGGTGGAATAATTGGGACCGTAGGCAGCGAACGGACCGCCGTGGATCTCCAGGATCAGCGGATATTTCTTCTGCGGATCGAAATCCGGCGGCGTTACCACCCAGCCCTCGATCTCGCGCCCGTCGTGGGAGGATTTCCAGGCAATGCGTCGAACGTCGGCCAGGATCTTGTGCCCGAGCAGGTCCTCGTTCAGCCGCGTCAACTGCCGGGCCTGGCCGCGGCCGCCGGTGATGGCCACATCGGCGGGCCGCTGCGGCGTATTGACCGTGAAGGCCAGGGTGCCGTTGCGCGCGACAGTGAATCCGCCGCTGGTATACGGGCGGCCGAGATCCACTCCGCCAACTCCCTCCGCAACGACGCGCATGCGGCCGTTCAGGTCCACATGCCCGATCTTGCGCACACCCAGGTCGTCATAGAGAAAGTACACGCCGCGGCCGGCGCTGTCCCAGGCAATACTGTCCACATCCCGATCGAGGCCGGTGGGCCACTCGTGCGCGCCGCTGCCATCGGCGTTCATCCGGTACAGGTGCGAAACCTGGTACCCCTGCTCCCGGTCGTCAAATCCGACGTAGGCAACGGCCCGGCCGTCGGGCGACACCTTGGCGCCGTAATCCGGTCCATTGCGCGAGGTCAACGGTTGCAGCTCGCCGGTATCCACCGCGACGGAAAATATCTCGCTGTCCACCGGGTCGTACTCCCAGCCAGGCGCCCGGTTCGCCGAAAAAACGATGCGGCCGCTGTCCGGCATCCAGGACAGCGCGCCGCCGTGATCGAAATCCCCCTGCGTCAACTGCCGCGGCGTGCCGCCTTCGGTGGGGACCACGAATATGTGGGTGAAACCCGACTCCAGAAAACCCTGACCATCGGCGCGATAGATCATCGTGTCAATCACCTTCACCGGCGGCGCCCAGTCGGCGCCTTCCGGTTTCGCCGGCGGTTTGGCCAGGGGCTCCTTTTCCTTCGGCACGAACATCGTGAAAGCCAGCCAGCGGCCGTCCGGAGACCAGGTCAGCGAATCCGGCGGGCGTGTCAGGTTCGTGATCAACGCGGTCTGGCCGGTGTCCATCCAGCGGACATACAACTGCGGGGTGCCCTCGGCCCCGGATATGTACGCGAGCCGTTCGCCGTCCGGGGACCAGCGCGGGGACGAATAACTCTGCCGCGACGACAACAGCGGGCGATGTTCGGCGCCGTCGGTATTGACGATCCAGAGATTCGTGCGCGGCTGGTCCTTCATGATGTCCATGCTGCCGCGGACATAGACGATGCGCTTTCCGTCGGGGGAGATCTGCGGGTCCTTGACGACCTCCAGCTCGAACACATCCCGGTAGGTGAACTTGCCCGTGTCCGGCGCCGGCTCGCCGTCCTTTTCCACAGCCAGCGCAGCGCCGGCGTGCGACAGCGCGAACAACAGCGCGACGGCGAACCGGTAATGCGGCGTATTCATGAAGGCGCCCCGGCGTACTCCGCGAGCACCGCCTTGCGCAACAGCGCGGGCGGAAGCAGTCCCTGTGCCAGGACGAAATCGTGAAATTCCTTCTGCCGGAATTTCGGACCCAATGCTATCTCCACCTCCAGGCGCAACGCCCGCATGTTCATGTAGCCGAAATAGTAGGAGGTCGCCTGGCCCGGCGCCTTGAAGGTGTAGCGGTCGACTTCCTGCGTCGCCATGGGATCGGAAAGCGTGACCTCATTCATCAGGAACGCCTTCGCTTCCCCCGGCTGCATCAGTCCGAGGTTCAGCATCGGATCAAGAAACGCGCGGGCGGCGCGTATCAGCCGGGAATTCAACGTGAAAAGCTGCCCTTCCAGCGGCAGATATTCCTTGACGATGGCCTCGGCGTACAAGCCCCAGCCCTCGGCGTTGGCGCTGTTGAATGCGTAAATGGCGCGCGCCAGGGATACGCCGTTTTCCACCATCGCCGAGAACTGCAATTCATGGCCGGGCCGGGACTCGTGGGCAGTCAACGTCCAGGCGACGTCCTCGTTGATGAAGTCATCCATGACTTCGTCCGGGTCCGCGTTCGGATTGCGCAGCGGCAGCACGAATTCCCCGTACTCGCCCTGATTGCCGATCAGCCGCGGGGGATTCATGAACGCCGCCGGCGAGGCTGCGGATTCGGCCTCCGTCGCCAGCCGGATGATGGAATCCCGCGCCGGCAACGTCACCAGTTCGTGCGTGCGGATGATGTTCTCGAGTTCCCGCAGGCGCGATTTGTACAGCGGCATGATGGCGTCGCCGAGGACCTGCTTCTTCTTGAGTTCACGCAGCACGTCATGGATGTTGTCCGAGGGAAAACCCTGTTCCCTTGCGACCAGCTTCGCGATCACCTGCATTTCATCGCGGATCTCGGCGAAGCCCTGCATGGCACGGCGCATCAGCACGCGCGGCTGCATCGTCACGCCGAACTGTTTCAGGTTATCGGCATAGACGGGTTCGGGCAGCCGGTTGTCCTCGCGCGCGCGGGGCATCAGCTCCGTTGCGACCCACTTGTCGTATTCGCGAAGTTGCCGTGCCAGCCTCTGATGGGCCGTCTGCCAGCCCTTGAGTTTCGCCTCCCTGAACATGTCGGCGATGCCGGAGATGAACGTCTCCGTGTTGGCGGAGGCCTTTTTCAGTTCCTCGATGTACGGGCCGGTGAGGTCCGGCGTGTCGAACCGTTCCCGCGTGCGGGCCATGGCGAGTTCCGTCAACGGCTCGCTTCCGGGCGCGACGCCGGCATATTTTTTCAGCCGTTCGATGGCGCGGGACTGCCGTTCCGGTTTGTTGCGGGGATCGAGGACAGTCTGCAATCCCTGGAACATGAATTCCCCGACGTTGAAGTACGGCAGCATGAGGTCGTGGTTCAGTTTTGCCGATTCGATCCGGTCGTCGAGCGACATGATCAGGATCTCGAGGTCCTGCCGCACTTTTCCGTCCTGCTCCGACGCGAACGCGGCCTTCATCCCGGCCCGCAACGCTTCGAGGTCCGCAAGGTTGCGTTCGTACAGTCCGGCCTTCAGGTCGAGGCTCTCCCCGTCAAACTGGTCCATGCCCCAATGCGATGCCGCTTCGGGCTGGTACCTGGCATCGAGCTCCAGGACCTTCTGCGTATAGGTGTTGCTTTTTTCGATCCAGTCCGGCGCCGCGGCACGGACCGGCGCGACCATTGCCAACAACAGAAGTGCGGACAAAAATTGCGCACGCATGTGAGTTGCTCCTGATTCAGAGGTTTGGAAATCCGAAATCGGATTTTACGAACGGGTCGGGCCCTTCAGATACCCGGCCTCCACGGAGTCGGGGTATTTGTTGCGCAACAACATCGAATAGCTTGCCTCAGTGTCCTTGTCGCCGAGCTTGCCGGCAATCCGGATCCCGAGCCACAGGCTGCGTGGCGTGTGCGTTGCCACCTTGAGATAACGCTCAAACAATTTGCGCGCCTCGGGATAACGCGCGTTCCCGAATTCGATTTCGGAGAGCGCGAGCAATGCCGCCGGCGCATCCGGATTCCTAGCCAACGCATCGTTCAAATACCTGGTGGCCCGGGCAACATCGCCGCCGCGCTGCGCGCACAGGCCCGCGTTGGTCAATGCAACCTCGGGCGTGCGGTAGAGCGGATCGCCTGCGGCTTTAAGGAAAAGCTTCGTGGCCTCGTCCGCCCGTCCCTGTTGGCACAGGAACTGGCCATAGTTGTTCATGTTCTCGGGGCTTGATTTATCCAGCTCCAGCGAGCGGCGGAAATTCTGTTCCGCCTTTACCGTTTCGCCAAGGCGCTGGTACACGAGTCCGTACACGCTGTAGATGTAGGAATTCCTGGGTTCGGCTTCACGGGCACGATCCAGCCGCTCCAGGGCGCCCTTGTAGTTGCCGCGGCGCATGTATTCCACCGCTACGTTCAGGTTCGCCTCGGCAACTTCCTCGCGGTGCGGCGCCTGTTCGGCGCTCTCCTGCATCTGTTCATCAATGGCTCGGACTGCGGTGGACGCGGTCGTGGACGCGAGCACACCGGCAATGGATATCGCGCCGCAGGCCGACATTGCCGGAAGCAGGGGCAACAGCATCAGTATCCTTATCGCTCGCACGAAAATCAGTATAGATCGCCGCCACCGGCTTCGCCCACGTCACGGGCAGCTTCACTCCGTTGCCGCAAGCCGGTCGTGAAGTGCGCGCTCGATGATCTGCGTGGCCTGCACGTAACCGGTTTCCGGCGGGATGCTGACCGGGGCGCCGAAGGAAACCTGGACCTCAGCCGGGCCGCGCGGGATCAGTGTATCGGGCGGCAGCACCTTCTCGGTCCCGAGAATCGCCACGGGGATGATCGGCACCTGCATTTCCACCGCAAGCATACCGGCCCCGTTCTTGAGCGGCAGCATTGCCAGATCGCCCCGATTCATCGCGCCCTCCGGAAAGACCAGGATGCTCCAGCCGTCATCGATCAGCCTGCCGGTATATTCGAGACAAGGTTTGATGTTTTCGCCGCTCTCGGTGGCGAACGGGTAGGAATTGTACGCGAGCTCAACCAGCGGCACGGCCCAGCGGAATTTTTCGTACAGTACGGAAGTCGCCGCCGCCATCCCGATCCGCCGCCTGCGGGCCTGCGGCAGCGCACGCACGATCACCGGCGCATCGAGAAAGCTGCGGTGGTTCGGCATGAAGATGACCGGCCCCGGGATCCGGTCCAGATGTTCCGCGCCGGTCACGCGCAAACGGCACAGGGGCTTGAGCCAGGGCTGGAACAGGACGGCCTGGGCCCACGGCCGCAGCGCGCACGCCCATCCGGACAGCGACCAGCGCGGATACGGCGTCGTGACCGCGGCGCTCCCCTGTCGTTGCTCGATCAGCGCCTCAAGGTCCGCCACCGTCGTGGCCGCGGTGATGACGCTTTCCTCGATGGACACATTGAGTATTTCCTCGATGAGACTCACCAGCTCGATGCGCTGCAGGGAGTCCAGCGCCAGGTCCGCGACGATCCGGGTCGAGTCCGTGATGTGCGCCGCATCCTGCCGGGTCAGGTCCGCCAGCAGCCGGATCAGCGCCGTGGTCCCCGCGCGGCGATCCGGGACCGGCAGTTCCCGTGATCGCAGCCAGCGCAGCACCTCCTCTTTTCTGACCTTGCGGGTTGCCGATCGCGGAAAGTCCGGCTCCGGCCATAATGACCAGCGCATGATTCGCTGGTACGGCGCCAGATTGGCATTGGCCGATCCCACGATGCGCTCGCCGTCGCTGCCTTCGCACAGGAGAACGGCATGAATGACGGTGCGGCCATCCTGCTCTTCTCCCACCACAGCGCTGTCGCGCACGCCGTCAACCTTGCTCAGCTCCGCCTCGATGTCTTCCGGAAAGACATTTTCGCCGCCCGGCCCCAGGATCATGTATTTCCTGCGTCCGAACACGTACAGAAACCCGTCTTCGTCCACCTTGCCCGCGTCGCCGGTCTTGAACCAGCCCTGCGAGAACACTTCCTCCGTGCGCCGGGTGTCGCGGTAATAGCCGGACATCACGTTCGGACCCCGGGCGAGGATCTCGCCATCGTCAGCGATGCGGATCTCCACACCGGGCATCGGGATCCCCACCGAACCGGCGCGATGGGCGCTGCGCCGGTTGGTCGTCAGCACCGGGCTGGTCTCGGTCAGTCCATACCCCTGAAGCACCTCGTAACCCAGCGCGCGCCATTTGTTTTCAATGACGGGATCCAGCGGCGCGCCGCCGGAGATGATGGTGTGCAGCGTGGCCGAGAGGCGGGCGCGTATGCCGCGATGGAGCAACGGCCGCAGGAACCCGGGCACGCGGGCCAGGCGGCTGTCGAGGCGGCTCATGACCGTCTGCAGAAACTCCGGCACTGCGACCAGAAACGTCGCCGGCGTGTGCAGCAATGCCTCGCGGATGGCGCGCGAGCTGGGCGTCTGCATATAGGTGACCGCGCTGCCCTGGAACAGCGGATAGAGCATGCTGGTCGTCTGGCCGTACATGTGGAACAGCGGCACCAGCGTGATCACGTGATCGGTTTCGGTCAGCGGTATGACCTGGCAGATCCCCGCGACATTCGCCAGCAGGTTGCCATGGGAGAGCATGACCCCCTTCGGATCACCGGTCGTGCCGGAGGTGTAAACGATGACCGCCGGCTCCGCCTTTTCAGTGCGAAGTCCCGGCAGACCGCGTGCCGGCCGGCCATCGCCGCCGGCGATGCGTTCGACGGAAAGGGTGGTGAAAGATTGCGCCGGCCACGGGAAGCCGGCCAGTGTCAGCAGCAACGCCGGTTCCGCGGACGCCCGGATGCGATCCAGTGCTCCGGCCGGGCTCTGCGGATTGAGCGGCACCACCACCGCGCCGCAGGCAAGAATACCGAAATAGGCGGCCACCCAATGGGGCGAATTCGCGCCGTACAGGAATACGCGATCACTGCGGGCGATGCCCGCTTCAAGCAGCGCCTGGGCAATGTTCTGCGCCGCATTGGCAAGATCGCCGTAGGTCCAGCGCACCGACCGATAGCGCGGGCGGAACTGCACCGCAGGACGCGACGCAAAGCGCTGTGCGCGCGCCGCAAACTGGCTGTACAGATTGTCCGCCGGTGCAAGGTCCTGCATCCGCGTTTCACCGGATCAGAAGGATTTCAGGGAGTTTACCACCAACCTTCCAACCCTTTGAAAAATCACCCAAAACAGCTCGATCACCGAACTCCACGTCAAACACCATTGTCTAATCTGGTGAGAGCAGCCGACCGGGTCGTCAGCCGGCACCGTGCGAAACGAGGGACGAACACGTGAAGCGAAGGGGCGCGAATTGAGCATGCAATTGCCTTGTATGTCATTGCGGAGCGGTTATGAGATTGAGCGGACGCATGCTGCATGCAGCCTGGCGATGCCGGGCCGGGGCCCTGTTCGTGCTGTTGAGTCTCGCGCTGCTGCCGTCCAATTCCACGGCCGCGCTGTCCTGGGCCTTCGGTCGCTCGTTCCTGCCTGAAACTCCGACGCCGGACGAACGTCCGGATACGGATTCCTCCGGGCGCCGGGTAAATCTCGGCAGCCATTCCCTGTATCTCCACTGCCGCGGGCGCGACGGCCCCACGGTGGTCGTGGATACGGCGCTGGGATCCCTCGCGCTGGAGTGGCAGCACGTACAGAAAATCCTGGCGCGGCGCATGAGCGTGTGCCTCTACGATCGCGGCGGGTACGGCCAAAGCGACCCGGGCCCGCTTCCCCGCACCAGCGCCCGGCTTGCCGAAGAACTGCGCGAGCTGTTGCAACAGGCGGCCGTGAGAGGTCCGTATGTCCTGGTCGGCCACTCCTTTGGCGGCTATTCGATGCTGCGCTTTGCCGGCCGCTACCCGGAGGCCGTGGCCGGGATTGTTCTCGTGGATTCTTCGCATCCCGAACAATACGAGCGTTTTCTGGCACCGCCGTTCGGCATCAGGACCGCGCCCAGCAGCGAGCAGCGCGGGATCCGCCAGTTCCGTTTCGGGACACCGAGCCTGCATCCCAATCTTCCACCCGAGATACGCGCAGACGTCATGAGTTATTTGATCAGGCTGCCGACGCGCACGGCGATTGCCGAAGAGTTCTTCGAATTCCGGCGCAGCGCGCTTGACGTGCGTGAGGCGGGACCACTCCCGGACGTCCCGCTGCTGGTGATCTCGCGCGGCCCCCGGGCGTACCCGCAGGACTTTCGCGGCAAGATGATCGAGGCCCTGTGGCTGGAATTGCAGACGGAGCTCGCGCGGCTCGCGCCACACTCGGCGCACATCGTCGCCGAACACAGCGGCCATTACGTCCATCTCGATCAGCCGCAACTGGTCGTGGACGGCATTTCCCTGGTCGTGGACCTGGCGCGATTGCAGCGCCCGGAGGTCGGGCTGACTCAGGCGGCTGCCTGGAAGGGCCGGCCGGCGTGGTATGCGTTCGAAGGCGCAACCTGGCGCTCCGATGGCTTCCAGACGCTGGAGGTCATGGGGCCCGAATTTACGAGCCAGAACGGGTACCGCAGTCCCGGCCGTTCCGCCGATCCGGCGATGCTGGCGTGGTTGGAGGGAAGAGCTACCCGGTGAACTGAATCGTCCCGGCATGCGTCTATTGTCGGGGTGTCGTAACGCTATACTTGCGGGGCCGGGTACTTTGGGGCCGGAATCTGTGGGGCCGGGTTTACCCGGCCGGCCACCTCGGGGCATAAAAAACATGCCGGACATGCATCCAATACCGGGTTTCGTCGCATCTAACCAGCAGGTTGTCGAAATATAAGGTTTTCCAGCAATCTGCTAAGCGATAATTGCAGGATTTACGACGGGGCCGGCACCGCAGGCACGGCCTTCCGGGAGCGATACACGAATTGAGTGACTTGCAGGACAGCCGTGCGCGGGCACGGCATTTCAGGATATCCGGGCCGATCCTGGGCATCGGCCTGCTGGCCATCTCCGCAGCGCTCTGGCTTGGGCTGCGCGGCGTGGATCTGTGGGCGACGGATTCGCCGGCGAAGGCCGAGACAACGACGCTGGAACTGGCAGCCGCCGACGTCGCCACGGTTGCGCGCGCGGTTCTCACCCGCTCGCTGCCGGTCACGGGCTCGTTGTCGCCGCTGGTGCAGACCACGGTTAAAGCGCAGGCGCCCGGGGAAGTCCTCGAGGTCACGGTGCGCGAGGGTCAAACAGTCCGGGACGGCGACGTGCTGGTGCGCATTGACACACGGACCCTGGACGCCGAACTGGACAGTCGGCAGGCGGCGCTGGAAAAGGCGCGCGCCGATCTCGCGCTGGCAAAGCTCAACCGGGACAACAGTGCGTCGCTGCTGGAAAAGCGCGTCATCTCGCAGAACGCTTACGACACCACGGAAAGCGCCTGGCAGGCCAACCTCGCCAGCGTGAAATTGGCCGAAGCGCAACTGAGTCAGGCGCGTATCGCGCTAGGCTACGCCACCGTGCGCGCAACCTTCGACGGCACCATTGCCCAGCGCCTCGTGCAACCGGGCGAGAAGGTCGAATCCGGTTCCAGCCTGTTGACGCTGGTGGATCTGTCGCACCTCGAATTGCAGGCGCCGGCGCCTGCCGACGAGATCTCGTCGGTAAAAGTGGGCCAGATTGCCACCTTCCATGTCGGCGGTTTCGGAGAACGCCGTTTCGAAGGGCGGGTGGAGCGGATCAACCCGATGACCGATACCAGTTCGCGTTCGGTCATGCTGTATCTGTCGGTCGAGAACCCCGACGGGGCGCTGAAGGGCGGCATGTTCGCCCAGGGCGAGTTGATCCTGGACGAGACGGAGCCGGTAGCGGCGATCCCGCTCACCGCGGTACGCACTGAGGCCGGGTTGCCGTACGTGTTCGCGATCGACGGCGGAAAGATCGCGCGCCGCCCGGTGACGCTGGGGCTGCGCTCCGAGGAACAGAACCTGGTCGAGTTGCGTGCCGGCCTTGAAACCGGCGCGCGCGTGGTATCAGCGAAGATCAATACGCTCAAGGACGGCACACCGGTGACGGTCACCGCGCCGACGGCGGGCAGCACCGCTTACTCCAGTCACTGATTACGGACAGGTTGATGCAAAGCGTAATGGGCGCAGCCAGGCACCGGATTGTTCCCGACAATCCGTGTGCATTTCCTCCGTCCCTGGAGGTCAAACGGCGCGAGCCCCGAAAAACCGGAGCGTACACGGCAGTACGTGAGGATTTTGAGGGGCGAGCAACGCAGTTATGGCAAGCGCAATAGCTTTGCATCAACCTGCGCGCCATGTGGATCACCCGAACTAGCATCAACCAGCCGGTCTTCACCACGATGGTGATGGCGGCGCTGCTGGTGCTGGGCGTGTTCTCCTACCTGTTGCTGCCGGTCGAGCAGATGCCGGATGTGTCCAACCCGTACGTGTTTATCGAAATCAAATATCCCGGCGCGCCGCCGGAGGCGATCGAGTCGGAGGTGGTCAAGCCCATCGAGAACGTCGTTAACACCGTGGACGGCGTGAAACGCATCTATTCGACGATGCGTGAGGGCCTCGGCCTGGTCCAGATCGAGTTCCGTCTCGACACCGACATCGGCATCGGCGCGCAGGAAGTGCGCGACAAAGTGGCCATCGTGCGCCCGAGCTTCCCGCGCGAGGTCAAGGATCCCCTGATCTCCCGATCGAGTACCGATCCCAACCAGGAGCCGATCCTGAATCTTTCGGTCTACTCGGACACCCTCAGCCTGCGCGAGATTTCGACCCTGACCGATCAGGTCATCGTCAAGCGCCTCCAGAACGTCGCGGGCGTCGGCAACGTACAGGTGAGCGGCGCGGTGGTGCGGCAGATCCAGGTCCACCTGCGGCCGGCGCAAATGCAGAGCTACGGCATCGGCGTCAACCAGGTCGTGCAGGCGATCCGGGCCGCGAACCAGGACCTGCCGGCCGGCAGCATCGCCTCCGGCAACGTCGAGCAACTGGTGCGCGTTGACGGCCGCATCAAGGACCCGGCGCAGTTCGGCCGCATCATCGTCGCGACGCGCGGCGGCCCGGTGTACCTGCAGCAGGGCGGCGTCCCGGTCTACCTGGATCAGATCGCGGAGGTTACCGACGGCGAGGCCGAAGAAACCTCGATCGCCCGCGTCAACGGCAAGCGCGCGGTGGGCCTCAAGGTCTTCAAGGTGCAGAACGCCAACATCGTCGCCACCGGCGAGGGGGTTGAGAAGGCAATCAAGGACCTGGAAGCGCGCCTGCCGGGCGGCATTCACATCAAGACCATCCGCTCCAACGCGGACTGGATCAAGGGATCGTTGAATCAGGTCAAGGTGACCATCCTCGAAGGCGCGCTGCTCACGGTCCTCATCGTGTTCCTGTTCCTGCATTCCTGGCGTTCGACAGTGATTACCGGCCTGACGCTGCCGATCTCGGTGATCGCCACGTTCGTCGCCCTGCACGCGTTCGGTTTCACGCTGAACTTCATCACGCTGATGGCGCTGTCGCTGTGCATCGGCCTGCTCATAGACGACGCCATCGTCGTGCGCGAGAACATCGTGCGCCATCTCGGCATGGGCAAGAGCCACATGCAGGCGGCGCGCGAAGCCACCGAGGAGATCGGCCTCGCGGTCATGGCGACGACCTTCGCCATCGTCGCGGTATTCATGCCGGTCGCGTTCATGAGCGGCATCATCGGCCGCTACTTCTTCCAGTTCGGCATCACCGTGACCGTGGCCGTGCTGGTGTCGCTGTTCGTGAGCTTCACGCTCGATCCGATGCTGTCTTCGGTGTGGCGCGACCCGGCCCATGACCGCTTCAAGCGCGCGCCCTGGCTCGGACGCCTGATGGAGCGCATCGAATCCGTCGTCGAGGAGGCGCACCTCATCTACGGACGACTGATGGAATGGAGCCTGAAAGACGAGCGCCGGCGGGCATGGCTGCCGGTGTTCGGCATCGTCCACGCCATCCGGACGCGCAACTGGCGCGAGATCGGCACGCTCAGCAACCGTGGCATCGTGTTGTGGGTCGCCGCCGCGGCGTTTTTCGGCAGCTTCCTGCTGGTGCCGCTGATCGGCACGGAGTTCCTGCCGGAGACGGATGAGGCGTTCATTTCCCTGCGGCTCAATACGCCGCTCGGCTCCAGCCTCGAGTACACCGACGCGAAGGCGCGCCAGGTGGAGCAGGCGCTGAAGGAATTCCCCGAGATTGGGACCATCGAAACCGAGGTCGGCACCGACGACGGCAAGAACTACGCGCGCATCAATCTGCCGCTGACCGATCTGGGGAAGGCCGATCGCCGCTCGCAGAAGGAACTGGAAGAGGCGATGCGGAAGCGTATTTCAAAGATCGCCGGCATCGAGCTGGCGGTGGGCTGGGACCGGCCGATCTTCATCTCCATCCTCGGGCCGGATCACGAGCGGCTGAAGGCGATTTCACGGGACCTGATGCAGCGCGTTGCGCAGATCCCCGGCATCGCCGACCTGGAGAGCAGCGAAAAGGGCGAGAACCCGACCATCTCGATCCGCATCAACAACGACCTCGCCAGCGATCTCGGCCTGACCATCGCCGACATCGGCAACGCGCTGCGGCCGCTCATCGCCGGCGATCAGATCAGCCACTGGCTTGGGCCGGATAACCAGGACTACGATGTCGTCGTGCGGCTGCCCAGGGGCGAACGCCGCATCGCCGCCGACCTCGGCGATCTGTACCTCGCCAGCAACCGGCTGAACGGCGACGGCTCGCCGCTGCTGGTGCCGCTGCGCCAGGTCGTGGAGTTCGTCGAGACCGGGACCGCAGTGCAGCTCAAGCGCCTGAACCTCGAGCACCGCGTGTCGCTCTATGCCGGGGCCGAAGGCCGTGCCGCCGGCGACGTCGGCAGCGACGTGGAGAAACTGATGGACAGCTACAAGCTCCCGCAGGGATACCGCTTTGACATCGCCGGGGCGCAGGAGGATATGAAGGAGTCCTTCAACGCGTCCATGGCGGCCATGGGCCTTGCGGTGATCTTCATTTATCTCATCCTGGCCTCGCAGTTCGGCAGCTTCCTGCAACCGATCGCGATCATGGCCTCGCTGCCGCTGTCGCTGGCCGGCGTCTTCCTGGCGCTGCTCGTCACGCGCACCACGCTCAACCTGTTCTCAATGATCGGTTTCATCATGCTGATGGGGCTGGTCACCAAGAACGCGATCCTGCTGGTGGACTTCGCCAACCACGGCCTGCGCGCCGGCAAGCCGCTGCGCGAGGCCCTGCTCGATGCCGGCCAGGTGCGTCTGCGGCCGATCCTGATGACGACCTTTGCGATGATATTCGGCATGCTGCCCATGGCGCTGGGCCTCGGCAGCAGCGGCGAACTTCAGGCGCCGATGGGGCGCGCGGTGATCGGCGGCATCATCACCTCCACGCTGCTGACGCTGGTGGTGGTGCCGGTGCTGTTCACGTTCGTCCACGCAATCGGCGAAAGGGCGAAGGCCCGCCTGCGCCACGGCAAGGTTGAGGAAGGCGGCGCACCGACGACCGCCGGCATCGTGCGCTACCGCAAGGAGGATTGATTTTCCGGTCCAGCTTCGTGAAACGGGTCCGCACCTGGATTTCGAATGCGAAACGCGTGGTCGTGCTGACGGGCGCCGGCATCTCGACCGATTCCGGGATCCCGGACTTCCGCGGCCCGCAGGGAGTCTGGACCAAGAACCCCAAGGCGGAGAAACTCTCCGACATCCGCCACTACGTGGCCGACGCGGAAGTCCGGCAACTGTCGTGGCAGAGCCGGCTCGAACATCCCGCCTGGGGCGCCAGGCCGAATTCCGGTCACCTGGCGCTCGCCGATCTGGAAAAGCGCGGCAAGCTGCATGCGCTCATCACGCAGAACATTGACGAACTGCACCAGATGGCCGGCAACTCGCCGGAGAAGGTCATCGAGGTCCACGGCACGATGCGCAAGGTGGCGTGCCTGAACTGCGGCTGGCGCGGGCCGATGCAGGAGACGCTGGACCGTGTGCGCGCGGGCGAGGCCGATCCGCCGTGCCGTGCCTGCGGCGGGATCCTCAAGAGCGCAACGATCTCATTCGGTCAGCCGCTCGTGCCCGCGGTGATCGACCGCGCCATGCAGGTCGCCCGCGAGGCCCATGTGTTCCTGTCGGTGGGCACCAGTCTCCAGGTCTACCCCATCGCGGAGACCGTCCCGCTCGCCCGCTCGGCGGGGGCTCGGATCGTGATCCTGAACGCGGAGCCGACGCCCTTTGACGATATCGCCGACGCGGTGTTTCGCGATCCCATCAGCGAAGTCCTGCCCGGATTGCTCCCGGAATAGCGCCGCGGGTTCTCGTGGGACCAAGTTTTATTGGGCCAATCTCCTGTGGGGCCGGTTTTAACCGGCCTTCTATGCGTGGGGCTGACTTAGCCGGCCGGTGATTTTGAATACCGCCCTGACCGGCGGAGGTACTTCTGCACGTCTCTCTCCGAGAGAATGCCCTTCTTATCTGCCTGTTGACTTCAGTAACCCTGGATCGCCGCCAATTCGCCCTTCAATCGCGCCGACCGACTGGCGCGCAGCGCGTCCTGCACCACCGCGCTCAAGGTCTTTCCTTCCGCTCGAGCGAATTTCTCAGCCTTGCGGGCGAGTTCCGGCGGTAACGAAATCGTCTTTCTCACGGTCCTGTCCACAGCCTAGCGGCCTGGCGCAACGGCGGGGGGTCATCCCTCAGGCGGCGTATTGAATGACTTCCAGCTCAGCCTCGCTGTCAACGCGTGCGAGCATCTGGTCAACTTTGTCCAGTACGTCATCCTGCAAAACGTATTGAGTGCAGTTTTCGCACTGCAAGACGGGAAGGTTCTTCAATATCACGATTCTGCTTTCCCCGATCTTGAACGGCAAACGCGTCGTCAATGCTCTGAGTTCTGAGCCGCATACAGTACACTTCATCATTACTACCTCCTGCTTGTCAGGTCCTCATGCCACTCGTCCTGGTCAGGCCTGTAAGCCGTCACGACCCTGACATTATCGCCCTCAATATCCACCGCAAACAAATACGTGAAAGCGCTCCTGGCCGTGACGCGCAAGCATCAGGTAGCTCGGCAGATACTTGTCATCTGGATAAGACTCGACCAATTCGTAACTCTCAACGGCTTCAAGTATCGATGCTCTTAAAATGAAGCGGCCCTCTAGGCGCATATTCACGTGGTAGGTCCAGAGGACTCGCCGCCGGCGTATACGCTCCTTGATAAAGGCTATCGGATTCGCAGGAATCTTCGCCGCACGTGTCATCGTTTATTTCCTCTTGGAGGCTCGAGGGAGCATCCCTCATCACGCCACCGCCCACTCCACCGACAACACTTCCGCCTGCTCAGCACCGTCTGCGTCGCTTTCTCCTGCTTTTCGGGCGGGTAGCTGTGCTTGCGCAGAATGCGCTTGACAAGTACCCGCAATTGCGCCCGGACGTTAGTACGTTTGCAGTTTTCAATTCCCGCCGGGCAGGCGCCGAAGTGCCCGCGGAAGAAGTTCTCCGCTTCAGATCAGCCTGACCGTCCCCTCTATCGTCCGTCGAATCGCCACAACCCCGCATCCCTCGCAGCCGCGCGGGCAGCGGTCAATTCCTCCCCCGTCGGCCGGCGTGCGATGGAGGCATATTTTCCCCCAGTCCCTTCCTCCATAACGCTGTGCTCCGGCCGGTACTGGTCCATGATGTTGATGTAGGTGTCGGACGAGACTTCCTCCACAAGCCAGTTGAAGATCGCTGCGGCCTCCGCGGTCTGGCCGGGCATGACGAGATGCCGGACCAGCACGCCGCGGCGCGCGAGTCCCTGTTCATTGAACTTCAGCGGTCCCACCTGCCGGTGCATCTCGAGGATGGCCTCGCGGGCGCGGTCCGGATAATCCTTGGCCTTGGCGAACTGCCGCGCGGACTCCCGCTCCCAGAATTTGAAGTCGGGCATGTAAATGTCAACGATTCCATCCATGAGCCGCAGCGATTCCAGCGAGTCGTAGGCGCTGGTGTTGTAAACGATGGGGAGGTTCAGGCCGCGCGGTACGGCGGCGGCCACCGCTTCGATGACCTGGGGCACGACGTGCTCGGGCGTGACGAAGTTGATGTTGTGGCAGCCGCGCGCCTGCAATGCCAGCATCAGATCGGCGATCCCATCGGCAGAATATTCCGCGCCATTCTTCTGCTGCGAGATGTCCCAGTTCTGGCAGAACACGCAGCGCAGGTTGCACAGGCCGAAGAAAATCGTGCCGCTGCCGTTCCAGCCGCGCAGGCAGTTCTCCTCGCCGAAGTGCGGGAACGCGGAGGAAACGATGGCATGCCGCCCGGTCCCGCAGACCTTCGCCTTGTCCAGCAGGCGGTTCACGTGGCAGTTGCGCGGACAGGCGCAGCAGTCCTCCAGTTCGCGCAGACCGGCCTCCACGCGCCGGGAGAGTTCGCCGCTGCGAAACAGCGAAAAACATGATGGCTCGAAGTCGCGGAGAAGGAATTCCGGCTCGGGGGCTCGGGGGCGGGGCACGGCGGGCAGTAACGCCTTGAGCAGCAACAAACGGGGATCTTCTTTGGATTGGAGCTGGATATTCATGGCGCAAAACAACTCATGCGCGTTCAGCGTAATCGAGTTTCAGTTCGCGCGCCGCTTCAGCCAGGCGCCTGTCCCGCGTCCACAGCCGCGCCGTACCCGCCAGCGCTACGGAGGCGAGCAGGTGCGCGTCAATATACCCGAGACCCCGACCCATCAGGGCGCGCCGCTCGATGAAGTCCAGCGTTTCGGGATCTGTTGCCACCGGCGCACCCGGTAACTCGTCCAGTAGTCGAAGCACTTCCCGGCGGTTCTTGAGATTGCCGCAGGCGAGTTCCCCCACGACAAAGGGATGGCCGAAGACAAGTCCCTGCTCCAGAGCCGCAACAAGCGCCGGCGCTCCGGCGCGCAGATGATCGACCCAGACGGACGTGTCAACCAGGATCACGCGGCCCTGGAACGGCGGCGGGGGACGGGATTCAGACGCGGTTGGCTGCCGGCCAGGCGGGCGAGTCGCCGCGCGCTTTCACGTTCGATGAGTGCCTTGAGTCCCGCGTGGACCAGCGCGGTGCGCTCCTGGACGCCCGTGACCCGCCGCGCTTCGGCGAGCAGGCTGTCATCCAGATTGATGGTGGTTCGCATGTTGCCTTTCCCGGTGTGAGCTGCATTAATTATACATCATCTGATGCCGAGATTGATGCGATCCGGCCGGTACAGGTTCCGCTCATTCCCGCCTGACACCCGCGTCTGCGCCGCTTGTGCGGGAGGGTGCCCTGGAACCGTCAGCCTGCGCGCCGGGACGAAGATTGGGCTTGCACTGGCGCCGGGGGTTCTGGCACTTTGCGAACCGGATCCGGGTGATGGTCCGGCGATGCTGGAGTTTCTTCCTAATGAAGTGGACATCGGCGATTTGCAGTAACCCCGATCCCGACGCGGCGCCCGGCGAACTCGCGGCACAGGTGCTCTCCGCGCTCGGGACGGCGCCCGATCTGGCGTTCCTGTTTGCCTCGGATCACTATCGCCCAGGGTTCGCGCAACTGCCGGCGTCGCTGCGCATGGAACTCGGCGGCGGCGTGCTGGTGGGTTGCTCGGCCAGCGGCGTGATTGGTGGCGGCGAGGAGATCGAACAGCGGCCGGCTATCGGCCTCGTGGCGGCCAGATTGCCGGGGGTTGTTGTGGATGCCTGGGCGGTCACTGCGGACAGTCTCGCACCGGGTTCCCGGCACAGCCGCAGATGCACGGAACTCGCCGACCGGCTGGGCGCGGAGCCCGCGCGCTTCGTCTTGCTTGTCGATCCGTTTACCTTTCCGGCCGAGCAGTTGCTGCGGTCGCTCGAACAGGCGTTTCCCGCGAGCGTGATCGCAGGTGGGCTGGCCAGCGGCGGGAGAGCGCCCGGGGAAGTCGCGTTGTTTCTTGACGATGCAACGTATCGCTCCGGCGCGCTTCTGGTCTCGCTCGGCGGCGACATCGAGATGCGGACCGCCGTCGCCCAGGGTTGCCGTCCGGTCGGGGATCCGCTGTTCGTGTCTGCCTGCGACGGCAATCTGATCAAGGGACTGGATGGTCAGCCGCCGATCGAGATCCTCCGTTCGCTGTTCGCGCGCCTCGACGAGAACGACAGGGCAGTGATGCAGCATTCACTGTTTGTCGGCATTGCCATGCGCGAGGGCCGGACACAGTACGACCCGGGCGACTGGCTGATCCGCAACATCGCAGGCATGGATCCTGCGACCGGAGCGATCTGGGTCGGCGCGGATTTGCGCGAGAAGCAGGTCATTCAATTTCACCTGCGCGATGCGCGGACTGCGGCGGAGGATCTCGAGCGGGTGCTGGACCGGCTGCGCGCCCAGTCCGGAGAGGTTCCGCCCCTGGGCGCCCTGTTGTTCTCCTGCACCGGCCGGGGCCAGGGACTGTTCGGCGCGGCCGGGCACGATTCCGGAATGTTTCACCGCCGCATCGGCGCGGTGCCGCTGGGTGGGTTTTTCTGTAACGGGGAGATCGGTCCGGTCGGCGGCCGGACCTTCCTGCACGGCTACACCAGCGCATTTGCCGTGTTCAAATCCCGCCGCGCAAGCGCCGAGTTGCCCGCGGAGGAGGTTCAATCAAATCTCGACGAGCTTCTCCGGAATCAACTCTGACCCCATGATTTTCAGTAGTGTTCCGGGGTCAGGAACAGGCCGAGGCGCCAGCTCCCGCTTTCGCCGCGGATCAGCATCGCAAGGCTGCCCGGCCGGAACTGGACCAGTTCGCGATCCGGATCCGGATCACCGGTCAGCATTACGGATACCGCGCGCCCGACCAGCGGCAGATGGCTGACCACCAGCAGATCCCGGGTTTCTCCGCGACACAAGTCGAGCAATGCCTGCGGCGGATCGTTCGGCGCGAGACCGGTTGCCTGCCGGATTGCGCCGGCCTCGGCCAGCACCGAACCTAACCGTTCCGCTGTCTGCCTGGCCCGGGTCTTGCCGCTGTGCAGCGCGGCGCTGACCTTGACGTTGCGCCGCGCGAGCCAGTCGGCGAGCCGCGCGATGTCCGCCCGGCCGATCGCGGACAGCGGCCGCTCCGGATCAACGTTTTCGGCGACCGAGTCGCCGTGCTGAACCAGGTACAGTTTCATTGGAAAATCAGCCGCCCGGCGCCTGTCAACGGCGCGTACCGATCACCAGGCAACCGACGGACTGTCTCGCCTGTCTCATTCATTCGCGCTCGGCCCAGGGATCTATCACGGCCACATCCAAGTCTCCAAAATCGCGCACGTTCCGGGTCGCCAGCGTGGCGCGCCGTGCCAGGACGATGCCGGCAATCTGCGTGTCCCGCATATCCAGGGGCCGCCCGACCTCTCTGCGCGCAGCGGTCAGCTCCGCAGCTTCGGCCGCGGCGGCGTTGTCAAAATCGAGTACGCGATTTTCCAGATCCTCCTCCAGTACCCGGACGAAGGCCGCCTCCAGGGACTTCCGTCGTCGTCCCCGGGGCAGGAGCGCCAGGCCGAGACGGGCTTCAAACAACGTGATGCTGGTGATCCAGATGGACACGGCGGGCTGGCGATCCAGCCACGCCACGACCGGCGCGTCCGGCGTCTCGCGCATCAACGCCGAGAGCACGTTGGTATCGAGCACGATCACTTGCCGAAATCTGCGGGCCGCAATGCCTGGCCGCGCAGTTCCGGCAGGTCCGCCGGGAGTCCGGTCTTCCTGAAGCGGGCCGCGATGCGCGAGCCCAGCCTAGGCGCGGTTTCATTCCGGGCATTGGCCGAGTTTCGCAGGATGTGGCGGACTTCCTATTCCATACTGAGTCCGTGGCGCCTGGCACGGCGCTTAAGGCGCGCCTTGACGTCTTCCTCCAGGTTGCGGACAACGAACTGGGCCATGGGCAACTCCGGTTCCAGGTGCTTTCGATATCATGATATCGATTTGGAGCGGGCCGGACAAGCGCACGGGTGAGCGGGATGCCCGAAACATCCTCAGGATGGCATGGACACCCGTGACTCGCCGCGCTCCGGTCATCAGTTCGTCATCTCCGCGTGATGCCGGCCCGGGACGCGGCCAATCCGATCAGCAACACGACCACGATCCACCAGGCCTCGCGATAATCGTGGCCGATGGCGTAATCCACACTGGCGTAGCAGAGAAACAGCGTCGCCAGGCAGAACAAAAGCGGCGTAAACGGAAACCACGGCACGCGAAAACCGGGCAGCCCCGGATCGCGCCGGCGCAGAAGAAAGATCGCGACCGCGATCAGCAGCGAAAACAGCCAGTGCACCGGGGCGCTGAACACGACCAGCCGGGTGAAGGCATCCGGATTTCCGCCGACGGCCAGGATCAGGACCAATGTCGTCAATGCCTGCAGCAGCAACGCGGCGAGGGGCGTATCCAGGTTCGAATTCCAGACACCCAGCCAGCCGTACCCGCGGTGATCCCGTCCCATCGCGTAATAGACCCGCGCGTTGGTGAACAGCATGCCGTTGATCGCGCCAAGACAGGTGATGCAGATGAGCACGCTCACCATGTCCCCGCCGGCCTCTCCGAGCAGTGGTGTCACGACATCGGTCGCAATGGACTGCGAGGCGCGGGTACCGGCATAACCCAGGACATTGAGATAGGCCAGATTGACGGCGACATAGATGATGGTGATTCCGAG
>JACORW010000033.1 GCA_016179185.1 Gammaproteobacteria bacterium | reverse complement strand
GGCCGAGCTTCCGGAGCATCTGGCGGCGATGGTGCGATTCTCCCTGGCGACGGGTTTACGCCAGAAGAACGTGACGCACCTGGACTGGTCGCAAGTGGATACCGCAAGGCGTTGTGCCTGGATACATGCAGACCAGGCCAAGGCAGGAAAGCCGATTGCGGTGCCGCTGAACGACGAGGCCCTGGCGGTGTTGGAGAAACAGAAAGGCCTGCACGATGCGTGGGTCTTTCCGTACCAGGGCGAGCCGGTGGAGCAACCGAACAACTGGGCGTGGCGCAAGGCGTTGAAGCGTGCCGGGATTACAAATTTTCGATGGCACGATCTTCGGCACACGTGGGCCACGTGGCACATGCAGGCGGGAACGCCTTTATTTGCCCTGCAGGAGCTTGGCGGCTGGGCCAGTACGGAAATGGTCAGAAGGTACGCGCATCTCTCCAGTGAACACCTGGCGAAATATGCGGACCGGATGGCCGAGACAAGCCGGGTATCTACGATCCGGCTACGCTCGGAAGAAGTTAACGATGTGGAAGTGTGCAGGTAGTTGAAAAAATTGTCGCGCCCGGAGAGATTCGAACTCCCGACCCCCTGGTTCGTAGCCAGGTACTCTATCCAACTGAGCTACGGGCGCGTTGTGAATCTGAAAACTGGTTCGTTAATACTGTTCAGCTTGTCTGACGGACGGACTGCTTCGGATTTTCCCATACCGCAGATGGCGCGGGAAGCGGCCTGCCGTCCATTTCGTGAATCCGAATCCACTCGTCGACAACTTGGCACAATTCCATGAAGACTTTCTTTTCATTCATGCCATGGACGCCGCCGAGCATGAGGTCTGGACAGCGACCAACATAGCAACCGTCTTCATCAGACCACTCAACCACTTTCAAATATCGGTCTTTTGGACTCAATGCGCGACTCGCTTCAGGCATTTTCTTACGTCCCTCACCTGGTACGGCTTGGCATCACCACCGAGCGGGCCGCTCAATGAAATGCTGATGCCGCCGGAATGCTCAAAGATTCGGTGGCTTCCCTTTCCACTACGCTCAACAAATCCCGCCCGCTGCAACAGGCTGATCAATTCCCTGATCTTTGGAGGCATCCTTGCCTCTCCTTTCATTACGAATCTATTTGGCGGAGAGGGAGGGATTGACTCGCGACATCCATGTCGCTCGCCCTGCGGGCGCCCTTCGGGCGTCCCAATCGTCAATCCTGACGATTGGTCGAACCGAAGGGTTCTCACCAAGCCTCCACTCTCCGAATTATTTCACGGGACTCCGCGCGGGAGTCCCGTGAAATAATTTGGCGGAGAGGGAGGGATTCGAACCCTCGATGGACTTTTGGCCCATACTCCCTTAGCAGGGGAGTGCCTTCAGCCACTCGGCCACCTCTCCGGCGATTTTGTCAAACCCTCGATGGATTATTGGCCCAAACTCCCGCAGGAGAGGGCGTTACCGCTGCGGTTCGTCGGTGGGTGCTCCGCCGCCGTGGCCGCCGGCACCGCCCTCAGTCCGCTCGGCCTGGATCCGTTCGTAGATTTCCTCCCGGTGCACTGCAACCTCCTTCGGCGCGTTGACGCCGATGCGGACCTGGTTGCCCCGGATACCCAGCACGGTCACGTTGATGTTGTCTCCGATCATCAATGACTCGCCGATCCTGCGTGTCAGTATTAACATCGCGCCTCCTGGAAGTTCCTTCAGCGGCTGTCTGACGGGTTCGTACAAAAAACGAAATTGCACGCGCCTGTTAGACCGCCCGCCACGGATTAAATCCCCCGTGTTCCCTGCCGGTTCAGCAGCCCCGTCAGCCGCCTGCCTTGCCGGCTCCCTTGTCCAATCCAAATTCAGAGTGTAGCGCCCTGACCCCCAATTCCAAATACTTTTCGTCCACGACCACCGAAATCTTGATCTCGGAGGTGGAAATCATCTGTATGTTGATGCCCTCGCCGGCCAGGGCCTTGAACATGCGGCTGGCGATGCCGGCGTGGGAGCGCATGCCGACGCCGACGATGGAAATTTTCACGATGCGTTTGTCGCCGTTGACACCCTGGGCGCCCATTTTGCCGGCGGTTTTCTGGAGGATTTCCAGCGCCTTGTCGTAGTCGTTACGATGCACGGTGAAGGTGAAATCCGTGGTTTTGTCGGCGCCCACGTTCTGGACGATCATGTCCACCTCGATGTTGGCGTCGGCAATCGGCCCGAGGATCCCGTGTGCGATGCCGGGGCGATCCGGCACGCCGACGATGGTGAGCTTGGCCTCGTCCCGGTTGTGGGCGATGCCCGCGATCAGTGCCTGTTCCATTTTCTCGTCCTCATCAATAATCAATGTACCCCGGCCGGCCTTGAACGACGACAGCACGCGCAGCGGGACATGGTATTTGCCCGCAAACTCCACCGAGCGGATCTGCAGGACCTTGGAGCCGAGGCTCGCCATCTCGAGCATTTCCTCGTAGCTGATGCGATCCAGCCGCGTGGCGTCCGGGACGATGCGCGGGTCGGCCGTATAGACGCCGTCCACGTCGGTGTAGATGCTGCACTCATCGGCCTTCAGCGCCGCGGCCATGGCCACGGCCGTAATATCGGAACCGCCGCGCCCCAGGGTCGTGATATTCCCCGAGCCGTCTATGCCCTGGAATCCGGCCACGACGACCACCTTGCCCTCCGCGAGCGCCTTGCGCACCTGCGCCCCGTCAATGTCGCGGATGCGGGCCTTGTTGAAGGCGCTGTCGGTCAGGATCCGCACCTGTGCCCCCGTGAACGACACTGCATCCTGACCCTTGTCATGCAACGCGATGGTCAGCAGCGCGATGGTCACCTGCTCGCCGGTGGCCAGCAGCACATCCACTTCGCGCTCGGTGGGGCGCGCGGCAAGTCCCCGCGCGAGTTCCAGCAGGCGATCGGTTTCGCCGCTCATGGCGGAGACGACCACCACGACGTCATGACCCTGACGGCGGGTGGCGATCACCCGGTCGGCCACCGCCTGGATGCGTTCCAGCGTGCCCACCGAGGTACCGCCGTATTTCTGGACAATCAATGTCATGGCCGCGAGGGTCCGCCTGAAATGGGCGTGAAAAAGGGCGCGATTCTACTGATTTTCGGGAATTTGTGCGATGCAAAAGCGGCCGCAGCCGCCGGCCGGGCTATCCGGCCAGTTGCCGGCGCACCCATTCCGGCACACTGGCCAGCGCCGCTTCCAGCTTGCCGGGATCCGAACCCCCGGCCTGGGCCATGTCCGGGCGCCCCCCGCCCTTGCCGCCCACCTGCTGGGCGACAAAATTGACCAGATCGCCTGCCTTGATGCGATCGGTGCTGTCCGGGGTGACTCCCGCCACGAGACTGACGCGGGAATCCTGCACCGTGGCCAGCACCAGGGCCGCCGTTCCCAGCTTGTTCTTCAGTTGATCCACCGTATCGCGCAGGGATTTCGGATCGGCGCCGTCCAGGCAGCGCGCCAGCACCTTGATCCCGCCGATGTTCAACGCCTCGCCGGCCATGTCGTCCCCGGCGCTGGAGGCAAGCCTGCCCTTGAGCTGCGCGACTTCCTTTTCCAGCTTCCGGTTCCGGTCCACCAACTGCTCGAGGCGCGATGGCATGTTGTCGGCATCGGCCTTGAGCAGGGCGGCCACGTCGTCGAGACGCGCCTGCACCTGCTCGACCCATTGCAACGCCCCCTCGCCGGTGACGGCCTCGATGCGGCGCACGCCGGCCGCAATGCCGGTCTCCGATACAATCTTGAACAGGCCGATATCGCCGGCGCGGGACACGTGGGTGCCGCCGCACAACTCCACGGAAAACTCCCCGCCGATAGCCAGCACGCGCACCAGGTCATCGTATTTTTCCCCGAACAGGGACATGGCGCCGGACTGCATGGCCTTCTCCAGCGGCATGACCTCGACGCGCGTGTCCTGGTTGGCGAGCACGCGATGATTGATGAGGCGCTCGATCTCGCGCAGCTGCTCCGCGGTGACCGGCTCCGGGTGCGCAAAGTCGAAGCGCAGGCGGTCCGGGGCCACCAGCGATCCCTTCTGGGTCACGTGCCGGCCCAGCACCTGGCGCAGCGCTGCGTGCAGCAGATGCGTCGCGGAATGATTGCGCATGATGTCCCGGCGCCGGCGCTGATTGACGTGCGCGCGGACTTCAGCACCCACCGCCAATGCGCCCCGGACGACGCGCCCGATGTGCACGTGGGCCTTGCCCTGCTTCTGCGTATCGCCCACCTCGAACAACACGCCCTCGGCGGTCAGTTCGCCCTGGTCGCCCACCTGCCCGCCGGACTCGGCATAGAACGCCGTGGTATCGAGGATCACGCCGCCCTGCTCGCCGACCTCCAGTGTCTGCACGGCGCGACCGTCGCGGAACAGCGCGGTGATGCGGGCGCTGCATTCCTCCCGGTCATAGCCGGAAAATTCCGACGTGAGATTCTGCCCGCCGCCGATGGCCATCTGCGCGTCGAACCTGCTGGCGGCGCGGGCGCGGGCGCGCTGGGCCGCCATGGCCGCATCGAAGCCCTTCTGATCGATTATCAGGTCGTATTCGAGCGCAAGGTTCGCGGTGAGATCCACCGGGAAGCCGTAGGTGTCATAAAGCTTGAACACGGCCTCGCCGGGGATCACCTTGCCGATGAGCCCCTGCCGTACCTGCTCGAAATACTTGATGCCCAGCTCGAGGGTTTCGGCGAAGCGTTCCTCCTCGTTTTTCAGGGTGCGCCGGACAAAATCCTGCGTGTTCGGCAGTTCCGGGCAGGCGCGGCCCATGACCTCGCACAGCGGGTCCACCAGCTTGTGAAAAAACGATTCCTTGAAGCCAAGCTTGTGGCCGTGGCGCACCGCGCGGCGGATGATGCGCCGGAGCACGTAGCCACGGCCCTCATTTGACGGGATCACGCCGTCAGCAATCAGAAAGGCGCAGGCGCGGATGTGATCGGCGACGACGCGCGTGGATACCGGGTCCATCTTCTTCCTGCCGCCGAGACGGTGAATGGCCGCAATCAGGTCCCGGAAGATGTCAATCTCGTAATTGTTGTGCACGCCCTGCATGACGGCGGCGATGCGCTCCAGCCCCATGCCGGTGTCCACGCCGGGCCGCGGGATGGGCTGCAGGCTGCCCTCGCCGTCACGGTCATACTGCATGAACACCAGGTTCCAGATCTCCACGTAGCGATCGCTGTCCGCCTCCGGCGTGCCGGGCGGTCCGCCGGGGATGTTCTCGCCGTGGTCGTAGAAGATCTCGCTGCACGGGCCGCACGGGCCGGTCTCGCCCATGGCCCAGAAGTTGTCCTTTTCCCCGCAGCGGCTGAAGCGCCTCGGATCCACGCGCATTTCCTTCAGCCAGACCTCCGCCGCCTCCTCGTCATCCTTGAACACCGTCACCCACAGCCGCGCCGGCGGAATGCGCAGCACCCCGGTCAGGAATTCCCAGGCATAGGCGATCGCCTCGCGCTTGAAATAGTCGCCGAAGCTGAAATTGCCGAGCATCTCGAAGAACGTGT
Source organism: Gammaproteobacteria bacterium (assembly GCA_016179185.1). Lineage (GTDB taxonomy): Bacteria > Pseudomonadota > Gammaproteobacteria > Eutrophobiales > Eutrophobiaceae > 2-02-FULL-61-13. The sequence continues at coordinate 1,258 of JACORW010000033.1, read as the reverse complement.
GATGCCGGGTCGTGTAGCCGACGTTTTCCAGATCGTTGTGCTTGCCGCCGGCGCGCACGCAGCGCTGCGCGGAGGCCGCGCGCAGATACGGGCGCCGCTCCAGACCGAGGAACAGTTCCTTGAACTGCACCATGCCGGCGTTGGTGAACAGCAGTGTCGGGTCGTGCGCGGGCACCAGCGGGCTGCTGGGCACGATCTCGTGGCCGTGGCGGCGGAAATAATCCAGAAATGCCGCGCGGATGTCGTTGCTGCCGGTGATTTTTTCCTTGCCCATCACTCTGTGTTTCCGGATCGGAACAGTCGCCGGATCGCGTCAGTGCTGAAACCCCGTTGTTGCAGAAAACGTCCCTGCCGCGCCTGCTCGCGCATTCCCACCGGCAGTGCGGCGCCGAACTTGCCGCGCCGGACCTGCGCAAGCTGCTGCGCCCAGTCCACGTCCAGTTCCCCGAATACCTGCTCGATCAGCGCCCCGTCCACGCCGCGCTGCCGCAACTCATGGCAGATGCGCAGCGGGCCATAGCCCCGGGCGACGCGGTGATGGACGTAGGACTCGCAGAAGCGCTCGTCACTGAGCAGGGACTTTCCGGCCAGCGCCGCCAGGGTATCGGCCACGTCCGCGGCCGGATAACCGCGCGCCTCCAGTTTCACTGCCAGCTCCCGCGCCGAGTGCTCACGCCGCGCCAGCAGCTTCACTGCCTGGGCGCGCAATGCGGCGCGATCCGTGCTCAGGCCTCGGCCTCCGCTTCGGCCTCCACGCCCCGGGCCGGCTCAGGCAGCACGCGGGCGCGAATGGCCGCTTCGATCTGCCGGGCGACGTCGGCATGTTCCTTGAGATACAGCCGCGCGTTGTCCTTGCCCTGGCCGATGCGATCGCCCTTCCAGGCGTACCACGCGCCGGTCTTCTCGATGATGTCCTGCTGCACGCCGAGTTCGATGATCTCCGATTCGCGCGAAATGCCCTCGCCGTAGAGAATGTCAAACTGCACCTCCTTGAACGGCGGCGCCACCTTGTTCTTGACCACCTTGACGCGCGTCTCGTTGCCGATGATTTCGTCGCCCTTCTTGATGGAGCCGATGCGGCGGATGTCGAGCCGCACCGAGGCGTAGAACTTCAGCGCGTTGCCGCCGGTGGTGGTCTCGGGATTGCCGAACATGACGCCGATCTTCATGCGGATCTGATTGATGAAGATTACCAGCGTGTTGGACCGCTTGATGTTGCCGGCGAGCTTGCGCAGTGCCTGCGACATCAGGCGCGCAT
>JACORW010000028.1 GCA_016179185.1 Gammaproteobacteria bacterium | reverse complement strand
GAATCTCTGAGCGACCCCATCCTGGGGTTGTCAGAGGACGGCAGAAAATTGCTCCTGCATTTTCTGCATTTCCGCCATCCCTGGCGGTCAGCGGCGAACAGCGTGGTTTTCGCTTGCCTCACATTTTCAATGGCTTGCAGTCATTGAAAATGGCAGAAACCTGCTCCCGGCAGTTTCTGCATTCCCGCCGTCCATGGCGGTCGCAGTGCATGCGTCTGACCGCCATGGACGACCACCAGGGATGGCGGAAGTGCGGAAAATGTATGGAACGGTTTTCCGCTGGCGGAAATGCAGATGGCGCAGGAGCACGCCATCTGCCCTGCACTGCGGGAAGCTCTGATGTTAATCAGAGCTTCCTTAGCAGGCTTCTGAAAAAGTCCAGGATGGACTTTTTTGGCAACCTGTTAGAATTCACAGCCTTTTAGCTCAGGAAAAATCACCCCGTGCGCAGGGTGCGGCGCGCGGTACTGGCAGGATCTTCATGTTCGGCAGGTTCCTTACCCGCATATTCGGCAGCAGAAACGAACGCGTCCTCAGGCGGTTGCGGCGCACCGTCGAGCAGATCAATGCGCTGGAGACGGAGATTGAAAAACTGCCCGACGCCGATTTCCCGGCGCAGACGGCACAGCTCCGGGATCGGCTGCGATCAGGCGAGTCGGTGGAGGCGTTGCTGCCACGGGCGTTCGCGCTGGTGCGCGAGGCCGGCCGGCGGCGCGTCAACATGCGGCATTTCGATGTGCAACTGATCGGCGGCATGGTGCTGCATCAGGGGAACATCGCCGAAATGCGCACCGGCGAGGGCAAGACGCTGGTGGCCACATTAGCCGCGTATCTGAATGCACTGGCCGGCGAGGGTGTCCACATCGTTACCGTCAACGACTACCTGGCGCGGCGGGACGCGGAGTGGATGGGCGCCGTTTATCGCTTCCTCGGTCTGTCAACCGGCGTGATAGTGTCGGGACTCAACCGTGAGCAACGCCGGGCCGCCTATGCCGCCGATGTAACTTACGGGACGAACAACGAATTCGGCTTCGACTATCTGCGCGACAACATGGTTTTTCGGGCCGTGGACCGTGTGCAACGGCGGCTGAACTACGCGATTGTCGACGAAGTTGACTCCATACTGATTGACGAGGCGCGCACGCCGTTGATCATTTCCGGTCCGGTTGACGATCGTTCGGACCTCTATATCAGCATGAACAGACTGGTGCCGCAGCTCCGGAAACAGAAGAGCGAGGAGGATCAGGGCGACTTTTCGATCGATGAGAAATCGCGCCAGGCGTACCTCAGCGAACAGGGGCATGAGCGCGTGGAGAAATTACTCGTGCAATCCGGAGTCCTCACGGCCGGCAAGAGCCTGTATGACCCGATAAACATCCCCGTGCTGCACCACCTGAACGCCGCCCTGCGCGCCCATGCCCTGTATCAGCGGGATGTGGACTATATCATCAAGGACGGCGAAGTCGTCATCGTCGATGAATTCACCGGCCGCACCATGCCCGGAAGACGCTGGTCGGAAGGATTGCACCAGGCCATCGAGGCCAAGGAAGGGGTGGCGATCCAGAACGAAAATCAGACGCTGGCGACGATTACCTATCAGAACTACTTTCGCCTGTACCGGAAACTGTCGGGAATGACCGGCACTGCGGACACCGAGGCGTTCGAGTTCCAGCAGATTTACGGGCTGGAAGTGCTCGTCATTCCGACGCACATGACCATGATTCGATCCGATCAGGCCGACGTCATTTTCCTGACCGCAAAGGAAAAGTTCCGGGCCATCAACGAGGACATCAAGGTTTGCGTTGCCCGCGGGCAGCCGGTTCTCGTGGGGACAGTGTCCATCGAGATCTCCGAATTTCTTTCCGGCCTGCTGCAAAAGGAAAAGATCAGGCATCAGGTGCTGAACGCCAAGTTTCACGAGCAGGAAGCGGAAATCATCGCCCAGGCGGGGCGACCCGGGACGGTCACCATCGCCACCAACATGGCGGGGCGCGGCACCGACATCGTGCTGGGCGGCAATTTCGAGGCCGAACTCAGGAAAATCGCAGAACCCGATGCCGAGATGCGCGCACGAGTCGCCGCCGAATGGCGCGCGCGGCACGAAGCGGTGATTGCCAGCGGCGGACTGCGCATCGTCGGCACGGAACGGCACGAGTCCCGCCGCATAGACAACCAGCTGCGGGGCAGATCCGGACGCCAGGGCGACCCCGGGTCAAGCCGGTTTTACCTGTCACTGGAAGACAACCTGATGCGGATTTTCGCGTCGGAGCGGGTCGCGGCGCTGATGCAGCGGCTGGGTATGGAGGAGGGAGAGGCGATAGAGTCGAATATGGTTACCCGCGCCATCGAGAACGCGCAACGAAAGGTGGAGGCGCACAACTTCGACATTCGCAAGCATCTGCTGGAATACGATGACGTGGCCAACGATCAGCGCAAGGTCGTGTACGAATGGCGCAATGATCTTCTGGCGGCGTCGGACATCGCCGCTGATGTGGTCGAGATGCGCGCGGCGGTGGTAAATGAAGTTTTCTCGCGGTTCCTGCCGCCGGACTCGATGGAGGAAATGTGGGATATCCCGGGGCTTGTGGATGCCCTGGACCATCAGTTCGGCGTGCGCCCCGACGTCGCGCTGTGGGTGAAGCAGGAACCGGATCTGCAGATCGAGCAGATGCGCGATCGTGTGCTTGAGATAGTCCGGAAAGAAACGGCGGAGCGGCTGAGCGCGGTGCCTGGGGACTTGATGCGGAAACTGGAAAAGGACCTGTTGCTGGACGTGCTGGATCGGCACTGGAAGGAGCATCTGGTGGCGATGGACCATCTGCGCCAGGGGATCGGTCTGCGCAGTTATGCCGCGAAGAACCCCAAGCAGGAATACAAGCGCGAGGCGTTTTCGATGTTCAGCCAGATGCTGGAGAACATCAAACATGACTTCGTTTCCCTGCTGGCGAAGATCCAGATCCGCGCCGAGCAGGATGTCGCCGCGATGGAGCGGCGCCCGGGCCCGGATCGGATGCAAACCAGTCATCCGGAGGCTCCGAGCGCGCTGAAACCGGCGCAGTCGCCGCCGGGGCCTGCTGCCGGTCCGGCCGTGCCGTTCATCCGCCGCGATCGCAAGATAGGCCGTAATGACCCCTGCCCCTGCGGGTCGGGAAAAAAATACAAACAGTGCCACGGGCTGCTGGCCTGAAGCATCTGTGCGCCGACAATGGCGGCCGCCCCGATTTCCGATTTGCTGCTGTCGCCCGTGCCGGGGATCAGGCTGGCCGCGACCAGCGCCGGGATCTATCGCCACGGCCGCCCGGACCTGTGCCTGGTTGAAATGGCGGCCCGGGGCACTGCGGCCGCCGCATTCACCACCAATGCGCTCTGCGCCGCGCCGGTAACCGTGGCGCGCGAGCATCTGCGCCGCGCGCAGCCCCGCTACTGCATTGTCAATGCCGGAAACGCAAATGCCGGCACAGGCGATCGCGGCCTGGATGCTGCGCGCCGCACATGCGCCGAACTGGCCGCACTGGCGGGATGTTCCGCCGACGAGGTGCTGCCGTTTTCCACCGGCGTTATCGGCGAGCCTCTGCCGGTGGAACGGGTCAACGCCGCATTGCCGGGGCTGCTCGCCTCGCTCCGTGCCGACGCCTGGGCGGGGTGCGCGCGCGCCATCATGACGACGGACACCGTGGCCAAGGGGCGTTCCACGCGTCTTGAGCTTGACGGCAGGACAGTGACGGTCACGGGCATCGCCAAGGGGGCCGGCATGATTCACCCGGACATGGCGACGCTGCTGGCGTTCATCGCCACCGACGCCGTGGTCGCCGCGCCGGTGCTGGATGCGTTGCTGCGCGAGTGCCTGTCGAATTCCTTCAACCGCATTACCGTTGACGGCGACACTTCAACAAATGATGCCTGTGTCATGCTGGCCTCGGGTGCCGCCGGGAATCCTGCGATAGCAGACGCCGGATCCCGCGCCGCCGTCGCTCTCCGGCATGCCCTGAGCGACGTTTGTGTGGCGCTGGCCCAGGCCGTTGTCCGCGACGGCGAAGGCGCGACAAAATTCATTACGGTAACCGTGGAGCAGGGACGGGATGAGTCGGAATGCCTGCAGGTCTGTCATGCCGTGGCCACATCGCCCCTGGTGAAGACGGCTTGTTTCGCGTCCGACCCGAATTGGGGCAGAATTCTTGCCGCCGTGGGCCGCGCCGGCATTCCCGATCTGGACGCCTCCGGCGTGCAGGTATTTCTGGACGACGTATGCGTGGTGTCGGGCGGTGCCCGGTCCGGGTCATATACGGAGGCGGCAGGCCGGCGCGTGATGGCGCAAGAGGATATCCTGGTGCGCATCATGCTTGGCCGCGGTTCCGCAACTTCCTCGGTGTGGACCTGCGACTTTTCCACGGAGTATGTGAAGATAAACGCGGACTATCGCAGCTGAACCCATGGTGAGCCGGATTGGCATGGCGCCGGGCGGTGCCGGCGATCGCGTGCCGATTGCCGTGGGAGTGATTTTGGATGCGGACCGGAACCGGGTTCTACTCACGCGGCGGCCGGATCATCTCCATCAGGGCGGGAAGTGGGAATTCCCCGGGGGCAAACAGGAGCCGGGCGAGTCCATGGCAGAGGCGTTGCGGCGCGAACTGCTCGAGGAGCTCAATCTGCAGGTCGTCGCGGCACGGCCGTTTCTGCGCATCGCCCATGACTATCCGGATCTGCGCGTCGATCTGCATGTCTGGCTCGTAACAGAGTGGCGCGGCGAGGCCCTTGGCATGGAGGGCCAGACACATGAATGGGTCGGGCTGAACACTCTGCACGAACGCAGACTACCCGACGCCAACCGCCTGATCGTCACCACGCTGCAATTGCCGCAGCTGTACCTGATCACGCCGGATCTGGACGTTTATGGGGAGGAATTCTTTTCCCGGGCCAGGACGATTGTGGCCGCGGGCGTGAGACTGCTGCAATTCCGCAGCCGGAGTCTTCCTGCCGGGAAACGCGCGGCGGTACTCCGCCGGCTTGCCGCGCTGTGCCGGGAATACGGCACGACGCTGATAATCAACGGCAGCGCGGAAGAACTGCGGGACAGCGGCGCCGGCGGCCTGCACCTGTCCGCAGCGCGGCATCTGGACATGCGGAGTCGCCCGCTGCCGCGGCCGCTGCTGCTGGGGGCTTCCTGCCACAATGTGGAGGAATTGAGTCACGCCGGGCAAATTGACGCGGACTTTGCCGTGCTGGGCCCGGTGGCGGCGACCGGCTCGCATCCTGCACGGGCGCCGCTGGGCTGGCCGCGCTTTGCGCAATTGCTCGAACAGCAAAGGCGCATCCCTGTGTATGCCATCGGCGGAATCGGCCCCGGCGATTTGCCTGCGGCGCGTCAGGCCGGGGCGTGGGGCGCCGCCGTGATTTCCGCGATCTGGTCAGCCGCCGATCCGGCGGCTGCGGCCGCCGCCTGCGTGGAGAGTGCCGCAAGGCTCAATGGGGCATGCCTGCGCCTTCCGGCGCAGGCAAGTCCGGCTCCGAAGCGGTATCGGTGACAGGTATGCCGCGGGTACCGCTGAGCCATTCTCCCAGATCCAGAAGCTTGCACCGCTCGCTGCAAAACGGCCGCCAGGGATTATCCCGGCCCGGCCCGGCCGGTCGTTCACAGACAGGGCATTTTGCATGCCGTTGCAACATTCGGACTTGCAGCAGCCTTTCAGAGCTGGCGCTCACAGAATGCAGCAACGCAGTTCGAAAGACACGTCGTTCTCGGTTTGCACCGGGCGTTCACTGGAATCCCATTGTTCCATGAACCGCACCGTGAAACGGTGTCGGCCGCCGCTGATCTCGGGAAAGTATGGAGACACCGCCGGAAGCACAACGCGCACAATCTGACATGCCACGTTGGGCTCGATGGGCCTCTGAAAAAACCCGCGCAATGCGCATTCCGCCGTCGGTGTCGTGCTGTGTCTAACCATGTGCAACGCCAGTTTCATGCCCCGCCGCACGACCATCAGATCCCGGTGCCACTCTTCCAGCGACGCGCGCCGATCGGTCACGGGCTTGTGCAGCCAGTAATGGTAGGCCGGCAGGTCGAAGTTGCAGGTGCCTCCGGGTATTGCGCTGCGCTGGCGAATCGATCCAACCAGTTCATCGCGGCGCAGCCCATGACCCGGCTGGCTGGCAACGTCGCGCAGCTCCATGAGATAGCCGTTTATTTCCCCGAGCACGGTGCTGAGACGGCCGGGGTCCACGCCGGGATTGTTCTGGAGCGCGGAAAGGCTGTTGGCATGACGCTCCAGCTCCTTGATCAGCTCCGTTCGTACATCGGATCGGCCCATGAGATCGATGATCTCGAGCAGTGCATCGAGGCAATGCCGGCTGTCCCATTGACTGTTCCCGCCGAGGAAATGTTGCGCGCTGTCGAACAGGTATTCCAGGCGCAGAAACGTGCGCATGCGCTCATTCAACGGCTGCTCGTAGCAGATGGAATCGTTGACTGCAGTCACTATTGACCTTTTCCCAGCGCGGCTCCGCTGTTCCGCTCATGCGGGCGCCGGGCGGCGAGGCGCAGGTACATCGCATGCAGCTCCTGAACACGGCGCCGCAGGGCATCGATGCTGCCGCCATTATCGATAATGTCGTCCGCTGCCGCGATGCGGATGTCCCGATCCGCCTGACGCGCTTGAATTTGCCGCACGTCATCCGCTGCGACGCCGTCGCGTTCCATTGTTCTGGAAACCTGCATGGCCTCGGGACCGTCCACCACCAGAACCCGATCAAACAGGCCTGAGTCACCTGATTCCACCAGCAGCGGAATGCTTACTATGCAATAAGGATGATCGATCGTTGCAACGGATCGCGTGATTTCCTCCCGTACCAACGGGTGCACAATCTCCTCCAGTTTTCTTCTCAACGCATCATCCTGAAACACGCGCCTTCGCGCGCGGTCCCGCCGGATGGATCCATCGCCGGCAACGGCATCCGGCCCGAGCAGCGCGGCCATTGCCGGGTAAGCAATTCCGCCGGGTTGGGATACGCGTCGCGAGATTTCATCGGCGTCGACGACGGGAACACCGAGCGCGGCGAATAGCCCGGATATCATGGATTTGCCGCTGCCGATGCCGCCGGTCAGTGCCACGGTCATTGCAGGCTGGTGCAATGGAGTCATCGGGCGGCCCAGTTCAGATATGCCTGCGTTGCCTGTGCCCCCCAGAGCAGCGCCAGCCAGCCCGCCAGCGCCAGGTATGGGCCGAACGGAATCGGCTGACTGCGCTGGAGGCGGCCGGAAAACATCATTGCGCTGCCAATTAGGGCGCCAACGAACGATGCCACGACCAGCATGAACGGAAGCATCTGGATCCCGTTCCATGCACCCAGCGCCGCAAGTAGCTTGAAATCTCCATATCCCATCCCTTCCTTGCCGGTCAGGATCCGAAAGGCGTGATAGACAAGCCACAGAATCAGGTAGCCGGCCATCGTGCCCAGCAGCGCGGGAACGATCCCGGTGAAGACCATGAACATGTTCGCCAGCAGGCCGAGCCAGAGCAGCGGCATGGTGATGTCGTCAGGAAGCAGTCTGTGATCCAGATCGATGCCGCTCAGGGCAATGAGTCCCCACGTCAACACGAGCGCGGCCACGGTTTGCAGGGAGAACCCGAAGCGGAGACTGACGACGACGGACAACAGCGCCGTGCCCAGTTCCACCAGCGGATAGCGAACGGAAATGCCCCGGCGGCAGGACGAACACCTGCCCCGCAACACCAGATAGGAAAGCACCGGTATGTTCTCAAGTGGCGTAATGGCGTGGCCGCAATGCGGGCAGCGCGACCCCGGGCGCACCAGCCCCGGCGTATCCTGAATGCCGGATGGTTCCACGCCAAGCAGCGCGCAACAGTCCCGGCGCCATTCGGCATTCATCCTGGCGGGCAGGCGCAGGATGACGACATTCAGAAAGCTGCCAATCGCCAGCCCCACCATGAATACCATGGAATGAAACAGCGGCCCGTGGCCGGATAAAAACTGGTCGAGTGCATTCATGGCGCAGGATGGGTTACGGAAAATGCCATGCGCCGGACGCGGTGAACATGGCGCCGGCGGTTATTTCCGCTGCGACGGGCGTACCGGCGGGAACAGCTACACTACGGCGCCCATCTTGAAGATGGGCAGGTACATCGCGATAACCAGACCGCCAATGACTACGCCGAGAAACGCCATGATCATCGGTTCCAGCAGGCTGGTCAGCGCGTCAACCGCGTTGTCCACCTCTTCTTCATAGAAGTCGGCCACCTTGCTCAGCATCTGGTCCAGCGAGCCCGCCTCCTCGCCGATGGACACCATCTGGACGACCATGTTGGGAAAGAGTTCCGCGGCGCGCATGGCCGCCTGCAACTGCGTGCCCGTGGATACCTCATCGCGCATCCTCATCGTTGCGTCATAGTAGACAACATTGCCGCACGCGCCGGCCACGGACACCATGGCTTCCACCAGCGGCGTGCCGGCGGCGAACATTGTTGACAGAGTGCGCGCGAAGCGCGCTATCGCCGACTTGTTCAATATGTCGCCGACCACCGGCAACTTGAGCGACAGCCGGTCGAGCATCTGCGCGAACGGCCGCGAGCGCTGCTTCAACTCCGTGAAACCGTAAACAACGCCGAAGATGCCGGCGAACATCAGATACCAATACGCCTGGAAGAACTTCGAACAGGCGATTACAAACATCGTCAATGCCGGCAGGTCGGCGCCGAACCCGGCGAACAAGTCCTGGAATTGCGGAATGACGAAGATCATCAGAATTGTCGTAATGATGAACGCGACCACGATAACGGCAATGGGGTAGAATAAAGCCTTCTTGATTTTCGCCTTCAGGCTTTCGGTCTTTTCCAGATAGGTCGCCAGCTTGTGCAGGATGGCCTCAAGGATGCCGGCCTGTTCGCCGGCAGTGACCAGGTTCACATAAAGATCATTGAACTGTAAGCGATGCTTCCCCAGCGCCTCGGCCAGCGTGCTGCCGGCCTCCACGTCCCCCTTGATCGTGAGAATGAGTTCCTGCATCGCGGCGTTTTCATGGCCACGCCCCACGATTTCGAATGATTGCACCAGCGGCACGCCCGAGGACATCATCGTCGCCAGTTGGCGGCTGAAAATGGTGATGTCCTTCGTGGTTATCTTGCCCTTGCCCTTGCCGAACAGCGGTTTCGGCTTCTTCTTTACCTTGGTCGGGATGATGCCCTGGCGGCGCAGCATGGCCTTGACCAGCGCCTCGCTCTGGCCGCTCATTTCGGCCTTTACAACCTTGCCGGTCTTGTCCTTGCCCTCGTAGACATACATGTCTGCCTTGATGGCAGCGGCTTTTGCAACGGCCATGGTTCGTTACTCCACGGTGGAGTCGTTGACTTCTTCCAGCGTCGTGACGCCGTCCGCCGCCTTTTGCAGGCCGGAACGGCGCAGGTCCCAGATGCCTTCTTTGCGCGCCTGGTCGCCGAGCTGCACGGCGTTGGCGCCCTCGATGATGAGCCGTTTCATGGCGTCGGAAATGGCCATGACCTGGTAGATGCCACAGCGTCCCTTGTACCCGCTCGGACAGTCTTCCCGTCCTTCAATGGGTTTGAAAAGCGTAATGCCCTTCTCGACCAATTCCGCGGGGAAGCCTTCCTTCAGCAGGGACTCCTTATCCATCTCCATGACTTCACGGTACTCCTTGTGCAATCGCCGGCACAGACGCTGGGCCGTGATCAGGTTGATGCTCGTAGCCACGGCGAACGGCGCGACGCCCATGTCCTGCAGGCGCGTGAGCGTCTGCGGGCAGTCGTTGGTGTGCAGCGTGGACATCACCATGTGGCCGGTCTGGGCCGCCTTCACGGCGATGGAGGCGGTGCCCAGATCTCGGATCTCGCCCACCAGGATGATGTCCGGGTCCTGGCGCAGGAAGGCCTTCAGCGCCTTTTCGAACGTCATGCCGGTCTTTTCATCCACCTGCACCTGGTTGACGCCGGGAAGATTTATTTCCACCGGGTCTTCCGCCGTGGAGATGTTCACGTCGATGGTGTTCAGGATGGCGATGCCCGAGTACAGGGACACCGTCTTGCCGCTGCCGGTGGGGCCGGTAACCAGAAACATGCCGTAGGGTTTCTGCAAATTCTTCAGAAACATCTCCTTCTGGTGATCCTCGTAACCCAGCATGTCGATCTGCAATGCCGCCGCATCGGAATTCAGGATGCGCATGACGGCCTTTTCCCCGAACAGCGTGGGGCAGGTGTTGACGCGGAAATCGATGGATTTGGTCTTGGACAGTTTCAGTTTGATGCGGCCGTCCTGTGGGACTCGCCGCTCGGAGACGTCCAGCCGCGACATGACCTTGATGCGCGCTGCGATCTTGGAGGCAAGGCTGAGCGGAGGCTTTGCGACCTCCTGCAGGATGCCGTCTATGCGGAATCGCACCCGGTAGAATTTCTCGTAGGGCTCGAAGTGGAGGTCGGAGGCGCCCTTCTTGATGGCATCCAGCAGCACCTTGTTGACAAAACGCACCACCGGCGCGTCGTCCACTTCCGCATCGCCGGCCGCGCCCGGCTGTGGTTCTTCGGCGGCTGTTTCCAGGCCGTCCAGATCTTCGAGATCCTCCCCCTCCATCTCCTTTCCAAGGCCGCCGTCCATCTCTTCCAGCGTCTTTTCAATGGTCTTGGCCAGTTTGTCTTCCTCGACCAGCACTGCCTCCGTGTTGGCGCCGGCCGCGAACTTGATTTCATCCAGAGCCTGCAGGTTGGTCGGATCCGACAGCGCCAGGTACAGCCGCTTGCCGCGGCGGAAGATCGGCAGCGCGCTGTGTTTCTTGATCAAATCCGGCTTGATCGACTTGACGACATCCAGGTCAAGTTCCAGCGAGCCGATGTCCAGCAGTGGTACGCCGAATTCCTGCGAAGCGCTCAAGGCAATGGCCGCGCTGGAGGCCAGCTTGTCCTCGACCAGATAGGAAACAAACGCCTGCTTTTTCTGCAGCGCCTTCTGAAAATGATCCTGGGCCGCCGCTTCCTCAAGGAGACCGTCCTGCACGAGCTTTCGGGCCAGGCCGGTGATATTGATTCTGTTCGCCGAAACCGCCATGGGAAGTGCGTCTTATCCTTGCAGATTGACGCCTAAATCTTAGATTATGTGGCGAAAATTACCAACCTCTTTCAATCAGACGCGACCGCGACGGTGCTCAGCCGGCGGCGCCGGGGAGGGATTGCGCGGGCCGGCGAAAATCCGATTGGCTCCGGCGATGCGGGCATTCGATTAAGTCATTGTTTGCACTGGTTTCTCCCCCGGGCCAACCGCCTGGCTGCCCCCTGTTCGCCGTCGTGTACCACATGCCCGAATGAAAGCTCACCGGCCTCCACGCCCACTTCCACCGTAGCGCCGGGGCCAAACGCACCGGCGAGGATTTTCTGCGCCAGCGGGGTCTCCAGCCTGGACTGAATCGTCCGTTTCAGTGGCCGCGCGCCGTAAACCGGGTCGAATCCCGCGTGGCCGAGGAGATCCCTGGCGGCAGTGGTGATCCTGAGTTCGATGTCCTGTTCCCGCAGTCTTTTCGCGACGCGCTGGATCTGGATTTCGGCGATGGCGCGGATCTGCTCCTGCTGCAGCGAATGAAACACCACGAGGTCGTCAATCCGATTGATGAACTCCGGGCGGAAATGCCGGGTGACCACTTCCATGACCGTGGACTTCATGGCCTCATAATCGCGATCGTCCGCCATTGACTGGATGCGATCCGATCCCAGGTTGGAGGTCATCACGACCACGGTGTTGCGAAAGTCTATGGTGCGGCCCTGACCGTCGGTGAGACGCCCGTCATCCAGCACCTGCAACAGAATGTTGAACACCTCCGGGTGGGCTTTCTCCACTTCGTCCAGCAGGATCAGGCAATACGGTTTGCGGCGCACTCTTTCGGTCAGCTGGCCGCCTTCCTCATAGCCGATGTAGCCTGGCGGCGCACCGATGAGCCGGGCGACGGAGTGCTTTTCCATGTATTCCGACATGTCGATCCGGACCATCGCCTCTTCCGTATCGAACAGGAATTCCGCCAGCGCCTTGCACAGTTCGGTCTTGCCGACCCCGGTGGGGCCGAGAAACAGGAACGAGCCGCTGGGGCGCTGCGGATCGGCCAGCCCTGCGCGCGCGCGCCGGATCGCGTCGGCGACGGCAGTGACCGCCTCATCCTGGCCGACCACGCGCCGGTGCAGCGCTTCCTCCATGCGCAACAGCTTTTCCTTTTCGCCTTCCAGCATCTTGGCCACGGGGATCCCGGTCCACTTGGAGACGACTTCGGCAATTTCATTTTCAGTCACCTTGTTGCGCAATAATTTCGGCTGCCGGGCGTCACCGGCGGCGCCGGCCTGCAGTTGCTTTTCCAGTTGCGGAATCACCCCGTACTGGAGTTCCGACATGCGCGCCAGATCGCCGGAGCGGCGCGCCGATTCGAAATCAAGCCGGGCCTGTTCCAGTTTTCCCTTGACCGCATGCGCGCCCTGCAGCGCGGCCTTTTCGGCCAGCCATACTTCCTCAAGGTCGCCGTATTCCCGATCCACGGCGGCAATCTGCTCAAGGAGCTTTTCCAGGCGCTTTCTCGACGCATCGTCGGTTTCCTTCTTCAGCGCTTCGCGCTCCATCTTCATCTGGATCAGGCGCCGCTCCAGCCGGTCCATGGACTCCGGTTTGGAATCCATTTCAATGCTGATGCGGCTGGCGGCCTCGTCCACGAGATCGATGGCCTTGTCCGGCAACTGGCGATCGGTGATGTAACGGTGCGACAGCGTCGCGGCGGCGACGATGGCCGGATCCGTGATCTGGACGTTGTGATGGACCTCGTAGCGTTCCTTGAGCCCGCGCAGGATGGCGATGGTGTCTTCGACGCCGGGCTCATCGACCATCACTTTCTGAAAGCGGCGCTCCAGAGCGGCATCCTTTTCGATGTTCTCGCGATATTCGTCCAGCGTTGTGGCGCCCACACAATGCAGCTCGCCCCGGGCCAGCGCCGGCTTCAGCATGTTGCCCGCGTCCATGGCGCCCTCGGCCTTGCCGGCGCCGACCATTGTGTGTGCTTCATCGATGAACAGGATGATCTGACCTTCCTGTTTGGCCAGGTCGTTCAGCACCGCCTTGAGCCGCTCCTCGAATTCGCCGCGATATTTCGCGCCGGCGATCAGGGCGCCCATGTCCAGCGCCAACAGACGTTTGCTTCTGAGGGCGTCCGGTACCTCGCCGTTGACGATGCGCTGCGCCAGACCTTCGACGATGGCGGTTTTGCCGACGCCCGGTTCCCCGATGAGCACGGGATTGTTCTTGGTGCGCCGCTGCAGCACCTGGATGGTGCGGCGGATCTCCTCGTCGCGGCCGATGACCGGGTCGAGCTTGCCCTGTTCCGCGCGCGCGGTCAGATCTATGGTGTATTTCTCCAGCGCCTGGCGCTGCTCCTCGGCGCCCGCGTCGCTGACTTTCTGCCCGCCGCGCATGCGCTGGATGGCCTGCTCCAGCCGTGCGCGGTCCGCGCCACAACTCGTGAGCATGCGCCCCAGCTCGCCCCGGTCCTCCAGCAACGACAGTACAAACAGCTCGCTGGAGATGAACCCATCGCCGCGCTGCTGCGCAAACTTGTCGCACAGGTTCAGCGCCCGCTCGAGCTCCTTCGAGACGTGCACTTCTCCGGCATTTCCCTGCACCTGCGGGACCCGCGCCAGCAGCGCGCCGATCTGCGCGCGTAGCCGGCCGGCATCCACGCCTGCCGCGGTCAGCAGCGGTTTCACGCTACCGCCGGATTGATCCAGGAGCGCGAGCAGCACATGGGCCGGCTCGATGAACTGGTGGTCACGGCCCACCGCGAGGCTCTGGGCGTCGGCGAGGGCCTGTTGAAACTTGCTGGTCAATTTCTCGGCGCGCATGGCTTCCGGTTCCGATCGGCTATTCCCAGAAGATATGGGCGCCGGAACGGGATTCAATCCCCGGCGGTGCAAGAAACCCGGCGATCAGTTTCCGGAGAGTCAGAACCGGGTCATTCCTGGCCTGTCATGGGCTCGTTCGATCCGGATCCAGCCAAATCAGGGCGGCCATGCGGCCGGTGGATCCATCGCGGCGATGGGAAAAAAACAGGTCCGGTCGCGCGTGCGTACAGAGGTCTGCGCTGTATATGGCATGCACGTCCCGCGCGCGCAACTGGCAGCACACCAGGGCGGGCAGGTCAGCCAGCCAGCGGCCGGATGTCGTGCGGCGGAAGTGGTCGCCCGCGCCGGGATCCGTTTCCAGACAGGCGCAGCGCACTTCCGCGCCGACCTCATAGCGTTCCGGACCGATGCACGGGCCGATCCACGCCAGAAGCTGATCCGCGGGCGCGCGCATGGTCGAAATTCCCGCTGCAACGATGCCCGCTGCGATGCCGCGCCAGCCGGCGTGGATCGCGGCGACTTGTGTACCGGACGCATCGGACAGCAGCAGTGGAACGCAATCGGCGACGAGTACCGCGCAGACCTGCCCGGTCGTTGATGCATGGCTTCCGTCCGCAGCCTGGTTGCACCCGCCCGCGGCGCTGACGACGCGGCTGCCATGCGCCTGCTGGAGCCAGCAGGGTTCGGACGGCAGGCGCAGCCCCTGGCGCAATGCGGTCCGATTCTCGTGCACCGAGGACGGTCGATCGCCGACGTGCGCGGCCAGATTGAAACTCGCGAACGGCGGCGCGCTGCACCCGCCGTCCCGGGTCGTGATCCCGGCACGCACATGGGGCGGCACCGGCCAGCGCGCCGGCCACCACCAGAGCGGAATATCACGCCCTGCCTGCGCCGGTCCGGGAACCATCATTTCCCGCTCAGACGGCACTGTGGCGGCGCAACTGATCCAGCAGCATCTGCATGTCGTCGGGCAGGGGCACGGACCAGTCCATGTGAAGCCCGGTGAGTGGGTGCTCCAGTCCCAGCTTCGTCGCGTGCAGCGCCTGTCTGGGAAACGCCAGGACGGCGGCACCCAGTTCCGGCGCAACCCCGCCGGGAATCATCCGCCTGCGCCCGTATACCGGATCGCCGACGACCGGATGGTGAATGTGGGCGAGATGCACACGGATCTGGTGCGTGCGCCCGGTCTCAAGCGTGACCCGCAGCAGCGTGTGCGCCCGGAACCGTTCTAGGACCCGATAATGGGTGACGGCATGTCGCCCCGCGGCTTTGACCGTCATTCGCGTCCGATCCCCGGCATGCCGGCCGAGCGCGGCAGCCACGGTTCCGCCGGCCGTGACGACGCCATTGACGATGGCGAGGTATTCGCGCCGGATGGCGCGCCGGGCCATCTCGGCCACCAGCCGGGTATGCGCCGCCGGTGTCCGCGCTACCACCATTATCCCGGAGGTGTCCTTGTCCAGTCTCTGCACGATGCCGGCGCGCGGCACGGAAATCAGCCCTCCATCATGGTGCAGCAGCGCATTGAGTAGAGTGCCGCCCGGGTTGCCCGCGCCCGGATGCACAATCAGCCCTGCGGGTTTGTTCAATACCAGGATGGCCGCGTCTTCATGGATGATCTGCAAAAGTATGTTCTCCGGCCGCGCATCCGTTTCCACGGGTTCGGTATCGGCGTCAATGTCTATGCGATCCCCCGCGCGCACCTCGGAACGCGGGCGTGCTTCCGCCCCGTTTACCAGTACGCGGCCGCGGCGGATCCAGCCCTGTAGGCGCGATCGGGAATGCCGCGGCAGCAGCGCCGCGAGCGCCTGGTCCAGGCGCCGTCCGGCGTGCTCGGCGGTAACGAATATGCTCTCCAAATTGCATTCTCCCGGTCGTCATCGGTTCTTTACGCCCCCGGAAGCATTGGGTTAGGCTTCACCGATGCGTGCGTGTGTGCTCATTCTCGCCGCTTTGCTGTCCGGCTGTTCAATGTTCGGCAAAGACGATGATGACGAAACCAAGAACTGGACCGTGGAGCGGCTCTATGCCGAGGCCAAGGGCGCGCTGGATGCAGGCTATTACAGCAAGGCGGTCGAATACTATGAGTTCCTGGAGACGCGCTTTCCGTTCGGGGTTTACGGCCAGCAGTCGCTGATGGATCTGGCCTATGCCTATTACAAGTCCGAGGATTTTGACTCCGCGGTGTCCGCCTGTGATCGGTTCATCCGCCTGTATCCCCAGAATGCCAGCGTTGATTACCTGTATTACCTGCGCGGCCTGATCAATTTCAACCGTGGCAAGGGTCTCTCCGAGCGCTTCCTGCCGCTGGACCTGTCGCAACGCGACACCGGCTCCGCACTGCAGTCATTCCGCGACTTCGAAGAACTCGCATCCAAATTTCCCGACAGCCGCTACGCAGCGGACGCGCAGAAACGAATGGTCTACCTGCGCAATATTCTGGCGCAGAACGAGGTCAACGTGGCGCACTACTACATGCGACGCGGCGCCTACGTCGCAGCGGCGAACCGCGCCCGCTACGTCGTGGAAAATTACAATCGTACGCCGGCGGTACCCGATGCACTGGTGATAATGGCCAAGGCCTACAAGGTGCTGGAGATGAACGACCTGTCCGCGGATGCCTTGCGCGTGCTGGAGACAAACTACCCGAACCATCCCGGCATTGAAGAGGTTCGTGAAGTCGAAGTGCACTGATTCGCTTCAATCCTCTGCGTAGCCGGAAGTGATTGGGTAGCGGCGGTCGCGCCCGAAAGCGCGCTGGCTCACCTTGACGCCGGGCGCAGCCTGCCGCCGCTTGTATTCGCTGCCGTCAACCATGCGCACCACGCGGCGCACGGTGGCCGGATCAAACCCGGCGGCAATGATCTTTCCGGGGTTCTGCTGTTGCTCGATGTACCGCTCCAGGATCGGGTCAAGTACGGAATAGGGCGGCAGCGTATCCTCGTCCTTCTGATCCGGGCGCAACTCCGCCGTCGGCGGCCGCTCAATGGTCCGCCGGGGAATGATCTCGCCGGCGCGGTTTACATGTTCCGCCAGCCGGTACACCTGGGTCTTGAATACGTCCTTGAGCGGCGCAAATCCCCCGGCCATGTCGCCATACAGCGTAGCGTAACCCACCGACAGCTCACTCTTGTTCCCGGTCGCGAGCACGAGCCGTCCGGACTTGTTCGACACCGCCATCAGCAGCACCCCGCGGCAACGGGCCTGGATGTTCTCCTCGGTGACGTCGGGGGGCAGTCCTGCAAACAGCGGCGCCAGCGCCCCCGAAAAGGCGCGGGCCGGTTCCTCGATCGAAATGCGCCGGCAGCGGACGCCGAGACGGGCAGCGAGCAGTTCGGCATCGTGGTTGCTGATGTCGGCGGTATGGCGTGAAGGCATCGCCAGAGCTTCCACGTTTTCCGCGCCGAGGGCGTCCACGGTGATGCACAGCGTGAGCGCCGAATCAATGCCTCCGGACAGGCCCAGTACCGCGCCGCGAAACCGGTTCTTGCGCGCGTAATCGCGCACGCCCAGGACCAGCGCGCCGTAGCAGCGGGCATCCTGCGACGGCGGCGGCTCCGGCGGCATATCGGCGTGCAGCGTCACCGCGCCTTTGTCGGCACCGAGTTCCAGACAGTGCAGGCCTTCGCTGAAGTGCGGCGCGGTCAGGATCAACCGGCCGGCCCCGTCCATGGCGATGGATGCGCCGTCGAACACGACCTCATCCTGGCCGCCGACGAGGTTCGCGTAGATTATCGCCATGCCGGTCTCCCGCACCCGCATTTCCAGCAACGCCGCGCGTTCCTCATATTTCCCGGCGTGGAACGGTGAAGCATTGATGTTGATCAGCAGCTTCGCGCCGGCGGCGCTTGAGCAGCGGGCCTGATCCGGTGTCCACAGATCCTCACACACGCTCGGCGACACCGGGATCCCGCCGATCTCGCCCAGGGCCAGTGCTTCATGGGAGATGAAATGGCGCTTCTCGTCGAAAACTCCGTAATTCGGCAGGTTCTGCTTGCGGTAATTGCGATACAGCGCGCCGCGGCGCAGCCACGCACAGCTATTGTAGAGCCGGTTATCGGCCTGTTCCGGGTAACCGACGATAATGTCAATGTCCCCGGCGGCTGCGGTGATCCGCTTCAGCGCGCGCCGTACACGATCATGCAGGGCCGGGCGCAGCAGCAGATCATCGGGTGGATAGCCAACCAGCGCCAGTTCCGGAAAGATCACGAGTCCGGCGCGCTGCTGCGTGCGCGCGAGTTCGGACCAGTGCAAAATCCTGTCGCAGTTGCCGTCAATGTCGCCGACAAGAAGGTTGATTTGGGCGATGGCGATGCGCATGGGAGGGATTATGCGCCGGGTTTGACGACGATTGGCGGCTGTCGCCCCAATCCGATCCCCTGTTGGCGGACACGCCGCGAGTACGTCCTTGTAGGCTCGAGTTCCGCCGTCCCTGGCTCCACACGGTCCGCCAACAAGGGCTCGGACCGGGGCGACGCCGGAAGTTCTCTCGTCATTCCCGGCGCATCTTGGGGAGCTTCCTTAAAGGAGTCCGGCCAGCGTGCTGCCGAGCAGGGCGGGGGAGCGCACCGTTTTCACGCCGGCTGCCTCCAGCGCTGCGAACTTGTCCGCGGCAGTGCCCCTGCCGCCGGCAATGATGGCGCCGGCGTGTCCCATGCGCTTGCCCGGCGGCGCCGTGACCCCGGCGATATAGGCCACCACCGGTTTTTTAACGTTTGCCTTGATGAACGCCGCGGCCTCTTCCTCCGCCGAACCGCCGATCTCCCCGACCATGATAATGCCCCGCGTGTCGGCATCGGCCTGAAACAACCCCAGACAGTCGATGAAATTCATGCCGTGTATGGGGTCGCCGCCGATGCCGACGCAGGTGCTTTGGCCCATCCCGGCCCGCGTCGTCTGATGCACGGCCTCGTAGGTGAGCGTGCCGGAACGCGACACGATACCCACCGATCCGGGCTGGTGAATGCCGCCGGGCATGATGCCGATCTTGCACTGGCCCGGCGTGATGATGCCGGGGCAGTTCGGGCCGACAAGTTGCACCTCCGGGTACCGTTCGAGCGCCGCCCTGGCGCGCACCATGTCCAGCACCGGGATGCCCTCGGTGATGCAGACGATCACGCGGATGCCCGCGTCCGCTGCCTCGGTGATGGCCTCGGCGGCGAAGGCCGCCGGCACCATGATCATGCTGGCATCGGCGCCCGTGGCGCGGACCGCATCGTGCACGGTATCGAACACCGGGCGATCCAGGTGCTTCAATCCGCCGCGGCCCGGCGTCACGCCGCCGACCACGCGGGTGCCGTACTCGATGGCCTGCTGCGCGTGAAACGTGCCCTGCCGGCCGGTAAAGCCCTGCACGATCACCCGGGTATTCCTGTGAACCAGAATTGGCATCAGTGCCCCTCACTGATCGCTGCAAAAGTCCGTCCGTGGACTTTTGCATGTCGCTGCGTCCCATCCGACCGCCAGGGACGACCGCCGTGGACGACCGCCATGGACGACCGCCAGGGATGGCGGAAGTGCGGAAAACGCATGGAGCAGTTTTCCGCTGGCGGAAGTGCAGAAAATGCCTGGAGCAATTTTCTGCCGGCGGAAGTGCAGATTTCGCAGGAGCAGGAAATCTGCCCCGGGGCGCGGCAGGCTGATGAGGATCGAATACCGCATCAGCCTGCCTTTCGCGCCGCGGCAACTGCCTTGTCGGCCGCGTCGGCAAGATCGTCCGCGGCGATGATGCTGAGACCGCTGTCCGCAAGCATGCGCTTGCCCTGATCCACGTTCGTGCCTTCGAGGCGCACAACCACCGGCACGGAAACGCCGACCTCGCGCACGGCGGCAATGATGCCTTCCGCGATCAGATCGCAGCGCACGATGCCGCCGAAGATGTTCACGAGGATGGCCCTTACCTTGGGATCGGACACGATGAGTTTGAACGCCTCGGCAACGCGCTCGGTGGTGGCGCCGCCGCCCACGTCGAGGAAATTGGCCGGCTCGCCGCCGTGCAGCTTGATGATGTCCATGGTCGCCATGGCCAGCCCGGCGCCGTTGACCATGCAGGCGATGCTGCCGTCCAGCGCCACATAATTAAGGTCGAATAATTTGGCGCGGTTTTCCTTGTCGTCCTCCTGCGCCGGATCACGCCACTCTTCGAGCGTGTGCTGCCGGTACAGGGCGTTATCGTCCACGGCCACCTTGCCGTCCAGGGCCTCCATGCGTCCGCCCCGGGTGATGATGAGCGGGTTTATTTCGATCAGACTCAGATCCTTCTCGATGAACAGCCGGTACAGTGCCTTGAGGATCGCGGTCAATTGCCGGTTTCGATCGGGATCCAGTTGCAATGCAAATCCGAGCCGCCGGCACTGGAATTCCTGCATGCCCATCACCGGGTCGATGACGAAGCTGAGGATTTTCTCCGGTTCCCGCGCGGCCACTTCTTCAATGTCCATGCCGCCGGCGCGGGAGGCAATGACAGCGACGCGGCGGCGCGCCCGATCCACGAGCATGCTCAGATACAGTTCGGAGGCGATCTCGGAGAGCGCCTGAATGACGACGCAATTGACGGGTTTGCCGGCCGCGCCGGACTGCCTTGTGACCAGCCTCGAACCGAGCAGGCCCTTGACGCACTCTTCCAGTTCACTGCGGCTGCGCGCGATCTTGATGCCGCCGGCCTTGCCCCGTCCGCCGGCGTGGACCTGCGCCTTGACCGCCCAACCGTCTCCGCCCAGTTCCGCCGCGGCGCGCACGGCATCCTTGACGGTGTGTGCGTGACTTCCCGGCGTGACCGGGATGCCATACTCTGTGAACAGGATCTTTGCCTGATATTCGTGCAGGTTCATGTATAGCGTCCACGACACCGGCGCTGCCGGGGCGCCGACAGTCTACACAGGAACCCCGCAAAACTGAACGAACATGCTGCGCGCCATTCTGTTGTTGCTGCTGCTGCTGATTTTGATCGGAGGGCTGTTGCCGCGATTGCTGCGCGTGTTTCACGGCACGAGGCGCGGTGGCAGCGAAAGGAAGGTGGCGCAGATGGTGCGCTGCGTCCATTGCGCGATGTTCGTGCCCGCCGCGGACGCGGTGTACGAGGGCGATCAACCGTATTGTTCCGACATCCATCGCCGGTTGGGGCCGGCCCGGCAGTCATGACCGGCACCGCCCCCGCGGCTTTGCGCGCCGAAACGAACTGGCGCGCGCTGAACTATTTCAACGGCTACCGGCTGCTGGTCGCGTTGCTGTTCGTCGCCCTGTACTGGATCGGCCAGCTTCCCGAACCGCTCGGCGTGTACGACCCGAGGCTGTTCGCCCTGGCCGCGCACGGGTACCTGGCGGCGGCACTGGGCGCAGTTGTCCCCTCCAGACTGAAAATTCCGCGCTACAAATTGCAGGTTGCCGGGCTGGTGCTGATGGACGTCATCGCAATTACCATGCTGATGTACGCCAGCGACGGTCTGTCCAGCGGGTTCGGGATGCTGCTGGTGATCGTGGTCGCCGGCGGGGCATTGCTGGCGCCGGGAAAGATCGGCATTCTGTTTGCGGCGATCGCCGCCATTGCCGTGCTCGGACACGAGGGCTACCTGCACTTGAACCGGTTTTACCCAAAACCGAATTTCACCCACGCAGGGTTTCTCGGCATTACGTTTTTTGTCACCGCGTTCGTCAGCAACACGCTGGCGTCCCGGGTCCGGGCTTCGGAGGCGCTTGCCGCCCAGCGCGGTCTGGACCTGCAGAATCTGGCGCGGCTCAACGAATACATCGTGCAGCAGTTGCAGTCGGGCATACTGGTGCTCGACGGAAAGCAGCGCATCACCCTGATCAACGAAGCTGCGCGCGCGCTGCTGGCGGCGCCGGTTCGCAGCGTAGGGCTGCTGGCGCGGGAAATCGCGCCGTTCCTCACGCAGTCCATACAGGAATGGCGCGCGCTTTCGCCGAACCGGTCCGCGGTGTCGGCGCCGGGGCCGGGCGGCACGGAGTTGCAGGTGTCCATCATGCGGCTCCCGTCCGGATCGGATGAGAAACTGCTGATATTTCTCGAAGATGCCGCGGTGCTGCGCCAGCGCGCGCAGCAGATGAAACTCGCGTCCCTGGGAAGACTGACCGCCAGCATCGCCCACGAAGTGCGCAATCCGCTCGGCGCCATCAGCCATGCCAGCCAGTTGCTGGCGGAAAGTCTGTCCGCGGAGGGCAAGGAACGGCGCCTCACGTCAATCATTGAGGAGAATTCACGGCGCGTGAACGGAATGATCGAAAACGTCCTCGGTCTCAGCCGGCGCGCCCACGCCCAGCCGCAATCGATCCTGTTGAATGACCAGGTCGCCCGGTTCGCCGAGGAACTGCGGGGGCGCAACAAGCTGGAAGCGCAGGCTGTGGTCGTGCAAACCGACAGCGGGGAATCCGCCGCGCGCATGGACCCGGATCAGCTGTTCCAGATCCTGTGGAATTTGTGCGAGAACGGCCTCCGGTACAGCCGCCGCTTGCCCCTGCTTGTTCTCAAATGCGGAGTCAGCCCCGATTCGCGCCGGCCGTTTGTGGAGGTGATCGATTCCGGGCCGGGTGTGGCATCGGAATCGCGCGAGCAGTTGTTCGAGCCGTTTTTCACCACCGAACCAAGGGGCACCGGGCTTGGGCTGTACATTGCCAGGGAGTTGTGCGAGGCGAATCAGGCCGCCCTGCAGCTCGCCTGGACCGGCAACACCGGAACCTGTTTTAGAATCCTGTTCATGCCGCCGGAACGGCGGGATATCGCGGCGTGACCGGGAGTTTGCTACAGAAGTCCGTGCCTGGCCTTCTGCCTGCCGCCGCTGACGCCTGGTACCACAGATGCGCAGTGCATTGATCATCGACGACGAGCCGGATATCCGGGAGCTGCTGGAGCTGACCCTGGGCGACATGTCCGTGGCCTGTGCCTGCGCGCCGGATCTGCGCACCGCCAAGGCGTTGCTGAAGGAGCGCAGCTTCGGCATCTGCCTTACCGACATGCGCCTGCCCGACGGCGATGGCGTGGACTTCGTCGCCTATCTTCAGCGGCACTATCCGAACCTGCCGGTCGCGGTGATCACGGCCCACGGCAGCATGGACACGGCGATCCAGGCGCTGAAAAAGGGCGCATTCGATTTTCTCAACAAGCCGGTAGACCTTGGCAACCTGCGCACGCTGGTGGAAAACGCGCTGCGCGCAGCGGAAACGGAGGTGCAATCAACGCCACGCTTGATTGGCGAAAGCGCCGTTATTCGAGGGATCAAGGAGAAGGTGTCGAAGTTGTGCCGCAGCCAGGCGCCGGTTTTTATCAGCGGCGAGTCCGGCGTGGGCAAGGAAATGGTGGCGCGCCTGATCCACGATGAAGGCCCGCGCCGCGGCGGGCTGTTCGTGCCGGTAAATTGCGGCGCCATCCCGCACGAGCTGATGGAAAGCGAATTTTTCGGGCATCGCAAGGGCAGTTTTACCGGCGCCATGGCGGACAAGAACGGGCTGTTCCAGGCCGCCGAAGGCGGCACGCTGTTCCTGGATGAGGTGGCGGAACTGCCGCAGGCGATGCAGGTCAAGCTGCTGCGTGCGATCCAGGAGAAGAAAGTGCGCCCCATCGGCGACCAGAAGGAAATGCCCGTAAACGTGCGCATTTTGAGCGCCACGCACAAGGATTTGGCGGCGCTGGTGCGCGCCGGTACCGTGCGCGAGGATCTTTACTATCGCATTCATGTGATCGAATTGAACGTGCCGCCGCTGCGCGATCGCCGCGAGGACATTCCGCTGCTTGTGCAGCACATTCTGGGGCGGCTGTCCCAGGGCTCCGGGCTGGAGCGCCTCACGTTGAGTGCGGAGGCAATGCACGCCCTGCTTGACTACTCTTTCCCGGGAAACATTCGCGAACTGGAAAACGTCCTCGAACGCGCGGCGACGCTTTGCGAGCACGACGTGATCAATCCGGAGGACTTGCAGCTTCCGGATGCTTCGGTGAGCGCTGCGGTGCCGGCCGCCGGAGATGACGCCGCAGCAGCAGAAGAAGCCAGGCTGGACGAGCACCTGGGGGACGTGGAGCGCAGGATTCTTCTCGAGGCGCTGGAGCAGACGCGCTGGAACCGGACCGCGGCGGCCAGGAAACTGGGTCTGACACTGCGCTCGCTGCGTTACCGGCTCAAGAAGCTCGGTCTGGGTTAGCGCCCCGATGAACCTGGCTGAGGCCGGCCCGCGCGCATCCGCGGCGCGCCCTGCAATGACCGCGGAAATCGCCGTGATCATTCCGACGTTCAACGAGCGCGCCAACATCGCACCGTTGCATGCCGCCCTGTCCAAGGTCCTGTCGAACTGCGATTGGGAGGCGGTATTCGTTGACGACAATTCCCCGGACGGAACCGCGGCTGTGGTGCAGGAGCTGGCGCGGCAGGACGCGCGGGTACGCTGCCTGTTGCGCATCGGCCGCCGGGGGTTGTCCTCGGCCTGCATTGAAGGCGTCCTGGCGACGGCGGCGCCTTACGTCTGCATCATGGACGCGGATCTGCAGCATGACGAGTCCATCATCCCGCGGATGCAGGACCTGCTGCGGCGCGGTGGGTTTGATCTGGTCGTGGCCACCCGCTACGGGTCGCCCGGCGGGATGGGCACGCTCACCGCCGGCCGCGTCCGGTTGAGCCGGCTGGCAACCTGGGTGGCGCGCACGCTGACACGCGTCCCGGTTTCCGATCCCATGAGCGGTTTCTTCCTGTTCCGGCGCGACTGGTTCGATCAGATTGCGGCGCGGTTGTCCGGGCGCGGGTTCAAGATTCTGCTGGATATGCTGCTGTCCGGTCCCAAACCGCCGCGCTACACCGAAGTTGCATACCGGATGCGTTCGCGGCTGCACGGCGAGAGCAAGTTATCGGTGTCGGTCATCTGGGATTTCGTGATGCTGCTGGCGCACAAGCTGTCCGGCGGCGCGATCCCGGCGCGTTTCATCTCTTTCGCGACGGTAGGGGTGAGCGGGTTGGCGGTGCACATGCTGGTGCTGGGGGCACTGCACCGCTGGCTGGGGATCGCGTTCCTGATCGCCCAGACCGCCGCCACGGGCACGGCCATGACCAGCAATTTCGTTCTCAACAACTGGCTCACTTATCCGGATCGGCGTCTGCACGGGGTCGCCGCGCTGCGCGGCCTGCTGAGTTTTTATCTGGCCTGTGCATTTGGCGCCCTGGTCAACGTGGCAACGGCCGGATGGCTGGCGGCGAAAGGCTTCCCGTGGTGGGCGGCCGGATTCCTCGGCGTGGTGGCGGGCGCCATGTGGAATTACGGCAGCACCGGGATTCTGACCTGGCGCGACGCGGGCCGGTAACCGGCGTGGGTTTCACTGACAGCGAACAACCGTGCGCTCCGCCATGGCGCGAGCCGTGCGCGGTGTTTCTGTTAATCCTTG
>JACORW010000026.1 GCA_016179185.1 Gammaproteobacteria bacterium | reverse complement strand
GGACAGTGTCTATACGTGGGTCAGTTTTGGATGCAAATACCTACCGCAGGTGGGTCAGTTTTGAGTGCAAATCAACAGCGCAGTGTCATGGTGACGCCCAACGAGTCTGTAGAAAAACCCTGTCATCGACCAGAGTGGATCGATTTCGGGGGTCTCTCGACCCCTCCCGGGAGTCTTTGCGTTCAATGCAGCGCATTTCAGGAGGTCGCATTTTTGCAGATTCGCCAGAAATTCTATTACAGGGGCTTTTTCTACAGACTCAACGCCGCGTTGAGCCGCGCGGGGCACGGGCGCAACGGGAAACGGTGCGCTGTCTTACCGCGTCGGCCTCGAACGCGAAGTTAGAACTCATTTGTTGGTAAACGGGGTCTGGCCAAACAGCGAGTTAACCGCAACCGATTGGCCAGATGAAATATGGTGCCCAAACCCTGTATACGGGCCGTTAAACATCACGTTGCCATTTGATGAGGTGGCAAATACGAAGTTGTAGTTCTTGGTTAAACTAGCACCAGAGCGAGCCACCACCATTTCTCCTCCAATCGTGAGACCGTTGGTCCAGACTACTGGCGATAGATACCCGCTGATGTAGTACGAGGAGATGCCCTCCATCTTCTGTATTTGCTGCGGCAACGCAGTGCTTGCCACTGGGTAGACCACACCAGGAGAGTTCGTTGCCATGGTCAGCTGCGCCACAGCCGCCGCATCTACCGTGTGCCACTTTGGTTTGATCGTGTTATCCATGAGTTCTAACAGTTTGTTAGACGGCTGCTGTAATAATGGTTTTCGGGAAGCGTCTGTCTAATTGACGACCACATTGTTTATCCCCGGTGATGCTTTGATGCTCTCTGTGGCTTCCAACATTAGTCCACGAAAACGACGCCTGCAACAGTCCACTTCGCTACTTCGTCAACGGCCGCGGTTGCGTCAGCACCTCGGGTCGCAGCAGTTCATCCAGCTGTTCGCGCGTGAGCAGTCCCTTCTCCAGCACGAGGTCATACACGGTCCTGCCCGTGGCATGGGCCTCCTTGGCCACGGCGGTGGCGTTTTCGTAGCCGATGTACGGGTTCAGCGCGGTGACGATGCCGATGGAATTCTCCACGCCGCGGCGCAGAAAGTCCCGGTTGGCCGTGATGCCATGCACGCAGCGCCCGGCGAGCGTGAGGCATCCTTCACGAAGGTGCGAGAGGCTCTTGAACAGGCTGTGGGCGATGATGGGTTCGAAGGCATTGAGTTGCAGTTGCCCGGCCTCCGCCGCGAAGGACACCGTCACGTCGTTGCCGATCACCTCGAAGGCAATCTGATTGACGACCTCCGGGATCACCGGGTTCACCTTGCCGGGCATGATGCTGGAGCCGGCCTGCACCGCCGGCAGGTTGATCTCGCCCAGCCCCGCGCGCGGGCCCGAGGACAGCAGGCGCAGGTCGTTGCAGACCTTGGAGAGCTTGACTGCGACGCGCTTCGATACGCCGGAAAGCTGCACGAAGGCGCCGGCATCCTGTGTAGCCTCGACGAGGTTGTGGGCGGTAATCAGTTGCAGCCCGGTGAGGTCAGACAGATGCCGGCATACCCGCGGCGCGTATTCCGGCGGGGCGTTCAGGCCGGTGCCGATGGCGGTGGCTCCCAGGTTGATCTCCTGAATCAAAAGCCCGGCCTCGGCGAGGCGCTGTTCATCCTCCGACAACATGACTGCGTAGGTGCTGAACTCCTGTCCCAGCGTCATGGGCACCGCGTCCTGCAACTGGGTGCGGCCCATCTTCAGCACGTCCGCAAATTCCAGCGCCTTGTTTTCGAATTCGTGCCGCAGCACGGCCATGGCATTGCGCAATTGTTCGATCTCAAAGCGCAACGCGATTTTCACTGCCGTCGGATACACGTCGTTGGTGCTCTGGCTCATGTTGACGTGTTCCAGCGGGTGCAGGTACTGGTACTCGCCGCGGCGATGCCCGAGCAGTTCCAGACCGCGGTTCGCGATCACCTCGTTCGCATTCATGTTCGTGGACGTGCCGGCGCCGCCCTGGATGACGTCCACGACGAATTGTCCGTGCAGTTCCCCGGAGCGGATTTCCTCGCAGGCGCGCACGATGGCGTTGCGCCGCTCGCGTTCGAGCAGGCCCAGCTCGGCGTTGGTATTTGCCGCCGCGTGCTTGACGAACGCGAGCGCGTTGATGAGGCCGGGATAGATGCGGATCGGCGTGCCGGTAATGGGGAAATTCTCCAGCGCGCGCAGCGTGTGCACCCCGTAATAAGCATCCGCCGGGATGCGGCGCTCGCCGATGAGATCATGTTCCAGCCGAAAACCGCTGGCATTGGATTGCATGCTGGCACTCCAGTGGAGCCGGCCCGCCCGGCTTGCGGATCCCCTCCGGGTATTTTACGGGATGAATGGACGGGTTAGCAGCAGAAGGGGTTGTTCAGATCATACTTCAGGCACGGCGGTTCACCAGATAAATGCCGCCGGCCACCAGGGCGCCACCCGCGAGCAAGCCGGCGGAAAACGGCTCATCCAGAATCACCACGCCGCCGGCCACGCCGACCAGCGGCGCGATGAAGGTAAAGCTGGAGAGCTGTGGCACCGGGTAATGGACCAGCAGCCAGAACCACGCCATGTAACTGGCAAACGCCACGATCACGCCCTGGAAGGCAAGGCTGCCGAGCACGACGGGCGTCAGGTCGAAGACGCCCGGTTCTCCCAGCATCAAAGACCATAACGGCAGCAGGATCGCCGACAGCAATAACTGATAGAACAGCGCCCGGCTGGGCTCCGCGCGCCCCAGTCGCGTCGCGCGCACCACCAGTGTCGTGAGCCCCCAGAAGATGGCCGCGCCGATGCCCATGAGATCGCCGATCCATGCGTTCGCCGGCAGAGCGTCACCGCCTCGGTCCCGGAACACGAACAGGACACCGGCGAAGGCCAGCACCGTTCCCAGAAGCTGCCAGCCGCGCAGCCGCTCCTCCGGCACCAGCACGTGGATCCCGGCGGCCACGACAAACGGGGCCAGATAAACGAACACGATCATGCGCGAGGCGGAGGTAAAACTGAGTCCCCAGTAGATCAGTGCGAACTCCAGCGCGAACATCGCGCCCGCCACCGCACCCGGCCGCCAGGCGCCATCGGCGCCGGACATCGGGATCCGGCGCAGCCGCATCCAGACGATAAGCAGCGCCACCGCGATCACTGATCGCAACCCACCCTGCATGATGGGTGAGATGCCGGCGAGCGCGAGCTTGATGGCCACCTGCTGGATGCCCCACAGCGTGCACAGCACCAGCAGGACGCCGGCGCCGAAGGGATCAAGATGGGTGCGTCGCTCGAACATGAAAAAAAGATGGGGTCAGACCCCAATCAACGTGGGCAACGTGGGAGTCTGACCCCCGGTTTCCTGTTTAATACTGGGACTTGGGAGTGTGCACGACCAGGCCGTCCATGCCGTCGGACAGCTTGATCTGGCAACTCAGGCGGCTGGTGGGTTGGGGTTCCATGACGAACTCGAGCATCTCCTTCTCCATGCCTTCAGGGGCCGGCAACCGGCTGTACCAGTCCGGCTGCACGTGTACGTGGCAGGTGGCGCAACTGCACGCGCCGCCGCATTCCGCGACGATCCCCGGCACGGTGTTGTTGACCGCGGCCTGCATCAGCGACAGGCCGTTGGCGGCCTGCACGTCGGTGCGGGTGCCGTCGGCAGCGATGAAGGTGATCCTGGGCATGCATTACTCCGAAAATCGAAATCGGGGTCAGCCGGCAAAGGCGCGCATTATACGGCCAGAACTATCTTGCCAACGTGGTCACCGGCTTCCAGTAACCGGTGGGCCTCCGCGGCCCCGGCCAGCGGCAGAGTCCGGTAAAGCACCGGGCGAACCCGTCCCGATTCCAGCAACGGCCAAACATTCGCGCGCAGCGCCTGCGCGAGCCCCGTCTTGAATGCCACGTCGCGGTTGCGCAGTGTAGACCCGGTCAACGTCAGGCGTTTGCGCATCAACGGCAGCAGGTCCACATTGGTTTTGTAGCCCCGCAGGCCGGCGATGACGACAATGCGTCCGTCCTCGGCGGCGGCGGCAATGTTTCGCTCCAGATAATCCCCGGACACCATGTCCAGGATCACATCCGCACCGTGACCGGCCGTGGCGGATGCGACGCTGGTGACGAAATCCTCGGTGCGATAATTGATTGCCAGTTCCGCGCCCAGACCCCTGCAGGCGGCGCATTTCTCCGCGCTGCCCGCGGTCACGAACACACGTGCCCCGAACGTCGCGCCCAACTGGATCGCCGTTGTGCCGATACCGCTGCTGCCGCCATGCACCAGCAGTGTTTCCCCTGGCTGGAGCCGGCCGCGCTGGAACACGTTGTGCCAGACGGTGAAAAACGTTTCCGGGAGCGCCGCGACCTCCGCCATGGAAAAACCGCGCGGCACCGGCAGGCACAGGCCCGCCTCCGCGGCCGCGAATTCGGCATAACCACCGCCGGTCAACAAGGCGCAGACCTGTGCGCCGACTGCCGGCTCCCGCACGTCAGGTGCCGCCGCCACAATTTCGCCGGCCACTTCAAGCCCGGGGATCGAGGACGCCCCGGGCGGGGGCGGGTATTTGCCCTGGCGTTGCAGCAGATCGGGGCGATTGACGCCTGCCCCGTGCACGCGGATCAAGACCTGACCGGGCCCGGCAAAAGGTTGTGGCCCGTCGGCGACGCGCAGCACCTCCGGCCCGCCGGGGGCGGTGATCTCGATGTACTTCATTGAATCAGCCGGCGCCGCACCAGCACGACGGCAAGGTAGAAGCCGGCCAGCGCATAGAAGGAGAGCACCGTGATGTGCAGCAGGATGTCCGCGGGCACGCCTCCGGAAGCCAGCGGCCGGATCAGCGCCACGGCGTGGGTCAACGGCAGCAGGCTCACGAACGACTGCGCGAAGGCCGGCAGCGCGCCGGTCGGATAGAACACGCCGCAGAATATATACATGGGCGTGATCGCAAGCGTCACGTAGTAGGCAAAAAAATCGTAGGATTTGGACACTGAACTTACCACCAGCGCCGGGCCGGCGAAGCACAGTCCGGTCAGGTAGAACGCCGGCAGGCACAGCAGCAGCTGCCACCCGTGCAACGCCCCGAGTCCCACGGCCACGAGCAGGATCGCCGTGCTGCTGATCAGCCCCTTCGTGGCGCACCACAGCATCTCGCCGAGGACGATATCGTCCACGTCCACCGGCGTGGCCAGCATGCCGTCGTAGGTCTGCTGCGGCACCATGCGCGTGTAGACGGAATACAGGCCCTCGAACGTCGCCGTGTTCATGCTTGACGACGCCAGCAGGCCGGAGGCGAGGAAGGCAATGTAACTCAGGCCCTCCACTTCGCCGACGAACCGCCCGAGGCCGAAGCCGAGTCCCAGAAGATACAACAGCGGTTCGCCGAAATTGAACAGCAGGCTCGGGCCCATCAGCTTGCGCCACACCAGAAAGTTGCGCCGCCATACGGCAAATGTGCCCGGGGCCGGACGCGGAACGGCCCAGTCGGCGCCATGGAAAAAGTACAGCGGATGGCTCATTCGCGCAGATCCCGCCCGGTCAGTTTCAGGAATACGTCTTCCAGGTTCGCCGGACGGTGCAGGTAGGTAATGTCCGGCACCGGCTCCAGCAACGCAACCGCGTTGCGCGCGGAACCGGTATGGAAGTACAGCGTTTCGCCGACGCGCTCCACGCGCCCTCCGTCGAGCGCCATCAGCCGTTGCTCCAGTTCGGCCGGCGCGCCCTGCACTTCGATGACGTCCGGCTCGGAATGCTGCCGGATCAGATCCCGCGGCGCGCCCTCGGCGATGATGCGGCCGTGATCCATGATAACGATCCGATCGCACAGACGCTCGGCCTCTTCCATGTAATGCGTGGTCAGGATCAGCGTCTTGCCTTCGCGCTTCAGCCCGCGCAGCCGGGTCCAGATCAGATGCCGCACCTGGGGGTCCAGCCCGGTCGTGGGCTCATCCAGGATCAGCACCTCGGGATCGTTGATGAGGGAGCGCGCGATGCTGAGCCTGCGCTTCATGCCGCCGGACAATTCTCCGATGCGCGTGCCGGCGCGATCTGACAGTTCCACCAGCGCAAGCAGCTCCCGGGCGCGCTGCGCCACCTGCGCGCGCCGCAGTCCGAAATATGCCGCATAGACGAACAGGTTCTCCAGCACCGTGAAGTCCGGGTCAAGGTTGTCCAGTTGCGGCACGACGCCGATGCGGGCGCGCACGGATTTCTTTGCGGCCGGCATCGGCTGGCCGAGCACGCGCAGTTCCCCGCCGCTCAAACGGCATTGCCCGAGGACCATGCGCAATGTGGTTGTCTTGCCGGCGCCGTTGGGGCCCAGCAGTCCGAAACAGCCGCTGCGCGGCACGCGCAGATTGATGCCGCACACGGCGGCGCGGCCGGAAAAGGACTTTTCGAGGCCCGAGGCTTCAATGACGAGGTCGAGATTTTGCACGAAGAGCAGGTTGAAGGTAGAAGGTAGAATGTAGGGAGAACACTATCGTATGGCACGAGTTCCTTTCCCTACATTCTATATTCTACCTTCTACCTTCCTCCAACCGATGCCCCGTTCCCCGGACGACATACTCGCCGCCGACCGCAAGACGGTTTGGCACCCGTATGCTTCGTTCATTAATGCGCCACCCGTGTTTCCGGTGCAATCGGCCTCGGGGGTGAAGCTGAAGCTTGCTGATGGCCGTGAACTCATTGACGGGATGTCCTCGTGGTGGTGCGCGATTCACGGCTACAACCATCCGCGGCTGAACGAGGCGGTGCATGTACAGCTCGCGTCCATGTCCCACGTCATGTTCGGAGGACTGACGCACGAACCGGCGGTACGTCTCGCCGGACGGCTGGCGGACATTACGCCGGCGCCGCTGCAATGTGTTTTTTTTGCCGACTCGGGTTCGGTCGCCGTGGAAGTCGCCATCAAGATGGCGATCCAGTATCAGGCGGCGCTGGGCCGGGCCGATCGCCGGAAATTGCTGACCATCCGCGGCGGCTACCACGGCGATACGCTCGGAGCGATGTCGGTGTGCGACCCGGTTACCGGGATGCATGATTTGTTTCGCCCGGTCCTGCCGGAGCATTACTTCGCCGATCGGCCATCGGTTCGTTTCGGTGAAAAGTGGGACGCCTCCGACGCGGCCCCGTTCGAACGGCTGCTGGCGGCCCATGCGGACGACATCGCCGCCGTCATCCTGGAGCCCATTGTGCAGGGTGCCGGCGGCATGTGGTTTTATCATCCCGAGTATCTTCGCAACGTACGCGCGCTGTGCGACCGGCACGGCGTGCTGCTGATCGCGGATGAGATCGCCACCGGTTTCGGCCGCACCGGCAGACTGTTCGCCTGCGAGCACGCCGGCATTGCCCCGGACATCCTGTGCCTGGGCAAGGCGCTGACCGGGGGCTACATGACCCTGGCCGCGACGCTGACCACGCGCGCGGTGGCGGAAGCGATCTCAGCCGGGGGCAGGGGCGCGTTCATGCACGGCCCTACATTCATGGCGAACCCGCTGGCCTGCGCCACGGCATCGGCCAGCGTTGACCTGCTTTTGGAACAGCCATGGCAGGCGCGCATCGTGGCGCTGGAATCGGGTCTGCGTGCCGGGCTGGAGCCATGCCGCGCGATGCGTGACGTTGCCGACGTGCGCGTGCTCGGCGCCATCGGCGTGGTCGAACTCAACCGGCCGGTGGACATGGTGCGCGCGCCGGAAGAGTTCGTGCGCCGGAACGTCTGGGTGCGGCCGTTCGGCCGTCTCATCTATGTGATGCCGCCATACATCATTGACACTGCCGACCTCGCCACGCTGTGCGCCGCCATCCGCGACGTGGTGGCGTCCGGTATAGTGACGGCGCAATGAAAGGGACCTGCGTCATCGTCGGCGCGAGCCATGCCGCGGCACAGTTGGGCCCGTCACTGCGGGAGTCGGGATGGGAGGGAAGGATCATCATGATCGGAGATGAACCGCACCTTCCCTATCATCGGCCGCCGTTGTCGAAGGAATTTCTCGCCGGCAGAAAGCAACTGGCCGACATCCGCATCCGGCCCGAAGCGGCATACCGGAAGGCGGGCATCGAATTCCTGCTGGGCCGGCGCGTGACCGCCATTGACCGGGAACGAAAGCGGGTCCGCATCGAAGGTGAGGATGATCTGCCGTACGACGTTCTGGCATTGACCATCGGTTCGCGGGCAAGACGCGTGGACCTGCCCGGCACGGGCCTCCCCGGCGTCCATTACCTGCGCAATATTTCCGACGTGGACGCCATCCGTCCGGGGATCCGCTCAGGCGCCGAGGCGGTCATCGTCGGCGGGGGATATATCGGACTGGAAACCGCGGCGGTGCTGCGCGCGGCCGGCATGCGCGTGACCGTCGTGGAGATGATGGATCGCGTGATGCAAAGGGTTACCGCGCCGGATGTGTCCGCGTTCTACACCCGCGTGCACCGGGAGGAGGGGGTGGACATCCGCTGCAACATCGGCGTCGCGGGTTTCGAAGGCCACGGCCGCGTGGAGGCGGTGCGTTGCAGCGACGGCACGTGCTTGCCCGCGGACCTCGTCATCATCGGGGTCGGCATCGTGCCGAATACGGAACTGGCGCGCGCGGCGGGGCTCAAGGTCGAAAACGGCATCGTCGTGGACGATTTCGCGCGCACCAGCGATGCGGGGATTGTCGCCGCCGGCGACTGCACCTGGCATCAAAGCGCGGTGTATGACCGCTGGCTCCGGCTCGAGTCGGTGCAGAATGCAGTTGACCAGGCCCGCGCCGCCGCCGGGACATTGTGCGGTAAACCCGCGCGCTACGACGCCCTGCCGTGGTTCTGGTCCGATCAGTATGATCTCAAGCTGCAGATTGCCGGCCTGTCCCAGGGTTACGATGAGGCGGTGACCCGCGGTGACCGGGATCATGGCCGCAGTTTTGCGGCGATTTATCTCAAGGCCGGGCGTGTCATTGCCGTGGATGCCGTCAACAGGCCGCCCGAGTTCATGATCGGAAAAAAACTCATCACCGGGGGCCACATCGTGGATCGGGTGCGGCTCGCGGATGCCGCCGTGGCGATGCGCGATTTACTGACCGCGGCCAAATAGCTTTTCCGATGTGTAGAACAGGGGCGCGCACCTGCCTGTATCACAATTCGGAACCGTTATCTGGACGCACTTGAGGAGGTGCCTATGTCCTACATCGAGGAGTCCCTGTCCGAAGGTGAACAGGTGGTCGCGCGATTTAACCTGCACTGGGTGGAACGATTGCCGATATTTTTGTGGTGCGTGCTGGTCATCACGCTGCCGTGGGGCATTTACCAATGGCTGAAACTGCGCTGTACGGAGATCGGCTTGACCAACAAGCGCGTGGTGGTGAAGACCGGCATCATCAGCCGCCACTCCGAGGAAATGCGTATCGGCTCCATTGAAACCGTCGAGATCGATCAGAGCATCTGGGGCCGCCTGTTCGGTTTCGGCAACGTGCGTGTCACCGGCAAGGGAACGAGTGATCTGGTCCTGCGGCGCATGGCCAATCCTATTGAGGTGAAGCGGCGAATCGAAGGGGTATCGCATCC
The DNA here is from genome assembly GCA_016179185.1 of Gammaproteobacteria bacterium. Lineage (GTDB taxonomy): Bacteria > Pseudomonadota > Gammaproteobacteria > Eutrophobiales > Eutrophobiaceae > 2-02-FULL-61-13. The sequence continues at coordinate 4,662 of JACORW010000026.1, read as the reverse complement.
GGCGGCTTGAGAAGTTAAAAGTGGAAAGTGAAAAGTGCAAAGTAAAACCAGGCCTGATTTACATCCGCAAGGCTTGCGGGGAGTGTTTTTACTTTTGACTTTCCACTTTTAACTTTTCACTCCCCAGGCTGACCGGACAAGTAATCGACAGCCAACGCCGAAAGGGTCCGCACTCCGGTTACAAGTGCGTCCTCGTTGACGAAGAACAGCGGCGAGTGATTCGGGGCGGCCTCCGCCTGCGACACGCCTTCCCTGTTGATGCCAAGAAAGAGAAACAGCGCCGGAATGCGGTTGGCATAAAACGCAAAGTCCTCGCCGCCGGTGATCGGCAGAATGTCGCGCACGGCGCCCTCGCCCGCCGCCCATTCCAGCGCCGGGCGCATGCGCTGGAGCAACAGCGGATCATTGCGCACTACCGGCGCGTGGTTCTCGATGCGCACCTCGGCGGTGGCGCCGGCGGCCGCTGCCACGTGCTCGGCCGTGGCGCGGATGCGTTGCCAGATGTCCTGCTGCATCGCCGGGTCAAACGTCCGGATCGTGCCTTCCAGCGCCACCTCATCGGGAATGATGTTGTGGCGGATCCCGCCATGGATGCTGCCGATGCTGATTACCGTCGGTGCAACGGTGACGTCCACCTGCCGGCTGACGATGGTCTGCAGCGCCGTCACGAGTTGCCCCGCCACCGTGATCGGATCCACGCCGCGCCACGGCTGCGACCCGTGGGTCTGGCGGCCGCGGATGGTGATCCACATGCGATCGGAAGCGGCCATGGTCCCTTCCGGGTGCACGAATATGTGTCCCGGTTCGCGCGGCCAGACGTGCAAGCCGAAGATGGCCGTGGGTTGCGCGTCACCGGCCAGCACGCCTTCGTCGATCATCTGCTTCGCGCCGCCGGTTTCCCCGATGGGCACACCTTCCTCGGCCGGCTGGAAGATGAACTTGACGGTGCCCGGGATGTCCGCGCGCATGCCGGACAACACCTGCGCGGCGCCCATCAGGATCGCCGTGTGCGCATCATGACCGCAGGCGTGCATGACGCCGGTGTCCTGGCCATTGAAAGTGGCGCGGACCTTCGAGGCAAACGGCAGCCCGTCCGGTTCCGTTACCGGCAGCGCGTCCATGTCGGCGCGCAATGCCACCACCGGCCCCGGTCTGCCGCCACGCAGCACGCCGACGACGCCGGTGTGGGCGATCCCGATCTGCACGTCCATGCCCAGCGCCTTCAGGTGCCGTGCCACGAGTTCCGCGGTGCGCGTTTCCCGGTTGCCGAGTTCCGGGTGCGCGTGGATGTCCCGGCGCCAGCCGATGACCTTCTGTTCGACGGCAGCGGCGGCGGATTCGATCTGCGCGTGCAGGTCCGCCGCCGGGACCGGCGCCTGGATCACGGCAAGTGCGAAAACACCGGGAACAAGTCGCATCGCGTTCATAGCTTGTATGCCCACTGTATCAGTGCGTTCCAGATCTGCTCTCCGGTCCGGTACTGGACCTCCGGGTGATTCAGCAACCCGATGAGGACAAAGCGCCGGCCCGACTCCGCGTCCACATATCCGGCGATGGCCGACACATTATCTATCGTGCCGGTCTTGACGTGGGCGTGACCGGACTCGGTATGTCGTTTCAACCGGTTGCGCGCGGTGCCGTCCATTCCGATGATGGACAACGAGGCGATGAACTCGGGCATGAACGGTATGGAATTGGCGTGCAGCAGGGCATCGGCCATCAGCCGTGGCGTCACGCGCTCGGCGCGGGACAGCCCGGACCCGTTTTCAATGACCAGCGGTTCCGGCGATATTCCGATCTCCTGCAGATATTGCCGGACCGCCTGGATGCCGCCGTCCACGGTGCCGGGTTCGCCGGCGATCTCGGCGCCCAGGGTCAGGAGAATCTGCCGCGTCATGACATTGTTGCTGAACTTGTTGACGTAGCGGATCACCTCCGCCAGCGGGCGCGAGTTCCAGATCAGCCACGGCCGCAGTTCCGGCCCGGCGACTCCATTGCGCACCGAGCCCGACAGCGCCCCGCCGCTCTGCTCCCACAGTGCCTTGAACACGCCGTAGGCAAAGGTCTCCGGCGTCAGCACCGAACGCGCGAACACATAATGTCCGCACGCCAGCGCATAGCGACCTTCGAAGATCACGCGATCCGCGATGTCCGGTTCCGGCACCGTCATCGCGATGCCGTGCTGATAACCGCCGCAGCGGCCTCCGGCAGGGATCAGGCGGTTGTCGATCTTGAGGTTCGGCAGTTCCGGCTCGGTCTTGATGATCACGGACTTGTTGTCGGCGCCCGGATAGAAATGGAAGTAGACCGCTTTCAGGTTCACCAACAGGGCATGGGGTCTGACGTTGTAGGCGTGGAACGGGCGGTTGTCGAATTCACCGGGATCCGTATGCGGCACGAAAAAGTAACTGTTATCTATGACGAGATCGCCGTTGATGGTCTCCAGCCCCTGGCGGCGCAGCGCCTGCACCAGTTTCCAGAACTCCTCGGTCATCAGGAACGGATCGCCATAGCCCTTGATGATCAGGTCGCCGTCCAGAACACCCGCCTTGACCGGAACCGTAGTGAACACCTCGGTCGGCCACGAATACGTCGGGCCGAGCAGCTCGAGCGCCGCCAGCGTGGTGATCACCTTGATGGTGGAGGCCGGGTTGCGGCTGCTGTCCGGGTTCACGGACACCATCGGCGTGGCGACCCCTATCTCCTGCACGATGACACCGAGGGACGATTCCGGGATGCCCAACCGGCGCGCCGCCTGCGAAACCGGCTCCGGCAGTCCTGCCCCGGCCTCCGCGGCCCAGGCGGGCGATGCGCAAACCAGCAACAACACTGCGAGAAACAGCGGCCGGCCGGGGCGGCTGACCGCCGCGGGCGTTGCTTCCATTTTCGACACCAGAGTCCAGTCCCCAATCAAAGCCGGCGCAGTTTAGCCCAAGCGCGGTTTGTCATACCATTGATCCACGCCATTTTCATGGCTAACAGCCCGCCGAGGAGGATGTCATGAACGGGGCCGAATCGTTGTTGCGCACGCTGGTGAACGGCGGCGTCAACGTGTGCTTTGCCAATCCCGGCACTTCCGAGATGCAGTTCGTCGCGGCCGCGGATCGGGTGCCGAACATGCGTTGCGTGCTCGGGCTGTACGAGGGCGTGGTCACCGGCGCGGCGGATGGATATGCGCGCATGGCCAACAACCCGGCCGCGACGTTGCTGCACCTGGGGCCCGGCCTTGCCAACGGCCTCGCCAATCTGCACAACGCGATGCGCGCGCGCGTCTCCATCATCAATATCATCGGCGACCAGGCGACCTGGCATCGCAAAAACGATCCCCCGCTGTACTCGGACATCGCCGCCTATGCGCGGCCGGTCTCCGGGTGGGTCCGGGACGTGTCCACGGCACAGGAGATCCCCGAGGCCGCCTATAGCGCAATCGCGGCGGCGCTCGGCCCGCCGGGACAGATCGCGACGCTGATTGTGCCGGCGGACTGCGCCTGGAGCGATGCCGATGAGCCCATCACCGATCCGGTGCTGGTGCCGGATTTCGAGCGCGCGTCCGAAGACGCGGTTCAGGCAGCCGCTGCCGCGCTGAAGACCGGGGAACCGGCGGTGCTGCTGCTGTCGGGTTACGCGCTGCGGGAGAAGGGACTGGAACTGTCCGGGAAAGTGGCCGCGGCCACGGGCGCGCGGTTGTTGTGCGACACATTCAATACCAGGCTGCAGCGCGGTGCCGGCCGCGTGCCGGTGGAACGCCTGCCCTATTTCCCCGAGCGCGTCGGCGAGATGCTGGCGGGTGTCCGGCACATGATCATCGTCGGCTCGCGGCCGCCGGTGGGTTTCTTCGCCTATCCCGGCCAGTCCGGCGAGCTCACCCCGCCCGGTTGCGCGGTGCATGTGCTGGCGCGGCCCGATCAGCACATCATTGATGCGCTGAAGCGGCTGGTGTCCATGGTCGGCGCCGAGAAGGCGGATCCGGCGCGGCAACCGGCGCAGCGGCCGACGCTGATCCAGGGCCCATTGAACGGTGACACCATCGCCCTGTCCCTCGCGGCATTGATGCCGGAGCAGGCCATTGTCGCCGACGAGTCCATCTCCGACGGCTTCAGTTTGCTCAAGCGCACCGCCGGCGCGCCGCCCCACGACTGGCTGTTCATCACCGGCGGCGCCATCGGCCAGGGCATGCCGCTGGCCACCGGCGCCGCCATCGCCAGTCCCGACCGCAAGGTGATCAATCTGCAGGCGGACGGCAGCGCCATGTACACATTGCAGGCATTGTGGACCCAGGCGCGTGAATCCCTGGATGTGACAACGATCATCTACGCCAACCGGCGCTACCGCATACTCGAGATCGAGCACGAGCGTGTCGGCGCCGGCGCGCCCGGCCCGAAGGCCCGGGAGATGTTCTCGCTCGACCGGCCGAATCTCGACTGGGTGCGCCTCGCCGAGGGCATGGGCGTCCCCGCGCGCCGCGTGCACTCGGCGGAAGCCTTCCACCGGCAACTGGCCGCGTACCTGCGCGAGCCGGGCCCGAACCTCATCGAGGCATGGATAGATTGACGCCAACCCGGTGACTCAGTTGCTCAAATCCGCCGGCGGCTGCGCAACGGACAAGTTGAAAGTGAAAAGTAAAAAGTAGAAAGCAAATTTGGTGGCGAGGTCTTCCTTATG
>JACORW010000025.1 GCA_016179185.1 Gammaproteobacteria bacterium | reverse complement strand
ACGTAAGATCGTGGGAGTTAGACGCATTTGACCGAAATATCGCTGATTTTTGCCTAAGGATACACTTTGTTTGACAGCAGTTTGTCTCAGCGTTGGACAGGCACTTGCAGCGATTCGCGACGAGAACCGGTCATCCCTTGTAATGACATCGCACTACGCCTGTCGCCAGGCAGGGATCCGTCTTTGCCGTTTTCGGACGCCTTGAAAGCGTCGAAAGACCTGGATGTGGCCCCAGGTTTTTCGCGCTTTGACCCTCACCGCGCAGATATGCGATTTGAAGTCGCCGCACGCAATACATCTGTGGTCTTGTACCGCGGTGAAAGCAAGTTACTCGTATTACTGATTACTGTGGCGCTCGCTCTCACCATCAGCAAGCTGGGAGGCGAATGTCCAATCCTGTTATTTGATGACTCCACTGCGGAGCTTGACCCTTCGGCGCGTCCGTCTATTTCGGATCGCTCTGCGAGCAGCCGTGTCGGTGACTGGTCGGTCTGCCTGGTGACGCATCATCAATTCTTGATCCCGGGAGAGCGGAGTTGTTCCACGTGAAACGCGGCGAGATCAGAAAAATGGTAAAATTCGACGATCGATGAAAAGGCCCAAAGAATGACCAGTAACAACGGCTACGATTCGTCACAGATAAAAGTTTTGAAGGGCCTGGATGCGGTCCGAAAACGCCCGGGAATGTATATCGGCGACACGGATGACGGCACCGGATTGCATCACCTGGTGTTTGAAGTCGTGGACAACAGTGTGGATGAAGCGCTCGCTGGTTTCTGCACGGAAATCCGGGTCATTCTGCACGCCGAAAACGAGATCACCGTGGTTGACAACGGCCGCGGGATCCCGGTGGACATACATGAAGGGGAAGGGATTTCGGCGGCGCAGGTCATCATGACCACACTCCACTCCGGCGGAAAGTTCGACGCCAACTCCTACAAGGTTTCCGGGGGCCTCCATGGGGTCGGGGTATCCGTGGTCAATGCCCTTTCCGAACGGCTGATCCTCACGATTCACCGGGATGGGTTTTGTCACCGGCAGGAGTACCGCGGGGGAGAACCAGCAGCGCCGTTGAAACGCATTGCGCCGTCCACACTGCGCGGCACCGAGGTGCGGTTCCGGCCCAGCGCCGAAGTGTTCAGGAACATCGAGTTCCATTACGACATCCTCGCGCGCCGGCTGCGGGAGCTTTCGTTCCTGAACTCCGGCGTGCGAATCGAGCTCTTCGATGAGCAGACCGGAAAAAAGGACGTTTTCGAATACCGGGGCGGCATCTCGGCGTTTGTTCAGCATCTGAACCGCAACAAGATTCCATTGCATCCCAGCGTTGTATTCATCAATGCGGAACGCGAAGGCGTGGCCGTGCAACTGGCGATGCAATGGAACGATTCCTACCAGGAGAATATTTTCTGCTTCACCAACAATATCCCGCAACGTGACGGGGGCACGCACCTGGCTGGCTTTCGTGCCGCACTGACGCGTTCGTTCAATAACTACATGGAACAGTCCGGGATCACCGCGCGGGCCAAGGTGCCTGTCACCGGAGACGACGTGCGCGAGGGGCTGACGGCGGTGCTTTCGATCAAACTCCATGATCCGAAGTTTTCATCCCAGACCAAGGACAAGCTCGTGTCCAGCGAGGTGAAACCCGCCGTGGAATCGGCGGTCGCGGAAAAATTGCAGGATTTCCTGGCCGAGCAGCCCGTGGAGGCGCGGGCCATCTGCGACAAGATTGTTGACGCTGCCCGCGCCAGGGAAGCGGCGCGCAAGGCAAGGGAGTTGACCCGCCGGAAATCTGCGCTGGATGTGGCCGGGTTGCCGGGGAAACTTGCGGATTGCCAGGAAAAGGACCCGGCACGATCGGAGCTGTTTCTGGTAGAGGGCGATTCCGCAGGCGGATCGGCAAAGCAGGGCCGCGATCGCCGTTATCAGGCGATCCTTCCTCTGAAAGGCAAGATCCTGAACGTGGAGAAGGCGCGTTTCGACAAGATGCTTTCGTCAGCGGAAGTCGGCACATTGATCACGGCGCTGGGCTGCGGCATCGGCCGCGATGAATTCGAGCTGGCGAAGCTCCGCTACCATCGCATCATCATCATGACGGACGCGGATGTGGACGGTTCGCACATTCGCACTTTGTTGTTGACATTCTTCTACCGGCAGATGCCGGAACTGGTGGAGCGGGGCCATATCTATATTGCGCAGCCGCCCCTGTACAAGGTTAAACGCGGCAAGCAGGAGCGGTATCTCAAGGATGATGCGCAGCGCGAAGCGTATCTGATGGAAATTGCGCTGGAGGGGGCGGAAATGGTGCCAATGGAAAACGCCGCCCCGATCACCGGATCCGGCCTGGCCAAACTGGCGGACCTGTATCTCAAGATGCGGCGCGAGTTGGCGCGCCTGGCACGGCGTTATCACCCAGGAGTGCTGGATGCAATCCGCGCGCAGCCGGCCGTTACCGGGACGGATCTTGGCAATTCGGGCGCGATGCAGCGCTGGGCTGCCGGCGTGGAAACTGCGTTGCGCGCGCGCCGGACCAACGGCTCCACTTTTGAGGCTGCAACGTTCCCCGGCGCGGACGGCCGCGCATACGGCGTGCATGTGACCATCAACATCCATGGATTGGAGTCCACGAACATCTTTCAGCCGGAGTTCTTCGCTTCCGCTGACTACAGGCATCTGATCTCCCTGGAAAACGTGTATCGCCTCAAGGGCGCGGTTATTCAGCGTGGCGACAAACAGAAGCCGGTACCCACGATGATGGACGCGTTTGACTGGTTGCTGGAGGAAGCCGTGCAGGGGATGAATATCCAGCGTTATAAAGGCCTCGGCGAAATGAATCCCGAGCAACTGTGGGAAACCACCATGGATGCCTCGACGCGACACCTGTCCCGGGTGCGTATAGAGGACGCGTACGCGGCGGATTTGATATTCACGACCCTGATGGGGGACGCCGTGGAACCACGGCGGGAGTTCATTGAGCAGCACGCCCTATCCGTGGAGAATCTTGATACCTAAGGATCCTCTGAACAACCCCATCCTGGGGTTGTCAGAGGAAGTCAGAAAATTGCTCCTGCATTTTCTGCACTGCGGGAAGCTCTGATGTTAATCAAAGCTTCCCTGACACGGCGATGCAAACCCCGTTTGGCGCCACCGTATTGCGCCCCAGGCGTGGGGCGCAGCGTTTTTCAAGCAAGCAGGCGCTTGATAAACGGAGCGAGGCCGAAGCCGTTCTTTGGCCGAAGCGAGAGGCAAAAGGCCAGGGATGGACTTTTGCGTCAACCCGTTAAGGAAACTTGACAGGTCGCCCGGTGTCGTCAGGGGCCGTGCCAGCCCGGAGTGCGTGCGGCAACCCAAACCTCGAGTTTTTCCACGCCCGCCCGCCGCAGCACGCGGGCGGCCTCACCGGCGGTCGCGCCGGTAGTCAGGATGTCGTCAACGATGGCGACGTAGAGCCCGGCGAGCCCGGTTGCTGTAACGCGGAATGCGCCGCGGATGATCCGATCCCGCTGACGCGCACTGAGTCCGACCATTGGCGGCCGGGGATCGATTCTGCACAACCCGTCTGCAAGCACGGGGATGCGGAGCCTCCGGCCAATGCGGCGCGCCAGCTCCCCCGACTGGTTGAAGCCGCGTTCGTAAAGGCGAACGGGATGAACGGGGATGGGGATCAGCAGATCGGGCAGCGGCACGCCCTTTTCGATCACGCATCGGGCCATTTCCCGGGCCAGGAACCCGGCCCAGAACACGCGGCCGTGGTACTTGAACGCATGTACCAGCCGGTCAATGGGGTAGTCGAAGGAGAATGGCGCGGAAAGCCTCTGCCAGGGCGGCGGGCTGAGGGCACAGGAGGCACAGAAATTGCCCGGAACCGGCAGCCCGCACTGCCGGCATCCGCCGGCGAGCCTGGGAAGATCCCCACTGCACGGCGGGCACAGCAATTCCGCGCTCCCGCCAAGGCAAAGGGCACAGGGCAGACCCGCAGGCATTCCATGCTCCATTAGTCCGAATCCCTCCGGCGGTAAACTTGGCCAGCCCGCGCAGGTTGACAGCGAATCGTGGGCCGCCAATCATGTTGCCAGATTACAAGCGCCAGCGGGCAGGGGGTGATTCATGGGGATCGAAGCGACTGGAACCGGTGAAGCAGCGGCGTCTATTGATGCAGGCAGCGGGCAATGGGACATCGCCCGGGTCGAGTCCATCTACCGCCAGCCGTTTCATGATCTGCTGCATCGCGCCCAATGTGTTCACCGGCAACACTTCGATCCAAGCGCGGTGCAACTGAGCACGCTGATGAACATAAAGAGCGGCGGCTGTCCCGAGGACTGCGCCTACTGCCCCCAGAGCGCGCATTACACAACGCCGGTGGCGCCGGAAAAAATGGTTTCCGTTGCGGAGGTTCATGCCGCCGCGCACGCTGCGCGCGCAGCAGGCGCAACCCGGTTCTGCATGGGGGCGGCGTGGCGCGCGCCGCGCGGCAGGGATTTCGCGCGCGCGCTCGAGATGGTACGTGCGGTGCGTGACGTGGGAATGGAGTCCTGTGCGACGCTGGGAATGTTGACGGAGGAACAGGCGCAACAACTTGCCGCGGCCGGCCTGGATTATTACAACCATAATATCGATACGTCGGCCGAATTCTATGAACGGATCATAACCACGCGCAGTTACGCTGATCGGTTGCGGACACTGGAGCATGTTCGCTCGGCGGGCATCAGAGTTTGTTGCGGCGGGATCGTCGGCATGGGCGAATCAATGCGTGATCGCTGTGCGATGCTGGTCACCCTGGCCAATCTCCCCCGGCAGCCGGAAAGTGTCCCGATCAATATGCTGGTGCGCGTCGCCGGCACGCCGCTTTCGGACAGCCCGAAACTGGATCCCGTGGATCTGGTTCGCACCATCGCGGTGGCGCGCATCCTGATGCCGGCTTCACGCGTGCGCCTCTCCGCCGGGCGCAGCGAGATGGATGATGCGCTGCAAGCCCTGTGTTTCCATGCCGGCGCCAATTCCATTTTCTACGGAGAGCGGCTGCTTACCACGGAAAACCCCGAAGTGAAACGGGATCAGGATCTGCTGGATCGGCTGGACATGGCGGCGTCCCGCTGACGCAATTCAAAATGCACGCTGTACCTCCGCTGCTGGAGGAAACCTTCCGCTTTCGGGCCGCCTGCTCGGAGCTGCGTGATCGATCCCTGTTACGCCAACGGCTCGCGATTGGAAGTCCACAGGGCGCGTCGGTACGGATTGGCGGCGACCCGGTACTGAACTTTTGCAGCAATGACTACCTGGGCCTGGCGAACGACCCGCGCCTCGTCAGCGCCTTGAAGGCGGGCGCAGACCGATACGGCGTCGGCGCCGGCGCGTCGTCCCTCGTCTGTGGGCGGAGCCGCGCCCATGAAGAGCTGGAATCCAGGGTGGCGGCATTCACCTGCCGGGATCGTGCCTTGTTGTTTTGCTCCGGCTACATGGCCAATCTGGCGCTCGGACTGAGCGGCCTCGTGGGCGCCGGCGACCACATAATCGAGGATCGACTTAACCATGCCTCGCTCATTGATGCAGCCCGGGTTTCGGGCGCGCGGCTTGTACGCTACCGGCACCGGGACGTCGACGCCGCCACAGCGCTGATTGGTTCGGAGAAGGGGAAACAGTTAGTGCTCACTGACGGTGTATTCAGCATGGATGGGGATGTCGCACCGATTGAGAGCTTGGCGCAGGCGTGCCGGGCTGCGGGCACGCTGCTGGCGGTGGATGACGCGCACGGCATCGGTGTCCTCGGCGGGCGCGGCGGCGGCACACTGGAACTGGCCGGCATTGGGCAGGACGCCGTACCCATTCTGGTCGGCACCTTCGGCAAGTCCTTCGGAACGGCCGGGGCATTCATCGCCGGACCCGGGGACATTATTGAATATCTGTGCCAGCGGGCGCGCACCTATATTTACACGACCGCCTCCTCTCCGGCGCTCACCTATGCCACATCCTGCGCCCTGGAAGTCGCCGCCGCCGAGCCGGAGCGCCGGCAGCGGCTGTTCGAACGCATCGATTATTTTCGGGCAGGCGCCACAGCCGCGCGCCTGCCGCTGCTCGACTCCATGACACCGATCCAACCGCTGATGTTGGGCAGCGCGCGCCGCGCCGCGGCGGTCAGCGATGCATTGCGCTCAGCGGGAATTCTGGTGACCCCGGTGCGGCCGCCGACGGTGGCGCAAGGGAAATCACGCTTGCGGATCACGATCACAGCTGCACACAGCTTCGGCCAGATAGACGCGTTGCTGGAACATCTGGTGCGGTTGCTCGGGCCGGGAGCCACGCCATGAACGGCGCGGAAGCCGCCCGCTATCACAAGGAAATACGCCGGGTGGCACGAAATTTCGCCCGCGCAGCGCCCGGCTACGACACGCTGGCGCAGTTTCAGCAGACTGTCGGAAAGCGGCTCGTGGAAATTCTTCCGGTTATGAACATCCGGCCGACACTGTGCGCGGACCTGGGCAGCGGCACCGGGAACATCAGCGATGCACTGAGAAAAACCTACCCCGCCACTGTTTGCGTGGAAATCGATCTTGCGGAGGCAATGTTGCGCGCGGCGCGCCCGCGGTGGCCATGGCGGCGATCCCGTCGTCGCTGGATCTGCGCGGACGCCGGGCGTATCCCGATCCGGAGCGAATGTATCGACCTGGCCGCATCGAACCTGATGCTGCAATGGTGCAACGAGCCCGATTACGTACTGGCGGAGGCGTACCGCACGTTGCGGCCAGGGGGGCTGCTGCTGTTTTCCACGCTCGGGCGGGACACATTGATGGAATTGCGGGATAGCTGGCGCGGAGTGGATGACGACGTGCACGTCAATGCATTCATGGACATTCACGGCCTTGGTGCCGCAGTAATCGCCGCCGGTTTTGCCAGCCCGGTGCTGGAAACGGAGCGATTCACGTTGACCTATGCCGATGGGCTGGCATTGATGCGGGATCTGAAGCGCCTGGGCACCGCCAATTCGAATGCTGGCCGTCGCCGTTCGCTGACCGGCAAGGGAAAGCTTTCGCGCATGCTTCAATGCTATGAACGATACCGTGACGGGGATCGCCTCCCGGCCACTTACGAGGTCATCTATGCGCATGCCTGGCGGCCGGCGCAGCGGACGGATTTGTCCCGCGCCGGCGTGGCCACGGTCCCGATCTCGGCCATCCGGCGCCGATCCGGATGACGGGCCGCCTGGACTGTTTCGTCACCGGCACGGACACGGGGGTGGGCAAGACCTGGGTCAGTGCCGGGCTCATGCACGGGCTCTCGGCAACAGGTTTGCGGGTTGCCGGAATGAAACCTGTTGCCAGCGGGTGCCGCAAGTCCCGGCGCGGGCCGCGCAACGACGACGCGGAAATCCTGCGATCCCTGGCCTCAATCCCGGTGGACTACGCACTGGTTAATCCGGTGCCGCTGCCTGAGCCGATCGCACCCCATATCGCGGCGGCCCGCGCCGGAGTCGTGATTGATATGGACGCGATCCGGGCGGCGTTTCGGCAGTTGCAGGCGCGCGCGGACGCTGTCGTGGTGGAAGGGATAGGCGGCTGGCGCGTGCCGCTGTCGGAGGCCCGTTCCACGGCCGACCTGGTCCGGGAGCTGGGTCTGCCGGCGGTGCTGGTGGTGGGCCTGCGGCTCGGCTGCATCAACCATGCGCTGCTGAGCGTCGAATCCATCGCCGCGAGCGCCGTAACACTGGCCGGCTGGGTGGCGAATCATTTGCTTCCGGATTACAGCGAAGGCGCTGAAACCGTCAACTACCTGAGCGAACGAATCGCAGCGCCGTTGATCGGCGTCGTGCCGTATCTGGAACAGCGGGACCCTGAGCGCATCGCCACAGCATTGAGCGTGGAACTGCTGTCCGCGCGCTGACCGCGCCGCGCGCGGCCGGCTTGATAACCCGGATTTGCGGCCGCTGCCCTTGCCCGGCGCCCCGGACATGGGGCATAGTGTCACACCAATTCGGCCTGAGGGAGCAGCCCGGGCCGCGCCAGCCGCTTGATCAGCCTAACGAAACAAACCGATGCTTTCCGAACTGATCGGATCTGAGGGCGGACTGCGCATAATTATCATTCAACCCAATCCGCCGATGCCCTGGAACACATTGCTGCGCATCTTCGCGGGTATGGCGCTGTTTACCCTGATGATCGGGATCGGGTGCGCGGCGCTGGGACTGCCTCTGGTGTTGCCGTTCTCCGGCCTGGAGGTGCTGGCGTTGGCTGCGGGATTGTACCTCAGCGCCGTGCGTGGTTCGGTGCGCGAGATCGTTCGCATCGACAACGTGGCCGTGGTTTACGAGGCCGGGATACGCGCGCCGGAGCGCCGCGAACGGTTTCACCGGCAGTGGGCGCAAGTCGCGCTGGAGCAGGTCCGCAACGGGTGGTATCCGAGCCGGCTGTTGCTTCGCTGCCACGGCCGGCAGGTGGAAGTCGGGGGGTTTCTGGTAGAACAGGAACGCCTGCGGCTGGCGCGCATGTTGCGGGCCGCGCTGCGGCGACCGGTAGTGGAACCCGCAATTTGTTCAAAATCAAACAGTGCTGAACAGTGCCGAGGACTACAGCATGGGGCATAGCAATACACGTTGCCGTTTACTGGGAACTACAGCCGCAGTGGTGTTTCTGTGGCCGCAAATCGCCGCTGCCGACTATGCGCTCAACATGACGCGCGGCGTCACGGAACTGAGCCGCGAATTTTACGATCTGCACATGTTGATCTTTTACATCTGCTGCGCGATAGCCGCGGTCGTGTTCGGCGTGATGTTCTGGTCAATCTTCAATCATCGCAAATCCCGGGGAGCGGTGGCGGCGCAGTTTCATCACAGCACCAGGGCCGAGCTGATCTGGACCATCATTCCCATCATCATTCTCGTCGGCATGGCTGTCCCCGCGACCAAGGCGCTGGTCAAGATGGAATCCACCGGAGATGCGGACATGACCATCAAGGTGACTGGTCATCAGTGGAAATGGCGTTATGACTATGTGGAGCCCGGGTTCGGCTTTTTCAGTGCCCTTGCCGCCGACAGCAACGAGGCTCGCGCACTCAGGTCAGGCAAGGATCCTGGAGCGGTCGACAACTACCTGTTGAATGTCGACCACCCGCTGGTAGTACCGGTGGGAAAGAAAATACGGTTTCTGACTACCGCGAACGATGTGGTGCACGCCTGGTGGGTCCCGGCACTCGGCTGGAAGCGCGATGCGATACCGGGATACATCAATGAATCCTGGGCGCGGGTGGATGAGCCCGGCATCTATCGCGGCCAGTGCGCCGAGTTGTGCGGCAAGGACCATGGCTTCATGCCCGTGGTCCTCAAGGCGGTGCCCGAGGACGAATACTTCGCCTGGGTTGAGGAGATGGTTGTGGCGCAGGCGGATGCCTCGGCCGGCGCCGATCGCGATTGGACCAGGGAGGAATTGATGGCGAAGGGCGAGCAGGTGTACACGGCTTTCTGCGCCGCCTGCCACCAACCCAACGGGCTGGGCATCCCGCCGGCATTTCCGGCGCTTGCCGGCGGCGCCATCGCCACGGGGCCGGTGGATCAGCACCTGGATCGCGTCATTAACGGCAAACCGGGAACGGCAATGGCCGCGTTCGGCGGACAGTTGAACGATGTGGACCTGGCCGCAGTCGTCACCTATGAGCGCAATGCATTCGGCAACAGCGCGGGCGATGTATTGCAGCCGGCCGCGGTGAAGGCGGCCCGCAAGTAATGCGGCAGGAATTTTCAAACCTATTAAGGTTGACAGGCTGATGCAAAACTCGTTTTGCATCAGCCTGTGGCGCCCCATGGACGGGACGCAGCGTTTATCAGGCAGCCAAGCGCTTGATAAACGGAGCAAGGCCGAAGCTGTGCTTTGGCCGCAGCGAGAGGCAAAGGTCCATGGGTGGACATTTGCATCAACCTGTTAAGAAACGATTTGCTAGTGAGGGCAAAGCCATGAGCGACGCAGTCATGCACGGCCACGAACATCACGACCACCACCCCACCGGCTGGAAGCGCTGGCTGTTCACGACTAACCACAAGGACATCGGCACGCTGTACCTGACCCTGGCGCTGGTCATGTTCTTTGTTGGCGGGGCCATGGCCATGGTGATCCGCCTGGAGCTCATGCACCCCGGGTTGCAGTACGTGGATCCGCAGTTCTTCAATTCCATGGCGACGCTGCACGCGCTGGTCATGATTTTCGGCGTAGTGATGCCGGGCACGGTGGGTTTCGCCAACTGGCTCATCCCGATGATGATCGGGGCGCCGGACATGGCACTGCCGCGCCTGAACAACTGGAGTTTCTGGATCCTGCCGTTCGCGTTTTCGCTGCTGCTGTTGACGCTGTTCCTGCCCGGCGGCGGCCCGGCGGGCGGCTGGACCCTGTACCCGCCGCTGATGCTGCAAACCGGCGCGGCCATGCCGTTTGTCATTTTCGCCATTCATTTCATGGGCGCTTCCTCAATCATGGGCTCGATCAACATCATCGCCACGATTTTCAACATGCGCGCGCCGGGCATGACCTTCATGCGCCTGCCGCTGTTCGTCTGGACGTGGCTCATCACGTCGTTTCTGCTGATCGCGACCATACCGGTGCTGGCCGGCGCGGTGACCATGCTGCTGACCGACAAGTATTTCGGCACCAGTTTTTTCAACGCGGCGGGCGGCGGCGACCCGGTACTGTTCCAGCACGTGTTCTGGTTTTTCGGACATCCCGAGGTGTATATCCTGATCCTGCCGTCGTTCGGCATCGTGTCGCAGATCCTGCCGACGTTCTCGCGCAAGCCGCTGTTCGGTTACGAGTCCATGGTGTATGCCACGGCCTCCATTGCCTTCCTGTCGTTTTTTGTCTGGGCGCACCACAAGTTCACGGTCGGCATGCCGCTGGCCGGCGAGCTGTTTTTCATGTACGCGACCATGTCCATCGCGGTGCCCACCGGCGTAAAGGTGTTCAACTGGATTGCGACCATGTGGCGTGGATCCCTGACGTTCGAGACACCGATGCTGTTCGCGATAGCATTTGTCGTGCTGTTCACGATCGGCGGATTCTCCGGGCTGATGCTCGGCATCACGCCGGCGGATTTCCAGTACCACGACACCTACTTTGTCGTGGCCCACTTCCATTATGTGCTGGTGACGGGTGCGGTGTTCGGGATGCTGGGGGGCGTCTACTACTGGCTGCCGAAATGGACCGGTCACATGTATGACGAGACCCTCGGCAAGTGGCATTTCTGGCTGTCGGCGATTTCCGTCAACGTATTGTTTTTCCCGCAGCATTTCCTCGGCCTGGCCGGCATGCCGCGCCGCATTCCCGATTACGCGCTGCAGTTTGCCGAGTGGAATTTCATTTCCAGCATCGGCGGCTTCGTCTTTGGCCTGAGTCAACTGCTGTTCCTGTACATCATCGTCAAATGCATCCGTGCCGGCGCCAAGGCCTCGGACCAGGTCTGGGATGGCGCCCACGGACTGGAGTGGACGCTGCCGTCCCCGCCTCCGTACCACAGCTTCGTCTCGCCGCCAATGGTGACGGACGCGACCGCACATTCGTAATCGGAGCATGGCATGGCGGGTCCCGGCGACGATCCGGCGGCAAATTCCAGACTGGCAGCGCGCAACCTGCGCACCGCCCTGGTGCTGGGCGCGGTGGCGCTGGGCATCTATGTGCTGTTTGTTCTCGGGTACGCGCTGTGAATGAGGCGGCCAATCGCCGGCTGGCGCTGAAACTCGCCGGCATTGCCCTTGGCATGTTCGGTTTTGGTTACGCCCTGGTGCCGTTCTATGAACTGGTCTGCGAATACACCGGACTGGGGGGCAGGACGGGGGTGATCAGCGAAGCGGACGCCGCGGCAGAGGGTGTCGATCCGGACCGGCGCGTGAATGTGGAATTCGATACCAACGTGAACGGTACGTTGCCGTGGAAATTCGCGTCCGTGCAGCGGCGCATCAGCGTGCACCCGGGCGCGCTCACCGAGGTGAATTTCGTCGCGCAGAATACCTCCACCCGGCAGATTGTGGGTCAGGCCGTGCCGAGCGTGACGCCGGCAAAGGCCGCGCCGTACTTCAACAAGACGGAGTGCTTCTGCTTCACGCAACAGACTCTGGCGCCGGGTGAGCGCCGCGAAATGCCGGTGCGGTTCGTTGTAGGGCCGGACCTGCCGGCGGGCGTTTCCACGGTGACGCTGTCGTACACGTTTTTCGAGGCGCCGGGGCCGACGGTTGGAATCGAATCAGCCGCGGCCGGTGAAGACAGCGGTTAACAATTGATCATCTACGGGGAATGACTATGTCGACATCGAGCAGCGGTTACTACCTGCCGGAACCGAGCCACTGGCCCATTACCGGCTCCATCGGGCTGTTCTCCGTATTCGCCGGGGCCGCCATGTGGTTGAACCAGGTGGGCGTGGGACCCATGGTTCTGGGTTTCGGCCTGGCGGTGTTTATTTACATGCTGTTCGGCTGGTTCGGCACCGTAATTCGCGAAAGTGAGGGGGGAATTTTCAACCGGCAGGTGGACGTCAGTTTCCGCTGGGGCATGTTCTGGTTTATTTTTTCCGAGGTCATGTTCTTCGCCGGGTTTTTCGGCGCCCTGTTCTACGCCCGGGTGTTGTCGGTGCCGTGGCTGGGCGGCGCGGGCGGCGAACTTTCCACGCACGAGTTCCTGTGGCCGGCGTTCAGCCCAAGCTGGCCGATGAACGTGATCCCGAAGCCGGAGGATTTCACTGTTTACAAGGAAGTCATCCCCGCATGGGGGGTGCCGGCGGTCAACACGATCATTCTGCTTTCCAGCGGCGGTACCGTGACGCTGGCACACTGGGCGCTGAAAAAGAACCAGCGCCGCGCACTGTGCTGGTGGCTGTTCGCCACGCTTACGCTCGGATTCCTGTTCGTGGGGATCCAGGCCAGCGAATATGCCCACGCCTACGAGGAATTGGGCCTGACGCTTAATTCCGGGATCTACGGTACGACCTTTTTCATGTTGACCGGCTTCCACGGGCTGCACGTCACCATCGGCGCGACGATGTTGACGGTGATCTGGGCGCGCGCGCTCAGCGGTCACTTCAAGCCGGACCACCATTTCGGCTTCGAGGCCGTGGCGTGGTACTGGCACTTCGTTGACGTGGTCTGGCTCGGCCTGTTCGTGTTCGTTTACTGGCTGTAGTCGGCGGGCGGTTCGCCGTTGAGGCGCTGCGCAGGCGGCGCCTTTCTGTTTTCCGGAGCCGGCGTAATGCCGTGGGGCCGGATCAGACCGGCGGCAAACCCGATGAACAGCAGCACAAACAGCGCGATGGACAGCACGATTCGCAGCGTCAGCGATTTCACGGTGCGGTCCGACTGCCCCTTGTCGCGAATGAGAAACACCAGCCCGCTGGCGAGTGACACCAACACCGCGAGCAGCAGAATCACCACGGCAATCTTGAAGGCCATGTCTGCCAAAGTCCTGCGCCGTAACGCATCACGCCGGCGCCCGGCGTGCCATATTATCGCAGCATGACATTGACGGGACGCTGGAAATTTGCGCCGCGGTTCTGGCCTACGCTGGCAACGGTGCTTGCAATCCCTGCGCTGGTCGGGCTTGGGCAATGGCAGCTGGGTCGGGCCGCCGAGAAGGAGCGCAGCTATGCGCACTTTCTTCAGCGGCGCGCCGAGCCGGTGCGGCATATCGAGGCCGGGGAAGCAGAGGTGTGGCAGTTCCAGGCGATGAAATTCCGCACCATTCGGGTGCGCGGCCGCTATGACGTCGGGATGAATTTATTATTGGACAACCAGGTGCATGACGGCGTGGCCGGCTATTGGGTATATACCCCGCTGGCGCTGGAAGGCGTGGAGTCATACATACTGATCAACCGGGGCTGGGTGCCCGCGGGAAATGATCGGCGCATCCCGCCCGCCATCGCCACGCCGCCCGGCGTGGTGACGCTGTCCGGCATGGCCAGCCTTCCCCCCTCGCCGGGCGTGGCGCTCGGAGAGGACGCGCCGGAAAAATTTGCACCGGGGTTCGTGAGACTGCAAACGCTGGAGATGGAACGGATGCTGCTCGAATACGGCGGGAAGCTGCTTCCCTACGAGCTGCGCCTCGATCCGGGCGTGGACAGCGGGTTCGTGCGGGACTGGAAGGCCCCGGGCAGCGGCAGCGAGCGCCACCGCGGCTATGCGTTCCAGTGGTTCGCCATGGCCGCGGCCGCAGCCGTCCTGTATGTGCTGTTGAACTGGCGCCGTACGGTCGAAGCGACATGACCGCCCCCGGTTCCCCCCCGTCCGCCCGTCGCCGATTCATCCCGGTGTTGATGGTTCTGGTTTTCGCCGCACCGGTCATTGCGTCGTGGTACCTGTTCCATTTCACGCAGGTTGGGCGGGGCACCGGCGGGAGCCATGGCCGGCTGGTTGTTCCACCCCGCCCGCTGCCCGCTGCGGCGCTTTACGACATTACCGGAGCGCAGTCGGACGCGGCGCTGCGCCAGCGATGGACGTTGCTGTTCCTGGTCCCGGAAAGCTGTGAGAAGCGTTGCCTGGAGATGCTGCTGCAGATGCGGCAATTACGCTATGCGCTGGGCCGGGACGCCCACCGCGTGCAACGCGCGCTGGTGGTGTATGGCAAATTCCCCCCGGATTTACCGGAGCGGGTGCGACGGGATTTTCCGGGCCAGTTGCTGCTGGCCGGATCGACGCTGGACGGCGACGATCCTGGGCACAGCTTTGTTCTTGGGGATTCAGACAATCCGCTGGCGGCGGACCGGCTCTATCTGGTGGACCCCCTGGGCAACCTGATGCTGGCCTACCCCTCGGGAGCGGACCCGGTGGGGATCATCAAGGACCTGCGGCGCCTGCTTAGATACTCCGGTGCCGGGTGATGCAGCGCGCTTCGGTATTTCAGTTGCTGTCGGGCGTCGCGCTCGCACTGGGGTTTCTGGTCGTGATCCTCGGCGCCTATACCCGCCTGTCGGACGCGGGCCTGGGTTGCCCGGACTGGCCCGGATGCTACGGACGAATTTCCGTTCCGGAAGCGGCACAGGAGATCGACCGCGCAAACACGCTGTATCCGGATCGCCCGTTGCATCCGGGCAAGGCGCGGCGGGAGATGGTGCATCGCTATGTCGCCGGGGCGCTTGGACTGGCGGTCCTGGCCCTGGCGTGGCTGGCATGGGCCCGCCGGCGGGCGACCGTCCAACCGGTAACCGTACCCGTTTTTCTGCTGGCACTGGTGGTGTTTCAGGCGGCGCTCGGGATGTGGACCGTCACCTGGCTGCTTAAACCCATTGTTGTCACGGCGCACCTGCTCGGCGGCATGGCGATTCTGGCGTTGCTGTTCTGGCTGGTGCTGGAGCAGTTCCCGCCGTGGCAAACCAGCGACCATCGCAGTCTGTGGCCGTGGGCCGTGGCCGCGATCCTGGTGCTCGCGGCGCAGATCTTTCTGGGCGGGTGGACCAGCGCCAATTACGCCGCGCTGATCTGTCCGGAGTTTCCCGCATGCCGGGACGGCAACTGGTGGCCCGCCCCGGACTTTGCGGAGGGATTTGTCTTCTGGCGCGGTCTCGGCATTGACTATGAAGGCGGTGTGCTTGGGGTCGAGGCACGCACCGCCGTACACCTGGCCCACCGCGTCGGCGCCATCGTCACAGCTGTGGTCCTGGCGATTGTAGCCGCACGCGCGCTGCGTGAGCCGGCAGTCCAGTTGCGCGTTACCGGTTACGTCATGCTGGCATTGCTGTTGGCCCAGATCGGGCTCGGCATAGCGAGCGTGCTGATGGTGCGTCCGCTGCCCGTGGCGGTGGCGCACAACGCCGGGGCGGCGCTATTATTGTTGAGCGCGATCGCCCTGCTTCACGGCGCACCCCGCCGTCACCAACAAACGTAAATCCCGTGTCCGATTCCGCACTACCCGTCTCCGGAGTTGCGCACTGGCGCGATTATCTTGCGCTGTGCAAACCCACCATCGTGGCGCTGATCGTGTTCACCGCCGTTGTCGGCATGTTCCTGTCCACGCCGGGTCTGGTGCCCTGGGATGCCCTGTTGTTCGGCACGCTGGGCATCGGTCTTGCCGCGGCCAGCGCCGCGGCGATCAATCACGTCGTCGATCAGCACATCGACTCGATCATGTCGCGCACACGGCGCCGCCCGCTGCCCCGCGGCAACATCTCCGTTCCCGCCGCAATACGGTTTGCCTTTGTGCTGGGGCTGTCGAGCATGCTGATCCTGGTGTGGCTGGTGAACCTGCTGACGGCAGTGCTGACACTGGTGTCGCTGATCGGATATGGATTTGTCTATTCCATGTACCTGAAGCGCGCCACGCCGCAGAACATCGTCATCGGCGGCGCCGCCGGCGCGGCGCCGCCGGTGCTGGGATGGACCGCAGTCGCCAACCAGCTGGATCCCCTGTCATTGCTGCTGTTCCTGATTATCTTCGCCTGGACGCCGCCGCATTTCTGGGCGCTGGCGATATACCGGAAGAATGACTATGCCAACGCCCGGATCCCCATGTTGCCGGTGACCCATGGGACCGAGTTCACGCGCCTGCACATCCTGCTTTACACGGTCGTGCTGTTTATCGTCACGCTGCTGCCGTACGTGACCTACATGAGCGGTATCCTGTATCTATGCGGCGCGATTGCGCTGGGCGGGGGGTTCCTGTACTACGCCGTGCGCATGCAGCGCGATCACAGTGATCGGCTGGCGCTGGAGACTTTCAACTATTCCATTGTCTATCTGATGGCGTTGTTCGCGTTCCTGCTCGCGGATCATTATCTGCCGGCACTGATGTCGGCGCTGGCGTGACCGGCTGTTCCGGTTACCGAGGTTCCCCGGTCAGGCGATGCTGCAGAATCAGGCCGTCGCCAGCGCGGCGCGCATCCGGCTCATCGCGCTGCCTTCCAGTTGCCGGATGCGTTCCGCAGACACACCGAACTGTTCGGCAAGATCGTGCAGCGTGGCTTTGTCCTCGCGCAGCCAGCGGTGCTCAATGATGACGCGGCTGCGCGCATCCAGCGCCCCCAGCGCGGCCTGCAACCGATCCCGGCCCCCGGCTTCTTCCTGATCGTGTTCCAGTTGCTGTTCCGGTCCCGGGCGCAGATCCTCCAGATACGCCGCGGGAACAAACGCATCGTCGCCATCCAAATTGGCGGGCAGATCGAATGAAGCATCGTGGCCGCTCAGCCGCTGCTCCATCTCCAGCACATCCCGCGCGCTGACGCCCAGATCGCGGGCCACCGCATCCACCTCGTCACGGTTCATCCAGCCGAGACGCTTCTTCGAGGAACGCAGATTGAAGAACAGCTTGCGCTGCGCCTTGGTGGTGGCCACCTTGACGATGCGCCAGTTACGCAGAATGAACTCGTGGATCTCCGCGCGAACCCAGTGCACCGCAAACGAGACCAGTCGCACCCCCAGTTCGGGGTCAAAGCGCTTCACTGCCTTCATCAGGCCGATGTTTCCTTCCTGGATCAAGTCGGCCTGTCCGAGGCCATAGCCGTTGTAGCCGCGGGCCACGCGTACAACGAAACGCAGGTGTGAAAGCACCAGTTGTCGGGCGGCATCCAAATCGTTCTGCTGCCGGAAGCGGCGCGCCAGTTCGCGCTCTTCCTCGGGCGTCAGCATCGGGATCCGGTTGACCGCCTGCACATAGGAATCGAGCGATCCTGCCGGCAGGGCCAGATTCAGGGCCAACTGATTGCTCATGCTTACAACCTCCCGCTGAGTTCGTAAAAGGATTTTAGCACTCAGCGGATTAGAGTGCTAACCGGATCGTGAGTTCCGTAACCAAATGAATAAGAAGCCCTTTTATGCCGGACAGACCGGAACCAGAACGGAAACTACCGCCTGCTGGGGCCGGGGGCTAAAGGGGCGTGATGTCCCGCAGATGACGCTGCACGGCAAGCCAGGAGCCCACCCACCCCAATACGCCGCCGATCCCCAGCAATTTCACGACATTTTCCGCTGCCAGTCCGTGGAGCACGAATTCGCTCGCGTACAGTCCGGCGAGCTCGGCCACGGGCCCCTGTAACAGCCGCACCGCTCCGGATACCAGCAACCATGCCAGCAGCGCGCCCACCAGCCCGTGCAGGATGCCGCTGTACAGAAACGGGCGCTGGATGAAGGCGCCGGTAGCGCCGAACAGCATGTTGATCTCGATCTCGGTCCGGCGGTTGTAGATGGACAGGCGGATGGTATTACCGATGATCAACAACACGGCCAGCGCCAGCAGCGCGGCGAGGATCAGCACCGCCCGATGCAGGATATTGAGCAGCGCCACAAGGCGTTGCACCCACTGCCGGTCAAATTGCGCCGTGTCGGCCTCGGGCAGCGCGCGCATGGCCGCCAGAAATTCCTCCATCGCGGTCCCGCCGAAGCGCGCGTTGTCGGGCTGGATCAGCAGCGCCGCCGGCAGCGGGTTCTCCTCCAGTTGCTCGATGGCGTCGCCGAATCCCGATGCGCGGCGGAACTCCGCCAGGGCCTCGTCCGGACTGATCACACGCACGTCGAGTACGCGCGGGTGTCCGCGCAGTGAGGTCGCCAGCGCCTGGGCGCGCTCCGGCGTCACGTCCATCTTCAAAAACAGCGTTACGCGCGCCGCACCGCCCCACGCGGAAGCCACCCGTTCCGAGTTCGCCAGGACGAGATAAAACGCAGCCGGCAAGGCCAGCGAAATGCCGATCACTGCGGTGGTCAGCAGACTGCCGAGCGGATTGCGACACATTTGTCCGGCACTGTAGAGCAGCGCCTGGATGTGCTGACTCAGCCAGGCAGTTACCACCCGGCCAGGGTCCATGGGCAGCCGCGCCCGCGCCGTCATTCTCCGCCCTCGCCGCCGGCGGACGTGAGAATGCGTCCTTCGCGAAGCGTGATGATCGGTTTGCGCATGCGCCGGATCATATCCAGATCGTGGCTCGCAATAACAACCGTGACACCGACCTGATTGAACTGCTCGAACAGTTTCATCGTGTCCCAGGACAGTATCGGATCGAGATTCCCGGTGGGTTCGTCCGCCAGCAGCACGGCCGGACGGTGGACCACGGCACGCGCTATGCCGACGCGCTGCTGCTCCCCGCCTGACAGGGCGATGGGAAGGTGCTTCTGTTTTTCCAGCAAACCTACCTTGTCAAGCGCCGCCTGCACGCGCCGGCGGATATCCTGGTAACGATGCCCCGAAACCACCAGCGGCAGCGCGACATTGTCGAAAACAGTGCGGTCGTACAGCAAGCGGTGCTCCTGAAACGTAAAGCCGATATTGCGACGGTACAGGGGGATCCGGCGGCCGGTGACGCGCTCCAGATTCTGCCCATTGACTATGATCTGCCCGCGCGTGTGGCGCTCGATCAGCGCGATCAGGCGCAGCAGCGTGCTTTTGCCGGCGCCGGAACGTCCGGTGACGAAGGCCATCGCGCCCTTGTCAATGGACAAGTTGACGCGCTTCAGCGCCTCCGCACCGCTGGTGTAACGCATGTGCACGTCGGTGAAATGGATCACTCAGTCCTCCGCGAGCAGCGCATGCACAAACGGCCTGGCCTCGAACGGACACAGATCATCGGGTCGTTCCCCCACGCCGATGAAACGGATCGGCAATGCCAGTTCCCGCGCCAGGGCGAAAATCACGCCGCCCCGCGCAGTCCCGTCGAGTTTGGTGATGACGAGCCCGGTCAAACCTGCGGCAAGGTGAAACTCGCGCGCCTGGGCCAGCGCATTGCGCCCTGTGCCCGCGTCGACAACCAGCAGTGTCTCGACGCGGCATTCCGGATCGAACTTGTCAATGGCGCGGCGGATTTTGCGCAATTCGTCCATCAAATTTCTCTTCGTATGCAGGCGCCCGGCAGTGTCCGCGATCAAAAGACCCGCGCTGCGGGCGCGGGCCGCGTGCAACGCGTCGAATATGACCGCCGCCGCGTCGGTGCCGGCCGGCTGCGCAATCACCGCAACGCCGGCACGCTGTCCCCATTGCTGCAACTGTTCCACTGCTGCGGCGCGAAACGTGTCGCCGGCGGCAAGCACGACCACTTCACCCAGCGTCCGGTAGTAGTGCGCAAGCTTGCCGGCGGTCGTGGTTTTGCCGGCCCCGTTGACGCCGACGGTAAGAATGACAAACGGGCGGGCAGGGCCGGCGAGCACGGGCAGGGGCGCGGTAACCGGCGCGAGCAGTTCAATCATGTGCGCGCGCAGGGCGTCCAGCGTGGCGGAGAGGTCGGAAAGTTCGTGGCGCTCGAGCCGGCCGGCAATCTGATCAACGAGCAGGCGTGTGGTCTCGACGCCCACGTCGGCCAGCAGCAACCGGGCCTCGATCTCCTCGAGCACGACCCGATCCAGCGCCTTGGGGCCGCGGATCAGTCGATCCAGTCCGGCCGTCAGTCCCGCGCGGGTCCGGCCGAGTCCGGCCCGCAATCGATCCCAGAGGCTGGTGTCCGCGTTCTCAGACTGTATCCGTGGATGGGCCGACACGCTGGCGGTTCACGATGACTGGCACAACGATGATCGTATCATTAACAGGTTGCTGAAGAAGTCCGTCCCCGGCTTTTTGAAATCGCCGCGCGGCCGCGGCCGCTCTGGTCCATCCTTGGCGTTCGCGGCACCTGGGCTCCGGCCCGCGGGCCGCCTGTCAGGCCGCCGAAATCCGGGTGATGCAGCAGCCTGATAACATACGCGAGCTGTTGCGCGCGGACATGCTTCCGGGCAGGCTCTACTGGCATTCAGAGGTGTACGAGAACCTCGCGCTGTCAGAAACAGGAGGCGCATTTGCTGTTCCGTTTCTATTCATTCCTGCTGCCGGCGCTGTTGTCGTCACCGGCCATCGCCGTGGAAGAGTTCCGGCTCGACAATGGTCTGGTTCTGCTGGTCAAGGAGGATCATCGCGCGCCGGTCGTAGTGTCCCAGGTGTGGTACCGGGTGGGCGGCAGTTACGAGCACGACGGCATCACCGGCATATCGCACGCGCTCGAGCACATGATGTTCCAGGGGACACGGAAATTTCGCGCCGGCGAATTCTCGCGCATCATCGCCGAGAACGGCGGGACCGAAAACGCCTTCACCGCGGCCGACTTCACCGCCTACTTTCAGACATTGGAACGGTCCAGACTGGAAGTGGCATTCCGGCTCGAGGCGGATCGCATGCGCAACCTGTCCATCGCGCCTCCGGAGTTCGACAAGGAGATGAAGGTCGTGCGCGAAGAGCGGCGTCTGCGCACCGAGGACGAGCCGGAGTCCTACGCCAGCGAGGTGGCAATGGCCACCGCGTTTCAATCGAGCCCATACCGGCAGCCGGTGATCGGCTGGATGGCGGATCTGGAGGCAATGCGGCCGGCGGATCTGAAATCCTGGTACCGGCGCTGGTATGCCCCCAACAATGCCGTAGTTGTTGTCGCCGGCGACGTGGATCCGGAAGCAGTGTACCGGCTGGCGCGCAGCCATTTCGGTGCGCTCAAAGCGGAGCAAACTGATGCGCCCGCCTGGCGCCCGGAGGCCCCGCAACGGGGCATCAAGCGCGTGACCGTCAAGCGCCCGGCAGAGGTGCCGCTGCTGATCATGGTGTGGAAGGCGCCGGTGCTTGCCACGGCGTTGCGCTCCGGCGCCGAGCCGTGGGAGGCATACGCGCTGGAAGTATTGACGGGCATTCTTGGCGGCGGATCCAGCGCCCGGTTCGCCACGCGCATAGTGCGCGGACGCGAGGTTGCCGCGTGGATCGGCACCGACTACCAGTTCAGCGCGCGTCTCGACGGCGTGTTCACCATCGAAGGCACGCCCGCGTCCGGACTGGGCGTGGCGGAACTGGAGAACGCGGTGCGCGCTGAACTTGAGGAGCTCCGCTCGCGCCCCGTGGATGAAAAGGAACTGGAGCGCGTCAAGGCCCAGGTGGTGTCGCAGGATGTTTATCAGAAAGACTCGATATTTTACCAGGCCATGGTTCTCGGCATTTTCGAGAGCGCTGGTCTCGGCTGGGAGCGCGTCGAGGAATACGTTCCGGGCCTGCAGGCGGTGACGCCGGAGCAGGTGCAGGCCGTGGTGCGCAAGTACCTTGTCGACGACGGACTCACGGTTGCGGTTCTGGATCCGCAGCCTATTGACCCGAATGCGCCGCCGCGGCGCGCAACGGAGCCCCATGGCCATACGCAGTGAGTGGCCGGGACACACGCCTGGGCAGGTCGGCCGCGCGGGGTTTGCCGGGCGTATCTGCGCTGGCGTTTCCATTCTGGCGCTTGCCGCCGTTCCGGTTGCAGCCACGCCCGAAATTCAGTCGTGGTGGACCGGCAACGGCGTGCGCGTGCTGTTCGTTGAGGCGCACGAGCTGCCCATAATTGACGTGCAGATGATCTTCGCCGGCGGCAGCGCTGCCGATCCGGCTGGGCGCGAGGGCCTGTCCATGCTGGCCGGCGCGCTTCTGGACGAAGGTGCCGCGGGATTGCATGCCAACGAGATCGGCTTCGAGTTCGAACGTGTCGGCGCCGTTTATGGCAGCGACATTGGCAGCGATTCTTCGACGGTCTACCTGCGTTCGCTGATTGCGTCGGACAAGCTCGATCCGGCCGTGGCGAACCTGTGCCGTGTCGTGTTGCAGCCGGACTTTACCCCGGACGCCATCGAGCGGCAACGCAATCGCCTGCTGGTGGGCATTCAGCAGAAGAAGCAGTCGCCGGCGGCATTGGCCGATGATGCCTTCCGGGCCGCGATCTACGGCGACCACCCCTATGCCCGTCCGGAGGAGGGCACGGAACAGTCCCTGACCGCCATTACCCGCGCGGAACTGATCAACTGGCACAAGCAGCGTCACGTCACCGGGAACACACTGCTGGCCGTGGTTGGCGACCTGGATCGTGCCGGGGCGGAGGCGCTGGCGGAGCGGCTGGTGCAGGGTCTGCCGGCGGGGCCGGCGATCACGCCGGTGTCGCCGGTGCCGGCAATGCCCGGGCCGGCGCAGGAGCATATCGAATTTCCGTCATCCCAGACGCACATAATCATGGGGCAGCCGGGCATGCGTTACGGCGACCCGGACTATTTCCCGCTGCTGGTCGGGAACCATATTCTCGGCGGCGGCGGTCTCGTGACACGCCTGTTCCGTGAGATCCGCGAGAGACACGGCCTGTCCTATTCTGCCTCCAGCTATTTCTCGCCGCGCAAAGAGGCGGGCCCGTTCATCGCCACGCTGCAGACCGAGGCCAGCCAGAGCGAAACAGCGCTGTCCCTGTTGCGCGAGACACTGAAGGCATTCATCCAGGACGGCCCGACGGAGGGGGAGCTGCGCGCCGCCAAACAGAATCTCACCGGGGGATTCCCGCTGCGCATCGACAGCAACCGCGAGATCCTGGGTTATGCGGGCGTGATTGGTTTCTACGACCTGCCGCTGGACTATCTGGACAAATTCATAGCGCGCGTCGATGCGGTGTCCACTGCGCAGGTCCGGGACGCATTCTCCCGCAGGGTCGACAGCACGAGCATGGCCACAATTCTGGTGGGGCCTGCGCCAGGGGCGCCGCAGGGGACGGCGCCCTGAGCGCGCGCAGATCGCTGCCGGGAAAGGTCCGCATCATCGCGGGCCGCTGGCGTGGCCGGCGCATCGAAATAGCGCCGGTTCCCGGCCTGCGCCCGACGCCGGACCGGGTGCGCGAGACGTTGTTCAACTGGCTGGCGCCGCTTATCGAAGGGGCACGCTGTCTCGATTGCTACGCGGGCACGGGCGCGCTCGCGTTCGAGGCGCTGTCCCGGGGAGCGGCGCGATGCGTGTTGCTGGAACAGGATCGCACTGTTGTCGAACGACTGCGTGGCCAGGCGGCGCGCTTCGGCGCCACGCAGGCGGAAATTCATTGCGCGGATGCGCGCCGGTGGCTTGCCGCCCACCCGGAGATGTTCGATGTGATCTTCGTTGATCCACCGTTTGCGTCCGACCTCGCCACCGAGACTTGTGTGCTGATCGCAAACGGGCGAAACTTGGCGCCCGCCGGATTGTTGTACGTGGAGACCGCGCCCGGCTGGGTGCCTCCGGCCGGCCGGTTTGCGATACACAGGCGCGGCCGCGCGGGGCAGGTTCAGTACACGTTGCTGGCAGTTGACACCGGAGGGCCGGAATGAACGTCACAGCCATTTATCCCGGTACGTTTGATCCCATCACCAACGGGCACACGGATATCGTGGCCCGCGCAACGGCGCTGTTCGATCGCGTCATTGTGGCGGTGGCGCGCAGCACGTCGAAAAAGACCGCATTCACCACCGATGAGCGCGTCACGATGGCGCGCCTGGCGTTGGCGCAGATCCCCGCCGCGGAAGTGCAGAGCTTCGACGGCCTGATGATTGACTATGCGCGTCAGCTGGGCGCCAAAGTGATCATTCGCGGCCTGCGCGCGGTATCCGACTTCGACTATGAATTTCAGATGGCGGGCATGAACCGGCAGTTGCACAGCGACGCTGAAACCGTGTTTCTCACGCCGGCGGAACACCTGAGCTACATCTCCTCCAGTCTCGTGCGGGAGATAGCGACCTTTGGCGGCGACGTCAGCAAGTTTGTGCATCCGGGGGTTCAGGCGGCGCTCGCTGCGCGCCTGCGCAGCTGAGCCATGTTTGTGACCATGGATCCTGCCCGGGGGCAGGAAGCGGTCGGCGGCACCCCCGGTAACCGCTGTTGCTGGCTGATCGCGGCAATCCTTTGTCAGCTCGCGCTGGCATGCGCCGCCGACGGCCCACCCGGCGCCGCCATCGCCAGCGCCCATCCGCTCGCGACGCGGGCGGGGCTCGAAACGCTGCAGAACGGCGGCAATGCGTTCGATGCGGCCGTCACCGTCAGCGCCGCGCTGGCCGTGGTCGAACCCTACAGTTCTGGCATCGGCGGCGGCGGTTTCTGGCTGCTTCATCGCGCGAGCGACGGCCGGCAGATCATGGTGGACGGCCGGGAGAAGGCTCCGGGCGCGGCCTACAGGCGCCTGTACCTGGACGAGCACGACAATGTCCGTGAAGGCGCTTCCCTGGAAGGGGCGCTTGCCGCGGGCATTCCCGGCCTTGCTGCCGGACTCGGACATCTGGCGACGAACTTCGGGCGGCTGCCCATTGGCAAGAGCCTGGCGCCTGCCGTGCGGCTGGCGCGCGAGGGGTTTCCCGTCACGCAGGGATATCGGGACATGGCCGGCTGGCGGCTGAAGGCGTTGCAGAAACACCCCGAGACCGCGCGCCTTTATCTGGCGAACAACGCCTTGCCGGAGTTCGGCCATCCGATTATTCAGGAAGACCTGGGCAATCTGCTGGAGCAGATCGGCATGAACGGCCCGGGCTACTTTTATCAGGGACAGTTCGCGCAGCGGCTCGTGGAAGGCGTGCGCGCGGGCGGCGGCATCTGGTCGCTGGAAGACCTGCGAAATTATGTGGTGGCCGAACGCGCCCCTATCGTCACGGAGTATCGGGGCATCCGCGTCGTATCGGCACCGCCGCCGTCGTCCGGCGGTATTGTGCTCGTGCAGGCGCTGGAGATCCTGGAGCACGAAGATCTGGCCGGCATCGATCACATCACGCGCATGCACATCGTCATCGAGGCCATGCGGCGCGCCTACCGTGATCGCGCCGTGTATCTGGGCGACCCGGATTTTGTCGAAGTTCCCACGGACCGCCTGCTGGCGCCGGATTATCTGGCGGGGCTGGCGCTGACCATCGATCCGAAGCGCGCCACGCCCAGCGCGGAACTCGGCGACACGCCCGGCCTGAGTCTGCGCGGCGAAAGCACGACGCACTTTTCCATCATGGACACCGACGGCAACCGCGTGGCCGGGACACTGAGCATCAACCTGCCGTTCGGCGCGGCATTCGTGCCGCCCGGCACCGGCGTGCTGCTGAATGACGAGATGGATGATTTTTCCATCAAGCCAAACACGCCCAACGCTTATGGACTGGTCGGGGATCATGCCAATTCTGTCGCGGCCAATAAGCGTCCGTTGTCCAGCATGACACCGACGTTCGTGGAGACCGAAGATCGTATCGGCATTCTGGGAACGCCCGGGGGCAGCCGGATCATCAGCATGGTGCTCCTGGGCGTGCTGGATTTCGGCGACGGCCACGGGCCGGAATCCTGGGTCAAGGTGCGGCGCTATCATCACCAGTACCTGCCGGACGAGGTCCAGTTCGAGCCCCATGGTCTGGTCGCCTATGAGCAGGAGGAATTGCGCAGACTGGGCCACACACTGAAACAGACCAGCTACAGTTACGGCGATATGCATGCGGTGATGTGGGATCGAAAAAATAATCAGATCTTCGCCGCCGCGGATCCGCGCGGCGAAGGCAAGGCGGCGTTGCTGCCCGATCCGTGAGTGCCTGCGGTTGCTGCATACAAGGTTGAATAGCCCCGATATTGACTGCGGAGGTCGGATACGATGCCCACCTACGATTATCGTTGCGACGCCAACGGCCGAACGCTGGAAGCGCGCCACTCCATGAACCGGAAGATCCGTACCTGGGGCGAGCTGTGCGCGCTGCTGGAGATTGAGCCGGGGGCAACGGCTTCCGACGTGCCGGTGCGCAAGGTCTTCAGCGGAGGGCACGTGGTGAAAAGCGAAAATCTCGGCAGTGGCGAGGCGCCGCCGTGCCAGGGCGGAACCGGACCCTCCTGCGGCCGTGGGATGTGCGGCATTTAGCGCCGCCGCCAATGCGCCGGGGAACCGGTCGCGATGTCGGCGCAGTCTCGCGCTGGCGCGCACTGCGCTGCTGATACTGGCGGGCCTGGCCGCCGGCGCGGCCGCGGCGAACGACATGCCCGCTTTCGAAACGCAGATCGCGCAACTGGAAGCGTCCGGCGGGGCCTACAATCCGTTGCTGGTCGAGGCCCTTTCCGGTCTCGGCCAGGCACAACGCCGGTCGGGACTGTTCAAATCCGCCGCCGCGACGCTGCAGCGGGCGCTGCACATTGCGCGAGCCAATGACGGATTACACAACCCTGCGCACATCCCGTTACTGGAATCGTTGCTGGAGGTACATGAGGCGCTCGGCGACGCCGAGTCGGTGGATCGGGACTACCAGCAAATATACTGGGTGCGGAGGCGCAATATCGGCCGCGACCGGGCGCTGTTGTTGCCGGTGATCGCCGAGATAGGCCTCGGGCGTCTGCGCGCCTATGAAACCGCGCCGGCCGCAGCCGGAATGAATCACCTGGTCAAGGCGGATGCGCTGTATGACATTGCGCTGCGCATACTGGATGAATCCCCCGCCGCACCCGCAACCGGCGACGCCTTGCTCTATCACGCCGCGGTGGTGAATCATCGCCTGGCGCTGGAGATCGGACGCAGCCGCGTAGGGTTCCATGACTTGCGCGCGGCCATGATCGAGAACGGCCGCGAGGTGTTCGAGGTAAACGAGCAACAGGCGCGCGCGACGCTGTTCCAGCGGAGCTTTCTCAAAGGCGAATGGATCGCGAAGCAGATCGTGGCGCGCACGGAAGCGCGGGCCGGGACGGCGCCTCTTGCCCATGCCGAGGCGCTGCGCTTTCTTGGCGATTATTATCTTTCCTTCCGGCGCAACATGGACGCCATGCAGGAGTACCGCAGGTCGCAGGAGGTAATACGCCGGCATGAAATTGGGTCGCAGATGGATCGGTTATTCGGCGAGCCGGCGCTGGTCACTGCGCTCACAGCCCCGGGCGACGATGCCGACCTGCCGCTGCCGGCATCGAGCCGGTTTGTCGAGGCGCTGGTGGACATTGACGACAGCGGCTGGCCGCGCAATGTCCGCGTGCAACGCACGCAGCCGGCGAACGACGCCGAACTGGCGCGCCGCGGTGAACACGCATTGCACGCCCTCCATTACCGCCCGCGGTTTGTGAACGGCAGGCCGGCGGCGGCGACAGACGTGCCGGCCCGATATGTATTTCTCGATCCCTGAACCTTGGTGCGACACTGCCCTGGCATGACCAGGCTTCTTGACAGCAATAACCCGCCATGACCCTGACGCCGTTGCGCCGGTTGCTGGTACCGATGATTCTGCTGGTCGCGGCGCTTGTGTTTCGTTCGCGCTGGGCGGAAGTGGATGCGGCTTATCAACATCTGGTCCGCTGGTTGCCGCTGGCCACGCTCGGTGTTGCCGCCGGCCTGGGCGCTTTCTTCAACCGGGCGCGTCTGCTCGCGGCGGCGCTGACGCTGCTGTTTGGATACCTTGTTCTGGTACAGGCCTCTGGAACAGTTCTGTCCGGCCAGCATGCGCCGACTGTGTACTCGTTCATGAGCCTGGCGTTGCCGCTCGTGTTGCTGGCGCTGCTGTTCACGGCGGAGCGCGGTGTGCGCAGCGGGCACGGCGCGCTGGTGATTGCGCTGGCGCCGGTGCTGTGGCTGGCGGCATCGTGGTTCGCGGCGCACGCGTCCGCGGACCTACAGGGCTGGCTCGCCGAGCGGCTTGCCCTGTACCCCTACCCGGGATTTGTGCTGTCTTCGCGCGCGGCGGGCGTTCTTGTGATCGCAATAATCGCCGGCATGGTGTTGCTGACGCTGCACGGTGGAGAGGACACCGCGGCGCTGACCGGGAGCCTGATTTTTGTATTCGCCATGCTGGCGTTGTTCGATCGGCGGTGGATGCCGGCGGTGATGTTCGGCGCGGCGGGGCTCAATTTGTGCGTCAGCCTGTTGCGCAGCTCCCATGAGATGGCGTTTCGCGACGAACTCACCGGGCTGCTGGGCCGGCGCGCATTGAATGATCGCCTGAAAGGACTGGGCCGGAGCTATGTGATCGCGATGCTTGACGTGGATCATTTCAAGAAGTTCAACGACACCTGGGGGCACGACGTCGGGGACGACGTGCTGAAGATGGTGGCGGCGCAGATTGACGAGGTGCGCGGCGGAGGCACGGCGTATCGGTATGGCGGCGAGGAGTTCTGCATTGTTTTCCCCGGCAGGACAGTGGCGCAGTGCGTGCCGCACCTTGAAAATGTGCGCCGCGCCGTGGCGAGATATCAGCTCGTGCTACGGGACAGCAAGCAGCGCGAAGTGCCGCAGGGCGTCGCCAGGTCGCGGCGCGGACGGCGGCGGAAAATGCGCGGCGTGGAGACCGTGTCGGTGACCATCAGCATCGGCATGGCCGAGCGCAATGACCGCTACCAGACGCCGGAGCAGGTCATCGAGGCCGCGGATGCGGCACTGTACCGGGCGAAGGAGAAGGGCCGGAACTGTCTGGTTCATTAACATGGCAAAAAAGCCCAAAGGCGTTTCCGGACGAAGCCCTGTACCCAGTCCCGCTCGCGCTGCGCTGCCGCCGGAACGCAAGGAATTGCGCAAACACTACTTCAACCGGTATCGAACCGGTCGTAAGGTACGATAATGCGCCGTACGGTACAATTATT
>JACORW010000022.1 GCA_016179185.1 Gammaproteobacteria bacterium | reverse complement strand
TGGCTGGTGGCTGGTGGCTGGTGGCTGGTGGCTGGTGGCTGGTGGCTGGTGGCTGGTGGCTGGTGGCTGGTGGCTGGTGGCTAAAAAATCGTCGCCGGTGTTAGTTCACTGTCAAGTATTTTCTTTTCCAGCAACCAGCCACTAGCCACCAGCCACCTTTTTTCTCAGCCACCAGCCACCAGATAGTCTCCCCGGCCGGAACGCTATACTCCCCCCATGCCCGGCCGCATTCCCCAGAGTTTCATCGAAGACCTGCTCGCGCGCACCGATATAGTAGACGTCATTGACGGCCTCGTGCCCCTGCGCAAGGCCGGCAAGAACTGGCAGGCGTTGTGCCCGTTCCACGATGAAAAATCGCCGTCGTTCACGGTCAGTCAGGACAAGCAGTTCTATCACTGCTTCGGCTGTGGCGTGAACGGCACGGCCATTTCGTTCCTGATGGAATACAGCAACATGGGTTTCGTCGAGGCCGTGGAGAGCCTCGCAGCGCGCGCGGGACTTGACGTGCCGCGGGAGGGCGGCGGGCCGGTTCGCAGCGAAGCCGGCCTCGGCGAAATTCATGAACTGCTGGAACTGGTGATCGAGTACTACCGGCGCCAGTTGAAGGAACACCCGCAGGCGGCGCGGGCAGTGGAGTACCTGAGATCCCGCGGCCTCACCGGCGACCTGGCGGCCCGATTCGAGATCGGCTACGCGCCGCCGGGCTGGGACAATCTCATCACGGCGTTGGGCCGGTCGGATGCCGCACTACAGCGTCTGCTCAAGGCCGGCATGCTCATCCAGCGCGAAGGCGGCGGATACTACGACCGCTTTCGCGACCGCATCATGTATCCCATTCGCGATCACCGCGGCCGCGCGGTCGGTTTCGGCGGCCGGGTCATGGACGAGAGCACGCCCAAATACCTGAATTCACCGGAAACGCCGGTGTTTCACAAGGGCCGCGAACTTTATGGCCTGCACCAGTTGCGCGGCGCAAATCCGGCGCGCCTGATCGTGGTCGAGGGCTACATGGATGCGCTGGCGTTGGCGCAGTTTGGCATCACCGGCGCCGTGGCCACACTGGGGACCGCAGCGACACGGGAGCACCTGGAACGGATGTTCCGGATCACGCCGCGGATCATTTTCTGTTTCGATGGCGATGACGCCGGTACGCGCGCCGGCTGGCGCGCGCTGGAGACCGCACTGCCGCTGCTGCGCGACGGCCGACAGGTGTACTTTCTGTTTCTGCCCGAGGATGAGGACCCTGATACCCATGTGCGCCGCCATGGCCCCGGGACATTCGAGGAAGAAGGACGCCTGGTGCCGCTGTCCGATCATCTGATCAATACGCTGAAGGAAGGGGTGGACCTCAATACGCGGGAGGGGCGAGCCCGGTTTGTCGATCGGGCCGCGCCTCATCTTGGCGCCCTGCCCACCGGAGCCCTGCGGCAACTCCTGATTCAGGATATCGCCCGGCTGGCGGGCACCGGGCCTGAACAGATCGACCCGCTCCTGCGGCGGCCGAAGTCCCGTGCCACCCCCCGGCGCCAGGCGCAGCGGCGCGGTACGCAGACCGGCAGGCCGAACCCGGTGCTGCTCGGCAGCATCATTCGCATGTTGCTGTTTCGCCCGGCGCTGGCGCAACTGGTCCCGGAAACCGGGTCGTTTCGGACCGGGGCCCCGGGCGAGGTGTTCCTGGCGGAACTGTTGGATTTTGTCCATTCCCGCCCCAATATCAGTTGTGCGGGCATCGTGGAGAACTGGCGTGATTCCCCGTTTGAATCACGGCTCCGGGAGCTTTCGTCGATCCGGGATGACGCGGAACTGGAAGGACTCGACCTGGAACGGGAATTTGCCGATGCCATGGCGGCGCTGCACGAGCAGAAGTCCCGGCTGGAGCGCCGGTCGCAGCTTCAGGGCAAGGGGCTGAAGGATCTGTCGGAGGACGAGCGGCAGCAACTGCGGAACCGGAAGCCGCGGGGAGGGTCCATACGCAAGTAATGGTTGCATCCCATCATTGTCGGATTTGTGCTATACTATTCGTTTACAGTTTTATCTTTTCTCCTTAAGTTTCAATCACTTACCGGACCGGTTCAACCACACTGCATCGGACACCACTGACGCCATGGCAATCGAACGACTGGACGATCATCTGGAACAGGAAGAGGGCGAGGAGTCCCAACTGCGGCTCCTTATAGCCAAGGGCAAGGAACAGGGCTTTTTGACCTACCACGAGGTCAACGAGCACCTGCCGGACGAGGTCGTTGACCCGGAGCAGATCGAGGACCTCATCAACATGATCACGGACATGGGGATTGAGGTGCATGAGTCCCCCCCGAATTTCGACCTGTTATTGCCGGCCCCGGTGGTGGAACCGGTCGAGGAAGATACTGCCGCCATCACCGGCACGCTGGTCCCGGTGGAAAGCGAGTTTGGCCGCACCACCGACCCGGTGCGCATGTACATGCGCGAAATGGGCACCGTGGATCTGCTTACGCGCGAGGGCGAGATCAAGATCGCCAAGCGCATCGAGGAAGGCATCAACCAGATGCTGACGGCCCTGTCCTGCTACCCGGGCACCATTGAAACGCTGCTGGAGTCGTTTGCCCAGGTGGAAGCCGGACAGATGAAGCTCGGCGAGATCATCATCGGCTTCAGCGATCAGGAGGAATATCCGGACAGCGGCGTGCTGCTGTCCGAGCACGTGCCCGCAGCCATAGATGACGATGACGACGACAATGACGAGAAGGACGACGACGATTCCGGTCCGGAGGCCAGCATCGATCCGGCGCTGGTTCGGGCGCACATGAAGAAGGCGGCGTCGGTGTACAAGCGCCTGGTGCGTTCCATCAAGCGCAATGGCCGCGATCACAAGAGCTCGGTCCGGCTCCAGAACCGGCTGACCGAACTGTTCATGGAGTTGCGCTTCACGCCCAAGTTCATTGATGACTTGACCGCCAGCGTGCGCGGGCTGATCGAGACGATCCGCGTGACCGAACGCGAAGTCATGCGCCTGTGCGTAAAGGACGCCAGGATGCCGCGCAAGGATTTCATCGCGCTGTTCCCCGGCCATGAAACCAGCCTGAACTGGATCAGAAACCTGGCGCGTTCGCGCAAGCCCTATGCCAGGAACGTGGCCGCGGTGCGCGACGACGTCCTGCGAGTACAGCAGAAGCTTGCCACGATCTTCGATCTGAATCTGCTGAAGGTGGCTGAAGTCAAGGACATCAACCGCCGCGTTTCCATCGGCGAGGCCAAGGCCCGGCGCGCGAAGAAGGAGATGGTGGAGGCGAACCTGCGTCTCGTGATCTCCATCGCGAAAAAGTACACCAACCGCGGGCTGCTGTTTCTGGATCTGATCCAGGAGGGCAACATCGGCCTGATGAAGGCGGTGGACAAGTTCGAGTACCGGCGCGGTTACAAGTTTTCGACCTACGCGACGTGGTGGATCCGCCAGGCCATCACGCGCTCAATCGCCGACCAGGCGCGCACGATCCGCATCCCGGTGCACATGATCGAGACCATCAACAAGCTGAACCGGATCTCGCGCCAGATCATGCAGGAAAAGGGCCGCGAGCCGACGCCGGAGGAGCTGTCCGAGAAGATGGAGATGCCGGAGGAGAAGGTGCGCAAAGTGCTGAAGATCGCGAAGGAGCCGATCTCCATGGAAACGCCGGTCGGCGACGACGACGACTCGCACCTGGGCGATTTCATCGAGGACGCCAATTCCCAGGCACCGGTGGAGTCCGCCAGCTTCGAGGGCCTGAAGCGCGCCACGCGCGATGCGCTCGGGGCACTGACCCAGCGCGAGGCCAAGGTGCTGCGCATGCGCTTCGGCATTGACATGAACACCGACCACACGCTGGAAGAGGTCGGCAAGCAGTTTGACGTGACGCGCGAGCGCATCCGCCAGATAGAGGCGAAGGCGCTGCGCAAGCTGCGCCATCCGACCCGCTCGGAGCAGTTGCGGACGTTTCTGGACTGATTTCGGGCCTGTAGCTCAGTTGGTCAGAGCAGGGGACTCATAATCCCTTGGTCGAAGGTTCGAGTCCTTCCGGGCCCACCAATTTCTCCAATACCACCTGAAAAGTCCCTCCCTGGACTATCTCGCGGCTACCAGGATTCAATTACAATTTCTTTCGGGCCCTGCCAGGTGTAGATGGTCGTGATGATCCGCCCGTCGCGATAGGATTGTGACTGCTGCGAGATGTCGGTATAGACGACCGGTCCGTCCGGCGTATCGAACAGGATCAGGTTGTCGGCGAAGGAGCGCCACGGGATCTGCCGGCCGTCCTTCAGATGGATGATCCCCTTCTGCCACAGCCACACCTTGCCGAAGGCCAGGGTCCTGCCGATTTCCGTGCGTCGCAGATGCGGCAGCGCCACGAGCAGGGAGCCCGGCGTGAAGAAATCCTTCAGCTTGTCGTCATGGGGCTCCACCGTGATGAAAGCGACATCCGCAGTCGAAGGCAACTCGCAAGCGGACACACGCGTCGGCGTTGCTGCAGATACTACGAGCGCCAACAGACACATTGTCCGCAATAATTGAGTTACGGGACGCTGACGCCGGCAGGCAAGTCGGGACACCTGCCCCTCACAATATTCCGCGTTGAACACCAGGGCGCACGCTTTCGGAAATCAGGCACGCTCGACGCGGCAATTGAAACATCCGGGACGGGCATTATGAATGTGCAAGTAACGGATCCCCGGATCGGAAAACAGACGCTGGATCATTGCTTCCAATTCATTTCCCTGCACAATTTCTGCGCCGATCATCATGTCCGCACCATCGTAGGCGCGAACCGACAGCAGCCGGTGCCGGAACATCACCGGAATTTCCCCGGGCGCCGGGTTTGTTGTGCGCGCTCCCTTGCGGACAAAAATCGGACCGGACGCCCGGTAGGGAGACGACACGTCCTGGTGCGTGAACGGGATCAGGAGGACGGTCTCGCCGACCTCCGCATCGGCGAGACTCACCCGGCAAGGAGTTCCCGCATTGCTGTCCACAACCATCCGCTGCGCACCCATGGCGCGCAGGTCCGCATCGCTGCGGTCGAATAATCCGGCAAACTGCTCATATTGCAAGGGAACAAACTGAAATGATTCACTCATTGCTGCATCCTCCGCTGAAAAATTGACGGTCTTTT
The DNA here is from genome assembly GCA_016179185.1 of Gammaproteobacteria bacterium. Lineage (GTDB taxonomy): Bacteria > Pseudomonadota > Gammaproteobacteria > Eutrophobiales > Eutrophobiaceae > 2-02-FULL-61-13. The sequence goes on along the minus strand of JACORW010000022.1, from coordinate 1,706 downwards.
GTTGTGGAGCAGCTTGCAAAAACGGAAGTCCCTGCGAACTCCGCATCTTGCGGTCAAATTCCACCGGCTGCTGGCACGGAACCACGGGGCGCGCCGCGTGACCATAAATGAAAATGACGCTTTTCAGGATGTCGTGTGGGTGACTCAGTATTCAAGTAGCATGTAAGCGAGGGGTTCCAGACGTATTCTTGGGCCGGCATAGAGCCGGCCTCACAGGAGGATCCGCATTCCGATCACTCTTGTGGGGCCGGGTTCAACCCGGCCTACTGTACGGGGGAATTCGACCGCAAGACCCGGAGTGCAACCACGGCCGGCAGTTGCCAGAATTCAGCGGCACACTGACCAACTGAACGGAGCACCCCGATGAATTCCATGGCAATGATGAAGAAATCCCCGACCACCAATACCGGCTACGACCCACGCTGGGCTGTCGTGCTGGCGCGGGATCCCCGTGCGGACGGAACATTCTATTATTCCGTCAGGACCACGGGCGTGTATTGCCGCCCCTCCTGCCCATCGCGACGCGCGCGGCCGGAGAATGTCGGTTTCCACGCGACACGCGCGGAGGCCGAGCGCGCTGGCTTCCGCCCGTGCAGACGTTGCCGGCCCGATCGCCCGTCACTGAATGAACAACACACTTCCATGGTGGCGCAGCTCTGCCGGTTCATTGAAAGTGCCGAGGAGATCCCCGGCCTGGAACTGCTGGCGCGTAAGGCGGGTCTGAGCCCCTGGCACTTTCACCGGGTGTTCAAGGCAGTCACCGGCCTGACGCCGAAGGCCTATGCCGCCGCCCATCGCGCCCGGCGCACCCGGGAGCAGTTGCGGCGCAGCGGCACGGTGACCGCAGCGGCATTCAACGCCGGGTTCAATTCCAGCGGGCGGTTCTACGAAACCGCCGGGCGCGTGCTCGGCATGACGCCCACCAGTTACCGCGCGGGCGGAGCCAATATCGCCATTCAGTTCGCCATCGGCCAATGTTCCATCGGATCCATACTCGTGGCGCAGAGCGCGCGCGGCGTCTGCGCCATACTGCTCGGCGATGACCCGGAGACACTGGTGCGCAATCTGCAGGATCAATTTCCCCGCGCCACGCTCATCGGCGGCGACCGGAAGTTCGAAAAGCTCGTCGCCCGCGTCGTGGGCTTCGTGGAGCAACCCGCGCTGGGGCTTGATCTGCCGCTGGATATCCGCGGCACTGCGTTTCAGCAACGGGTGTGGCAGGCGCTGCGGAAGATCCCGGCGGGGGCAACGCGCAGTTACGCGGACATTGCCAAGAGCATCGGCGCACCGAAGTCCGTGCGCGCCGTGGCGCAGGCCTGTGCCGCGAATACCATCGCCGTGGCCGTTCCCTGCCATCGGGTGGTGCGCAGCGACGGGGCACTATCGGGCTATCGCTGGGGCGTGGAACGCAAGCGCGCGCTGCTTCAGCGCGAAGCCCGGGCATAAACGGATGCTTGGGGTCGGAGCGACCGACGCCCGGGGTCGGAGCGACCGACCTTTCCTGCCCTCTGTGCGTCCGTCAACCCCCACAGCCTGCAGTGGTTAGGGAAGCTCTGATTAACATCAGAGCTTCCCGCAGTGCAGGGATGCACTGCCATTTTCAATGACTGCAAGTCATTGAAAATGTGAGGCAAGCGAAAACCACGCTTTTCGCTTGCCGTCCTCTGACAACCCCAGGATGGGGTTGTTCAGAGGTTCCCTAAATA
>JACORW010000024.1 GCA_016179185.1 Gammaproteobacteria bacterium | reverse complement strand
GATCGCTGGTTCCTGGATCGCATCGCCACGCACATCCTCGCCTTCGAAGGCGACAGCCACGTCGAGTGGTTCGCCGGTAACTACCAGGACTACGAAGCGGACCGGAAACGGCGCATGGGCGATGCTGCGGATCAGCCGCACCGTATACGTTTCAGGCCGCTGAAGCATTAACAACTGTGAAAAGTAAAAAGTGAAAAGTGCAAAGGGAAACACGCGCTTTCACGTACCTTGGATTACCTTCATCTCAGTTTTTTTACTTTTTACTTTTCACTTTTAACTTTTCACCTCCCGCAACCACCGCCGTTACGAGAAGGCAGGCCGCACTGAGGGCAACGAACCAAGCCAGCGCCCATGCCGTGCCGTCGTGCAGGCGCATGGCCGCGTGCCCGACCACCGCGGCCACTGCCGACAGGATGAAGCCGAATAGCGCCGAGGCGGTCCCGGCCAGTTTCGGGAACGGACCCACGGCGCTGGTCATGCACAGCGGGCTCGTGATGCCGTGGCCGAACAGATACAGGACCATCGGACCCATTACCGCAGCGGGGTGTGCAATCCCCTGCCCTGCCAGCGCCAGCATCAGGAATGCCCCGGCTCCCGTGACGGAGGATGAAATCACCACGAGCCGCCCGATGGGAATGCGGCGCACGAGCCGATTGCAGGCCAGCGCGCCGCAGGCGTGCCCGGCGACGCCAAGCATGAACCACAGGCCATACCGCTGCGCCGGAACACCGAAACCGTCAATCAAGACGAACGGCGACAACGACAGATAGGTAAACAGGCCCGCATAGCTGAACATGCAGCACAACGTGTAACCAAGGAACACCGGGTTACAGACGATCAGTCGGTAATTGCGCGCGAGCCGCGCCGGGTCCGTGGCGGCGGGGTCACGATGCACGTTGGTCTCCCCGAGCAGCATCCAGGTCGCCGCCAATACCAGCCCGGAGAACGCGATCAGGCCGATGAAATTCGCCCGCCATCCAAAGGAGGCAGTGAGCCATCCCCCGAACAGCGGCGCGAACATGGGCACAACGGTAAAAGTGACGGTAATCAGCGCGAACACATGGGCGCCGCGCTGCGGGTCGTACAGATCACGGATGATGGCCCGCGACAAAACCGATCCGCTGCAACATCCGATTCCCTGCACGAGGCGGGACGCCACAAGCGCCTCAATGCTTGGCGCGAGGGCGCAGCCAATGCTGGCGAGAACATAAATCGTCAACCCGGCGAGCAGCAGCGGTCGTCGGCCATAGCGATCCGAGAGCGGCCCCATGATGAGATGACCAGCGCCGAATCCGACGATGAACGCGGACAGCGTCAGTTGCGCCAGCGCGCCTGGATCCGCGAACGCCGCGCGGATGGCGGGCAGGGCCGGCAAATAGAGGTCAGTTGAGATCGGCAGCAGCGCGAAGATCCCCGCGCCAAACAGCACGACCGTCGCCGTGTGCTGCTCGCCCGGGCGGCCGATGCGGCGCTCCGGCGCCGCACCTGTTTCCCTGTTCATGCCGGCGATTCCCCCGCCCCGATGAATTTCCCTTCACCATGTTCGCACAATGTCCCGCGGGAAGGCGTGTCTATTCAGGATGGACACGTCAGATACAAGCGGCATCGTGATACCCTGCTCGCGGGGAACAAGAATAATGTCGCCATCCTCCGTTACCGGCGCCGGCCGCGACACTTATGTCCGCTGGCGGGTCTTCGCGCTGGTGATCATCGCCAGCTTTGTCGCTTACGTGCTGCGATCCAACATGTCCGTGGCGGGCGACGCCCTGCGCAGGGAGATGGGTTTCTCGCTGACGGAACTGGGTCTGATCCTGTCCGCCAACGCTTGGGCGTACGCGATCTTTCAGTTCCCCGGCGGTATTTTCGGCGATCAGGTGGGACCGCGGCGCGCGCTGACGATCATCATCGTGGCGTGGGGCGCGATCACGATCCTGACCGCGCTGGTCCCGGGCACCGCCACGGTATCCACGACCATTGTGCTGCTGCTGTTTGTCGTGTTGCGCTTTCTGCAGGGAATGGCGCAGGCGCCGATCTTTCCCATCGGCGCGGGCGTGATCGCAAGATGGTTCCCGCCGTCGGCCTGGGCGCTGCCCAATGGGCTGTCCAGCACCGGCCTGACGCTGGGCGCGGCGGCGACGGCGCCTGCCATTGCCTGGGCCGTGGAAAATTACGGCTGGCGCAATTCGTTCCTGTTCGCCGCGCCACTGGCGTTCGTCACGGCCTGGGTATGGTGGTGGTACGCACGTGACACGCCCACACGGCATCCGTCCGTCACGCCGGCCGAGCTCGAACTGATACAGGCAGGCCGCAGCGCGGACATGGACGCGCCGCCGGAGCCGGGGGCATGGCTGCGCGTCCTGTGCAATCGCAACATCCTGCTGCTGACGGTTGCGTACTTCTGCATGAACTACACGTTCTACATTTTTTTCAACTGGTTTTACATCTATCTCGTCGAGTACCGGGGCTTCAAGACGCTCGAAGGCGGCTTCCTCGCGGCGGCGCCGTGGATCGCCGGGGCCGTAGCCGCGACGCTGGGTGGCGCAATTTGCGATCACCTGTGCCGCAGGATCGGAATGCGCCTGGGCTGCCGGTGGCCGGCGATGATCGGGCTGGCGCTGGTCTCAGTCCTGCTGGTAGCCGGAGCGGCGGCGGATGATCCCTATGTGGCCGTGGCGCTGCTGTCGCTGTGCTTTGCCTGCACGCAATTCACCGAGGGCGCGTTCTGGGCCGCCGCCATCGGCGTCGCGGGACGGAATTCCGCCAGCGCTGGCGGCATCATGAACACCGGCGGGAATGTCGTCGGCGGCGTCGGCGCGCTGCTGGTGCCGTTCATCGCCGAACACGCCGGCTGGGTGCCCGCGCTGGCCTCCGGCTCGATATTCGCCCTCACCGGCGCGGTGCTGTGGCTGTTCATCCGGGCGGACGAGGTGATGGATACAGAGGGAAGAACGCCGGATTTTCAATGAAAACTTCATACTATTAATATTGAACTCCGAGCATGGGTTTGGGCGCTCGCGGAAATCCGGAATGTAGTCACGTATTTTGGCTGTCTGGTCAGAGTCAGCCACAATAGTCCCGGGGAAGTCAGACGCGTCTACAGGGAATTGTGAGCAACGGAATCAAATGAGTTACGCTGCCGGTTCACCCACACCACGAAACCAACCAGAGAGGATTGCCAATGGCCAAGCCGAATTATGCACATGCCAAGCGTCAGCGGGAGATGGCGAAAAAACAAAAGCAGGCGGAGAAACGGCAGCGGAAATCTGAAGCACGGGAGGCGCCGCCCCCGGCAGATCCGTCGCCACCGCCCGCGGTTGAGACCCCTCCGGGCACCTGAACAATTTCGGCATGTACCTGCTGCTGAAACTCCTGCATATCACCGCGGTGGTGATGTTCCTCGGCAATATCACCACCGGGCTGTTCTGGCACCGGCTCGCGGCGCGCACGCGTGACCCCGGACTGCTGGCCCACACCATGGACGGGATCATTCGCAGCGACCGTCTGTTCACGATCCCCGGGGTGATCATCATCGTGATAACGGGCGTGCTGGCGGCCATCTACGGAAACCTGCCGCTGCTGCGCACGGGCTGGATTGCGTGGGCGCTGGTTCTATTCATTGTGTCCGGCCTGGCATTCATGCTGCGCGTCGCGCCACTGCAACGACAGTTGCCGAACATGGCCCGCGCCAGTGACTTTGAATACACCTGGTACCATGCGCTGGCGCTGCGCTGGGAAGGCTGGGGGTCGCTGGCCTTGTTGACGCCCGTGGCCGCGATGGTGATTATGGTTCTGAAACCGGGATTGTAACGTCCACCCGCGGCCGCCCGATCCGCAGAGGTTTCGCCCACCCATGACCCGGCCTGAGAACGTCCAGACGCGCGCGGCGCCTCCGGCCGTCGGCACGCCCGCGCCGTGGTTCACGTGCCGCACCACGAACAACGACAAGTTCGTTTTCGATACCGTTGGCGGCCGCAACGTCGTGCTGTTCTTCTTTGAGTCGGCGGCCGACCCGGTTGTCGCAGCGATCCTGGCGGGAATCAGGTCAGCCGGGCGGCGCTTCGACGATACCAATGTGTGCTGCTTTGGTGTGTCTGCGGATCCCGAGGATGAGCGAACCCGGCGAGTTTCCGATTCCATACCGGGCATTCGCATCTTCTGGGACTTCGATCGCGACGTCGCCGGAAAGTACGGGGTCGTCAATGCCGGCGGCTCGACCGACTCGACCACCTTCGTGCTGGATCCCAGGCTGCGCGTGCACTCGCGCATTCCGGTGGAGGGCTCCGCCGCGCTGCACGTGCAGCAGTTGCTCGGAATTCTGGACGGGCTGGAATCCATTGGTACCGATGCGGTCGCCGCTCCACAGGCACCCGTGCTTGTCGTTCCGCGGATCTTCGAACCGCAACTGTGCCGGCGCCTGATGGACTATTACGACGCCAATGAGCCGCGCGATTCCGGCTTCATGCGGGACGTTGACGGCAAGACCGTCCAGATCATTGACTACGGCCACAAACGGCGTCGCGACTGCACCATCGAGGACGAGGCGCTGCGCCATGCCTGCATGGTCCGCATTCACGACCGGCTGGCGCCTGAAATCCAGAAGGCGTTCCATTTTCAGCCGACGCGCATGGAACGCTACATCATCGCGTGCTACGAGGAATCCGAGCGCGGCCATTTTCAGCCGCACCGGGACAACACCACCAGGGGCACGGCGCACCGGCGCTTCGCGGTGTCGTTGTTTCTGAACAGCGGCGAGTACGAGGGCGGCTACCTGCGCTTTCCGGAATTTGGGCGGGCGCTTTATACCGCGCCGGCGGGGGGCGCGGTCGTATTTTCATGTTCCCTGTTGCACGAGGCGACGCCGGTTACGAGGGGCAGGCGCATGATGTTCCTGCCGTTCCTGTACGACGATGACGCGCGGCGTATTCGGGAGGAAAATTTTCAGTATCTGGACTCAACAACCGCGGAGTAACGGATCCACGGATGCCGGTCATCCGGCGCGGGATTCCGCACCCGGTTTGTCCACTGCCTGCACGCGGCCGGGTTCCGGGGCAACGAACACGGTATTTTTCCCGCTGCGCTTGGCGACATACAGCGCGTGATCGGCAAGACGCAACACGTCCCGGACTTCCACGCCGGATCGGGAATCGGCGCTGGCAACGCCGATGGAGACACTGAGCACCGGGCCGATCAGCGACTTGGCGTGTGGAATTGCCAGCGCCAGTACCTCCTGGCGTACCTTTTCCGCCAGTTCGAACGCATCCTGCTCGGATGTCCCGGGCAGAATAGCGGCGAACTCTTCTCCGCCATAGCGCGCAACGGTGTCCACGGCGCGGCGCAGCACCTGGCGCATGGCCTCGGCGACCACCCGCAGCGCCTCATCCCCCTGCTGGTGCCCGTAGTGGTCGTTGTAACCCTTGAAGTCATCCACGTCGAGGATCAAAAGACTGAGCGGCTGGTTCGTGCGCTGCAACACCGCCCATGCGGAGCGCAGTTGTTCGTCGAAAAAGCGCCGGTTCCGCACCCCGGTGAGGGCGTCCTCAAATGACAAACGGCGCAGGTCGTCCGCCTGCTCGGTCAAACGCTTCAGCAGGGAATCGAATTCACGCGCCAGGTCGCCGATTTCGTCATTGCGCGTGATGTCGAGGCTGCGCCGTGCGTATTCGTCGTTGTTGTGAAGCGCAGCGGCCTGCGATGCCAGTTCCCTAACCGGCGTAAATACCAGGCGTCGCAGAAGAAACCAGGCGATGACCATGGTCAGCAGGAAGAGCAGGCCTGCCTCCAAAAAGGAATAGATCATGATCCGCCTGCCTTCCAGAAAAACGTCACGGGAGATGTCGATGCGCAACGCCAGGGATGGTCTGCCACTGTAGTCCTGGACGCGCGCAAGCAACTGCAACCTGGACGGGGAAACGATGCGCACGAGCGGCGTGCCGTCTTCGGCCAGATCCAATTCCTCGCCGGGCGAACCGGCCAGCCTGGCCAAATCCGCGGCGGCCGCGAGGTCCAGATCCAGGTCCGTCTGCGCGCGCAGCCGTTGTTTGAATTCGTCGTCAATCAGACGTCCGGTAACCAGGACTCCCACCGGCGGCGCCTGCTCGCGACTGGGAACCACGTGATAAGCCGCAACGACGATCAGCCCCCGGCCGGTCGGCACTATTCCGGCTTTCCCTGGGGACGAGGGATGCATCAATGCCTCCAGTGGCAACCAGGGGAGAAATTCCTGCGCCAACTGCATGCCCTGAGCCAGTTCCAATTCAGCGCCGGCGTTGAATCCGGCCCACACTACCTGTCCATCCCCCCGCAGGTAGACCATTACATCCACCTGGGCCGCACTAAAATTGGCGACATCCAGATTCTCCTCGACATATGCGGCGGAAGGTTCCAGCACAAACCGGTAGGTGTCATCCCAGACCGACCACTCCCGCGCGTAGATCAGAAGGTGCTGCAATTCGCGATCCAGGGCGCGCTGAACACGATTGATTTCCTCTAAGGCCTCGCGCGACTCCCACTGCGCGACCCTGGGCATGGTGAAGGTGAGAACCGCGAGCGACAGCGCGACCGCCGTAGCCGCCAGGAGCAGCCCCAGCGCCACCACGAATCGCGTCTGAATGGACATCCGGAACTGCCGGCGCGCGTTACTCGCGGGTTCGAACGATGACCGCTCCGACACTGCTGATCGGAATCACCGCATCGAAGAACTCCCTGCCCGCGAGCTCTCCCAATTGCACGACGCTGTCCCCGACCGCCACCACCTTGCCGGACAGCTCCTCGCCGGACTGCAGTTTGATGGTGACGCGGTTGCCTTTCTGCGCGGCAAGCACCGAGGCCGTGGTATCGCTCTTGTTGATGGCCAGCGGCGCCGCGGATGCGACTCCCGACATGAGCAGTGCGGCCACTGCCAGCGAAAAAAACGCCCTGGTGATCATGACTGCCCTCCCCCCGGTTATTGGACTGCGATTCTAACAGTTTGATGCAAAAGTCCGTCCCTGGACTTTTGCATCTCGCTTCGGCCAAAGCACAGCTTCGGCCTTGCTCCGTTTATCAAGCACTTGCGTGCTTGATAAACGCTGCGTCCCATCCTTGGGGCGCCACAGGCTGATGCAAACTGAGTTTTGCATCAGCCTGCTAACAGTTTGAGGCAAAAACCCGTGCGGGAACTTTTGCGTGATCCAGTCATGGAAAGGCCGGCGTCCGGTTGGGCTGCCCGGTCCGGGACATGCCGCCGGTCCGGGCGCGGGAGATCACCGGATCGCAGCCGCCAGCCTGGGCCGGGAAATGACAAAATCCTGCTCCGCAAACGGCTGGTGGCAGCCGGCGCAGACCAAATCGTTCGCCTTGGGTTGCCCCTTCGCATCGTACAGGGCGAAACCCCACTCGCCCGCGCGCTCCTGCGCGGGATACTCGGCCGGCCAGTCGGCGCGCTTTTGCATGACCGCGATTCCGGTGAGTTCGCCTGATTTGAATACACCATCGCTTTCAATGACCGGATTGCCGGCCTCGTCCCGCAGCGCCTGGTAAATTTCCATCACCAGAACCGACCCGGGCGCCAGCGCCCCGCCCGCTCCGGCACTTTTCTGCGCCGTGCTGTTGGCAAATATCTTCGCCAATTCCGGCTTGCCGCTGGCGCGGTTGGCCAGGGAATAATTCATGAAGCTTGTAGCGTATCCCCCCGGGAACGGCACCTGATCCGGACGGCCGCCGGCAGATGCTGTCGCTCCGATAGTAGTACACAGAAATGCGACAACTCCGAGCGATGCAAATTTCATTGACGCCTCCTCGATCTGACAGGTGCCTGTTTATTCTACTTCTCCCAACACCGCCGGCAGGGCTAAATACCTGTTCCGAAATGCGCTACACAATTCCGACGGCTGGTCCGGTCTGATGTTGGCGGACCGTGTGCCGCAGGAGCGGCACCCGAGCCTACATGGCAGATTGCTGCTCCTGCGCAATCTGCATTCCCGCCATCCCTGGCGGTCAGACTGTATTTACGGCGTGTCCGCCAACATGAGACCGGACCAGCCGTTTGCGCGCAATTCGGAACGGCAATTTAGAGTTACACCGAACCGGCGCCGATCTTCCGCAGCTCGCAGTAAAGATACATCTGCTCCACGCCTCCGGGTGTGACATGCAGCTCCTGCCTGCTGCGCAACAGCACGAAAACCGGTCCAAGCGTCTCCAGCAACTGCGCTTCACTGTAACGTTGCACCGGGAGACCGCTGCAGCGCGGCGGGGCCTCGGGGCTGAACGTACCCAATATCACGTGACCGTCCGGCTTGAGCGCATGGAGCATCTGGTCGCGGTAGCGGCGCTGGTCCGCCGCCTCCGTGAGAAAGTGAAACGCCGCCCGATCGTGCCACAGCCGGTATGACTCCGCCGGCAGTTCCAGCGTGGTGATGTCGCCGGTGAGCCAGCGCACGGCGCCGGCGCGCTCTCCCAGTCTGCGCCGGGCCTGCGCCAGTGCGTTGGCGGACAGATCCACGACGGTGATGCCGCTGAATCCTTCGGCCAGCAGGTCGTCCACCAGTGTGGACGCGCCGCCGCCGACATCAATGATCGGCGCGTCCCGGGGCAGATGCAGCTCCCTGATCCACGCCAGCGGCGTGCCAAGGTGCGGCTGATACCAGCCGAGCCGCTCGGCCGGCCGGCCGGCATAGATCTGTTCCCAAAATTGGGGTCGGGTTTGCACCAAAATAATTCACTCCGACCCCGTTTTCAGGCGGGCATACCGCACTGCGCCCAGCAACCCCACGTTGTCATTGAGGATCACATGCACGGGCATCGCGGCCAGCAGCCCGCGCATCGGTTCCTTGTCGGCAAATACCTGCATGAATTCCGGCCCCGACAACAACGGCAACAGGCGGGAAACCATGCCGCCACCAAGGAATACGCCGCCCCGGGCCATGGCCTTCAGCGCCAGATTCCCCGCCTCCGCCGCCAGGATGGAGAGAAGCAGTCGCGCAGCCTGCGCGCACCGCTCCGACCGTCCATCGAGCGCGGCCGATACCACCGGTTCCGAATCCCCCGCGCGCAGGATGGCCTCGGTCAGGGACTCCGGCTCCCGCCCCCGTCCCGACGCCTGCAGAAACCGGTAAATCTCGAACAGTCCCGGGCCGGAAACGACGCGCTCATAACTGACGCGCGGGAAGCGCCCCGACAGGAATGCCAGAAGTTCCCGCTCCAGTTCGTTGCGCGGGCCAAAGTCGGTGTGGCCGCCCTCGCCGGCGCAGGGACGATGCTGCGTGCCGTCCCAATAACAGATGCATTCTCCCAGCCCCGTGCCGGCCGCGATGACCGCGAGGTTGCCCCGGGCCGACGGCGCGCCCGGATCCAACGTCATCAGGTCGGACGCCGCCAATGCGTTGAGGCCGTAGCCCACCGCTTCCAGATCGTTGAGCAGATCCGCGCGCACCAGTCCGAACTGCGCCGCCAGGCCCGCGGCGTCCAGGGACCAGTTCAGGTTTGTCATCGTCGCCCGGCCCCCTTCCACCGGCCCCGCCACCGCAAGACAGACGCGGTCGAACGGCCGGGAATTGCTGCGGGAAAATTTCCCGATCAGATCCGCGATGCCGGATGCGTCACGGCAGGGGATCTTCTCCTGCGCCACGGGCCGATAATCGCCGCCCGCCGCGTCGAATAGCCCCAATCGGGCATGGGTGGCGCCGATGTCGCCGGCGAGAATACAGGCTATACCCACTTCATCAGTCCCATTTCAAAGCGGCGGCAGAGCAGCGCGTGATGCGGGTAGGCGCGCAGTTTGTAGGAAACAAGACCGGACTGCTCCAACGCCACGCTTCCCAGATACACGGCGTCGTTGCCTTCCGTACCGGCATGGTTGAGCACATGGCGCGCGTGCATGGTAAATTGACCGTGATCGTCGGTTCGCCCCACCAGGCATTCCACCAGCAGATCCTCGCTGTGCAGGCCGTTGAGGTTCACGCCGAGGCGAAACTCCATCGTGTCGCCGTGCAGGATGGACTTCGCGGGGTCGCCTAGGCGGCGCAGGGTAACGCCGTGCCAGCATTTCCGGATGTTCTTCTTCCATGCCGCCAGGTCACGCGCGCCCGCTCCACCCTGTTCCAGAAGCCGGTGCATGGTCTGCAGTGATGGAGCGTACAACTGATTGATGTAATCCATGATCATCCGTTGCGCGCTGAAATTAGGAATCACCGACTGCATGGATTCCTTGGCCATGTTTACCCAGCCCTCCGAATATCCCTGCGTCCTTTCGAAATAGAGCGGAATGATCTTGTGCTCCAGTGTGTCCAGAAGCTCCCGCGCCTCGATGCGGCGCCGCGCCTCGGGATTGAGCTCGTGGATATGCGGTTGCAGCGCCCAGCCGTTCCTGCCGTTGTATCCCTCCGCCCACCATCCGTCCAGGATGCTCAGGTTGACTGCGCCGTTGATGGCCGCCTTCATGCCGGAGGTCCCGCTCGCCTCCAGCGGGTATTCGGGGATGTTGACCCACAGATCAGAACCGGCAACGAGCTTGCGCGCCAGCGCCAGGTCGTAGCCTTCCAGCAATATTACCCGGCCGAGAAAGGCCGGCTGCTTCGCGATCGCGTTGATGGCCCGGATAAGCTCCTGCCCCGGCCCGTCCGCCGGATGCGCACGCCCCGCAATCAGCAGCAGCACGCGCCGCTGCGGGTTGTGCAGCAGACGCTGCAATCGATCCAGGTCCTCGAACAGCAGCGTGGCGCGTTTGTAGACCGCGAAGCGGCGCGCAAAACCAATCACCAGCACGTCATCGTTCGAGCGCAGCATCTCGGTGCAGCGATCGATCTGGAGCTGACTGTAACCATGCCGGCGGCAGCGCACCTCCACCAGCCGACGGCATTCCGCCAGCAGATTCGCCTTCAGCGCAAGCCGCAGTCTCCAGAACGTGGCGTTGGGAATGTCGCCGATCCGCCGCCAGTAATCCGGGCTCAATATTTCGCGGTGCCACGCCGGTTCGTCCAGCGCGCCAAACCAGTTGCGGGCCAGGAACGTGGGAATGTGCACGCCATTGGTGACATGGCCGAAGGGATTTTCCTCGATGGGGATGTCGGGCCAGATGTGCTTTTCGAGTTCGGCGGCCACACGCCTGTGGATGCGGCTGACGCCGTTGAAGAACCGCGAACAGCGCAGGGCAAATGTGGTGAGGTTGAACGTCGCCGAACCGCCATTGCTGCCCAGGTCGAAAAACTCGCGCTCGGGAACACGAAGTTCCCGCAGGAACGGACCAAGGTAGGCATGCACCAGCGGGACATCGTAGATCTCGTGCCCCGCGGCCACCGGCGTGTGCGTCGTAAAGATGGTGCTGGCTGCGACGGCCTCCAGTGCCGGGAAGAACTCCAGCCCGCCCTGCCCCAGTTCACGGCAGCGTTCCAGCACCATCAGGCTTGGGTGACCCTCATTGATATGCCAGACGGACGGATTGAGGCCGAGCGCGCGCAACGCGCGCACGCCGCCGATCCCGATGATGATTTCCTGGCGCAGCCGCGCTTCCTTGTCGGACGGATAGATCTGGAACGTGATCTGCCGATCCGCCGCCGTGTTCCCTTCGACGTCGGTATCGAGCAGATAGAGACTGGTATGTCCCGCCTGCGCGTGCCACACGCGCACCTGCACTGTTGACTGGGGCATCTCGACGCTGACCAATACCTCTTTGCCGTCGGGGCCCAGCGCCGGCTGGATGGGCAGGTCGGCGGGCTCGGGATTTTCGCAGTAGCTGTTCTGGTTTCCGTCGTCGTCTATGCTCTGTATCAGATTGCCGCAGCGATAGAACAGCCCCACGGCGACGAACGGCAACGACATATCGCTGGCGGCCTTGCACAGATCCCCGGCCAGAATTCCCAGACCGCCGGAATATACCGGCAGGCTCTCGTGCAGACCGAATTCCGCGCAGAAGTACGCCACCAGTTCCGACCCGAGCATGTGCAGCGGCTCCGCGCGCCCGCCGCCCTGGTGGTACAGGTCGTAGTAGGCAAGTGTGCGTTGGAACTCCTCCATGAAGACCCGATCGGCCGCCGCCTCTTCCAGCCGCCGTTGCGAAACGCGGCGCAGAAACACCTTCGGATTGTGCCGGCACGCCTCCCAGAGCTCGGCGTCCAGCGTGTAAAACAGCCCGCGCGTGTACCGCTCCCAGCTGAAATACAGGTTCCCGGCCAGCTCCTGCAGCCGGGCGAGCGCCGCGGGAATACGGGGCTGAATTTCGAGAGTAAACGCCGTGCCGCTCATGCAGGCGTTTATTCTAACAGGGCGATGCAAAACTCCGGCTTGCATCACCCCGGGGATCGCGATCATGAGTACCGGTGTTGCGGGGCCGGCTTTCAGCCGGCCAATCCCGGACCGGGTAATCCCCGCCCCCACAGGCAAGAAAATGCCCCTCGGACCGCCCGCGTTATCTGCAAATCGGAACGGCCGTTCAGTCTTTCCTGATGGTGATGGTTCCGCTGATTACCGATGCCTCCACATTGGCCTCGCCCTGACCGAGACGCATTTCCAGGCTTTCCGAGCCGGTATATCGTTCCCGCTCCGGGCGCACGTCCGTGAGCTGGTTTTCGATGTCGCCGCCGGGGCCGGTTTCAAGGCTGAAATCCGCATTCGGATCCCCACGCAGCGCCAGTTCCACGTCGCCGCTGACGCTTTCCAGGGACACGTCCGCATCCGCCCCCAGCGCAGTACGCACATGCAGATCTCCGGACACCGTGGAGGCTTCCAGCCGTTTCAACGTGCCGGCATTGTTCACCGTCACGTCGCCGGATACCGAGTCCACCCACAGCCGCTCCGCGGCCATATCGGCCGTGACGTCGCCGCTGACGCTGTCCACGCGCACCTCGCCGCTGCCGCCGGAGAGCGTTATTTTGCCGCTCACGCTGGTGAGTTCGGCGCCGCCTCCGATGTTGGTTGCGACCACGTCACCGCTGACGGATTCCAGCTGGACGCTTCCGGAGACATCGCCCACGTTCTGACTGGCAGAAACCGTTTCCAGCTCCACCGTGCTGTTGCGCGGCACCTGGACGGTGATGCGCGTGCCGTTGCCATCGCCTCCGCCCCGGGATCCCGATTCGAGCTCGTCCTCGATGCGGATCACGCGCCCGTCGCGCTCAAAGATGAATTCACGCGAATCGTCATCGCGCGTTCCCTGAACATGCACCGTGTTCTGGTCCCATCCGGTTACCGTCACCGAACCGCGGACCACGTCAATCTGGACCCTGCCGTCCGGATCCGCGTCCAGCCGCTGGTTCACGGACTCCGCGCCATGAAGCGCGCCGGACAGGAATACCCCCATCACTGTGACAGCCAGTCTGTTCATCGTCCGCTCCTCCGCCTGACAGTTTGATGCAAAAGTCCGTCCCTGGACTTTTGCCTCTCACTTCGGCCAAAGCAGAGCTTCGGCCTCGCTCCGTTTATCAAGCACTTGCGTGCTTGATAAACGCTGCGTCCCATCCG
>JACORW010000023.1 GCA_016179185.1 Gammaproteobacteria bacterium | reverse complement strand
ATACATACATTACCGCAGTTGAGAGCCGTGAAAACTCAAATTGGTTCATATGCCGCGAAAACGAGGCTCCCGGAATTGCTCAGGCAGGTGAAGGCCTGCAAGAGTTTCACCATCACAAATCGCGGAGAAGCGGTTGCTGACCTGGTGCCAAGTATGGGTGCGGTACCAAAAGACAAATCCGTTGCGGCGGAGAGAATCTAGGCGTTCATGGTCTCGGACCCGGTGCGCGGCGTGAACATCAAAGCCCTGATTGAAAAGGGGCGTGCGTGAGTTTCGTTCTGGATGCCAAGGCCGGTGTGAAGAGATTTGCCTGATGTTCAGATCGGATACCGGCGGCCGGAACCGGGGAGAAATGATTGCTTCACGACAGCGCGGAGAGTGATTTGTGCACGGCCTCCGTTTCGGCGGAGGGTTTGGCGCCCAGCACGACGGACAGCAGTGTCTTGCAGCGCTGGAAGATGGCCAGCCCCTCGGCCTTCATGTTCAGGTGTAGATGGCAGCGCATCAGTCCGCGGTAAAATTCTTCCGCGAGATTGTCCGCCTCCAGCGCCTTTTTGTAGAGCTCCGCTCCGGACTTCCAGTCATTGGACTTTTCAAAACCTTCCGCCAGCCGTCCCACGTACTGGATGAATTTGTGGCGCAGGCGATCGCGGGTCTTGACGCTCCATTGCGCCTCGGTGTCCCCGGGCAAGAACGAACCTCCATAGAGCGCCATGGCCTGGCGTACCTGCTGCTGTCCCTCCGTCAGGCTCGCAGCGCCGGAGCGCGCGGCTTCCCTGCCGAGATCCAGGAACCGATCGAAGGCCCAATAGTCAACCCAGCAACACGCCGGATCCAGATTCAGCTTGCCATCCATAAGCCGCAATGCCTTGTCGCTTCCCAGTAATTTGCGCAGGCGATGCAATGCGCTGGAAAAGGACTGATGCGCGGCATCGCCTTCAGCATCCGGCCACAGAGCGTGCGTTATTTTTTCCTCCGCTACGTCGCGGCCGCCGAAGGCGAGCACATATTTCAGCAGCTCCAGGGGTTTCTTCTGCGTTTTTCCGGTGAATGTGATGCGCGACCCGTTCCTGAAGATCTCGAATCGTCCCAGGCTGTAGATCTTTATCTCCCATGGCCAGTTCTCCGTTTCCTGCACCGAGGCGTCCGGCTGCAGCCTGCGCCTGGTGATCAGTTTCCTGACATATTCGGCTTCGATGTTGTGTGCCAGTGCCCGCGCGCACAGGCAGGACATGGTGTCGGGCAGCCACCAGGAAAAATTCAGATAATCATTGGTCTTGCCGATGGCCATGGCCTGGCGCAGCGCTGCCAATGCCTCGCTGTCCTTTCCTGCATCGAAGGCAAACCGAGATTGATATAACAGGCACATGAACTCGAGGATTGTGCTTTTGATGCGCGCGCTGATCTGCAATGCCTCTTCGACAAGCCGGTCGGCCTGAACGGTGTCATGCAGGGCCTGCTTTACGATGGCCAGCGCAAGGCGTGTCAGACCCTCGAAATACGGGACGCCGATTTCGGTCGCGGCGGTCAGGCTGGTTTCGGCATGTTGCAGGGCCAGCGCGTGATTGCCCTGAAGATAGGCTTCCCAGGACGCCAGGTATTTGTAATAACAGACCTCCAGCCGGTGTGATTCTTCCGGCGCCATGTCCCGTAAAAACTCCTTCGCCTTTTCCAGATCGCCCAGCGAAAGCGCGCTGCTCAGTCCCTGGCCGAGCAACAGCCAGTCCCACAGATGCACGCCGGTGTTGCCGGCGACCAGCAGGCCCTTGGAGACCGCCTCAAGACATTCCTCGAACTGGCCGACCCGCCAGTGAAACAGGGCTTCCGCGGCACGCCCGAGGATCAGGGCGATGGGCGGCGCCCCGCGCAACTGGGTCAGCGTGCGCAGGCCACTGACCTCCGCTTCCGCGCCCGGAGAATTACCCGACATCAGGTAGTAGAGCGCCAGGTAGGCGCCGATCTCGGCCTGGATTTTCGGGTTGGTGCTGTTGCGGAAGATGGCCAAGGCGCGTTTTTCCCACGCCTCGATCATCGGGTGCTGTGGCATCCGCATCGTCAGGGCGACGAACATGGAGGTGGCCACGCGATCATGAATTTCCGGCGACGGAAACTCGGGGAATTCACGCATCAATTCATCCAGCGTTGCGATCCATGGATCGAGTTCCCGGTAGATCCCGGATTCATGCGCCAGAATGGAAATGCCGGTTTCACGCCACGACAGGAAGGTCCCGATGGCGTCCTTGCGGGCACGGAATATCGCGAATGCCCGTTCCAGATAAGCGCGGCTTTCCGCCGGATTGAAGGGCTGGCGGCAGATCCCCAGCCAGTACTGAAGCCAGGGGAACTGGTCGAGAAACGGCGCCGGTATGCGCAACAGGTGCTCCTCCAGGGTCTGCATGCGTCCCTGCTCGACCAGGAGCGGCGCCCACTTGAGGATGCTGGCGGTGAGGTCATCCCAGTTCTCGGCTTCCAGCAGGAGTTTGATGGCATCTTCGATCATGCCGTGCTCTTCCAGAAGGGAGGCAGCCTTGCCGCGCAGGCCTGCCATGTCTTCGGCCGTCATGACCTTGCGGATGTGCTCCTGCAAAAACTGCCGGAACAGGGGGTGGAACTGGAACACCGGTTCGGTTTGCAGGAAGCGGGTAATGAAATTGTTGTTTCTGCTCATTTCGGCAAGGATCTGTCCGGCGCGCGTTTCCCCGCTCAGCTCTTCGGCCATCGTTTTCGTCATGCTGGGCAGAAAGCTCGTCTTCAGGAGGACGTTTTTCGTGGACTCATCCGTCTTCAGAAAAATCTCGCCGGCGAAGTAATCGAAGATTTCTTCGGGGATGTAATCGTACAGGCTCTGTACGGCCACGCCTTCGAGCCGGGACTGTTCCAACAGCAGGATCAGTCCGGCGACCCAGCCCTGGGTCCGGTTCAGAAGTTCGCGACAGTGATCGCGCAATTGTTCGTCCTTGCCTCGTTGCGTCACGATTCCCTGCGCTTCCTCCGCAGTAAGCTGCAATTCATTCCAGCCGATGGTGGCCATGACCTCGTTGGCGCGCAGCCGCGCCAGTGCCGGCGGGGGTTCCTTGCGGCTGATGAAAATCACTTTGGCGCCGGGCGGCAATTCGCCCACGCCCGCGCAAACGACCTCGTGAAAAGCGGCGGTGTCGGGAACTTCCTGGTAGTTATCGAACACCAGGGCAAAGGGCGGTTTGAGCCGCTGAAACAGGTTCTGGCAGTAGCGCCGGGTGAACGCCAGAACACCGCGCAGGTATTCCGGCGTCAACAGGGGAAGCGGGGTTCCGCGCCGGGGAGTCACTCGCGGTACGGCAAGACGCATGTAAAAAAAGAACGTGGCGATATCAGCGTCACTGTCATTTACCTGGTACCAGTGATCGCGCAGACCGCGTGCACGCAGATAACTGCTGACCAGGCAGGTCTTGCCGGAACCCGGCGGCCCCATGACCCATACCGCGGTCCGGTCCAGGGCCCGATCCAGTATCTTGAAGAGCCGCTCCCGGGGATAGACGCTCGTGTAGCTGGGAGCGGTGATCTTTGCCAGCGATGACGATCTGAGCATGTGCATATCGTGACCAGGCCGTTGGCATCCGAGTCAATGATTGACCGACGTACAGGCCCCCCAAGAATTGCCAGTCAGTATAGTTTCCCCGAACAGCTACAAGCTACAAGCCACAAGCTACAAGTGCACGAACTACCGCATTTTTGTTTCTTTTCCTCACCTTCCAACCTTCAACATACCCGCATCCAGCAACTGCCGGAACGCGGCCTCGATTCCCTGGAGCAGTGCCTCCGGCGTGCCGACGCGGCGCATCTGCGCGAGGATCTCCCCGGCACTGGTCCTCCCGTCCAGGTGCTGGAACAGCGGCGCGAAACCCTCGCTGAGCTCCACGGTTGCATGATTAACATCCACATCGCAAGCGGAAGGACGGCTTGCCCGCGCCCGCGCCAGCAACACGCGCGGATCCTCCTTTTCCAGGGTGCTCGCGCGAACCGAGGCGGGCAGGGGATTCCTGCTCAGTTGCGCCCAGAGCTCTGAATCCCCGGCCGGCCGGAGCGCTTGTTTCAAGGCCGGGTACGACTGCGGCAACACGGTGGCACTGACAAAGGTTGCCAATTGCAGCGGCCGCAGTTTCCAGTCCGCACCCGGTGCGACTGGCGCGGGCGGCGGCACCGGGGTACCCGCCGCCATGCTTCGACGCAAAGCGCCGGCAGTCATCGCCATGCCCAGTTCGGCCTCGACAATGGCGAGCACGGCCGCCTTCTCTCGGTCGGACGTGAATACCTCGGTGGACATTTTCTCCCGCAGGCGCGTGCCGAACGTCGCCGGCCGGTCGTCCGGCGGCGTGCGCATGGTCCGCGTGTCAATCAGCCCCCGCAACAGGTCCAGTCCGGCGGCTAACGACGAGGCGATGCTGAACGCGAGGGGAAAGGCCCGACACAGATGCGACAAAATAAAATCTGCGCGCAGGTACGCGTCCAGTGCGAGGGCATCCGGCCGGATTACGGTGAAATCCCTGCGCTCTTCGGCGTCGAGATCGTAACCGGACAGTGCGTGGACAGGGTCGCGGCAGAATCGGTCCCGCAGCGGGCGGTCGAACAGCAGGTCGAACAGCGCGCGTTCCTGTTCCGGGAAACTCAATTGACCGCCCCGGCGCGCGCCACCAGCGCGGGATTGGCGCTGCGCCCGCGCACGATGCTGCGCACGCGGCGCAGGGTGGTCAGCACGGTTTCCTCCGATGCGCCTTCACACTCGAAGCATACGGCTCGTACCGCCGGCAGTTCCGGCAGCATGTTCTCCAGCATGCGCCAGGTCGGATCGAGGATCGCGCGTTCGTGGGCGTCTATGTAGATCGGGCCGGAAGTGCCCGGTTCCAGCCGCCCGCCGGCGATGTGCACCTCGATGACCCGCTCGCGCGGCAACTCCGCCAGCGTGTCGCGGACGCGGCAGCCACTCGCCATCTCGTAGGACACCAGGTGGCCCATGTCCAGCAGGATGGCGCAGTCCGCCTCGCGCGCGACCGTGCCGAAAAACCTGAACAGCGGCATCTTGCCGACGGCAAACGCCATCGGCGGCGGCTCGATTGCCACAACGACCGGTACCTGAGCCTTTACCTCGCGCACCCGTTCGATGGCGCGCCGCAGTGAGGCCTCATTCAGGATCGTGGGGATGAAATACCCGAGTTGCGTCGAATAGCCCGGCCCTTCCTGCCAGAAACAGTAGGCGCAGTCCTGGGCGAACCACGGCGATCCCACGGCGGCGATGTGCCGCGCCGTGGCCTCGAGCCACGCGCGCGAGTTCGGGAATGTGCCGCAGAAGTTGATGTACGAGGGATGGAACAGGACCGGCGTTCCCGCGGCACGGATGCGATCGACTTCGGCGCGCACGTCCTCCACGTCGGCGCGCCCGGCGTATTCCACAAAACTCGGCCCGCCGGCGGCTTGCACCAGCGCCACCGGATCCGGCTGCGCGGACAGGCTCAGGCTCGCGCCCACGCCGAGCACGGGCAGTGCTTCTATCTGCGCGCCCATGAAACCGTACCTGCCCTGATGCAATGCCTGCACATGCACCAGATTCTCGCCAACTCCCGGGGCAATGTCACCGTCAACGATTTGCTCGCGGACGGCCATAACATAGTATCCGCTTCGACCCGGTTCATGCTGCCGGGAAGGAACCGACTGGGGGACGAGCGATGCCGATGCCGGGAACGGGAAGACGCGGGATTCTGGTGACTGTTGCGGCGGTAGCAGCCGTCTCGCTTGGGGTGGCCGCATTCTACTTGGCGCGAAACCCTGCCAGCCTGGCAAGGGCGGCGGCGCATCTGGCGCCGGATCGGAGCAACGATGAGGCGGGGGCACAACGCGCCGCGGCCGGGTCAACGGCCGCCGGTCTTCACGCGGCCAGGTTTTCGGACTCGGGCCGGTTGCTGCGCCCGCAGGACCCGGATCGGTGGGTGTTCATGGGCGCATCCGTGGGCCTGGGATACAACGCCGGTGAGTTCGATCCGGAGCGGCCGGGCATGTTCCAGGTGGTTTCCATGGAGCCCTCTGCGTATGCATACTTCCAGGAACACGGCGCGTACGCGGATGGGACGATGTTTCTGCTGTCTTTTTATGCCACGCAGCGCAACGAAGGCGAGGAGTCCGGGCTGACCCAGGGCGATCTCGATTCATTCGAGATCCATCTCATTGACAAGGGCCTGTTCGAGGATGGGCGGGCGTTTTATCCGTTCGCAAAGGACGACAGCGAAGCGCCGGCCTTGCCCCCGGGCAATCCGTGCGTGCAGTGCCACCTCAGGCAGGGCGTCTTCGACGGCACATTTGTCCAGTTCTATCCCGTCATGCGGAAGCAGATCCCGGAACACCTGCGCCGGAAGAGCGGTTAGTCCGGTACAGTGCCCGGCAATGGCGCCGGGGAACTCATTTGCCCTTTCAGGGCAGAAGAGTGTGAAAGCCGGATTTCACCGCGCTTTTGTCGAAAGTGAAGATGGTTTCGCACCCCGCGGAACGGCCTCGCAGTCCAATCAACAAATCCGCAAAATCCGCTGGGCCAGCCGCAAATGCTCTCAGTGCCACCCATGCGTCGGCTGCGTCTTCCACTTCAAGTTCGGCCGACCCCAGTAATTTCGTAAAGACCTCCACGCGCACGGATTTTGGATATTCGTATCCGCGCGAGAGAACCCAGAACAATTCCGCCAATACCAGTTGCGATACGAATCCCGGTGTTTCTGCCGTGCACTGCGATTCGATCAATCGCGTCGCCGCTGCTGTCTGCTTCGCATCGTCGCGGACGATGTACCGCACCAGCACGTTCGTATCAAGACCGATCATCGCTTCGCAGCGCCTGCCGCGATGGCCCGGTCCATTTCCTCAAGGGACAGAGATTTTGACGGCTTCGGCACGATACCCTTGAGGTCTTTCACCGAAGCGGTGACCGGCGCGATGCGGACGGTGCCATCGGTCTCCACAAGAAAGTCCAGCCGGTCACCCGGCCGCAACTTCAGAATTTCCCGGATCTTTTTTGGAACCGTTACCTGACCTTTGCTGGTGAGTGTCGCAGTCATTATCCTTACCCAAGGTATGATTCCTTACTTTACGGTAAGGAATAGCAATACGCAAGCGATCGTTCCGCCACTCCGACCCCTTTATGACTTCAATTCCGGGGAAACCCGGGCGCTGGCCTGCAACTGGATCCGCTCAAATCCGGCGGTCTCGCCCTCGCGCTGGATGCGCGACAGCACCCAGTCGGCGCCAATGATTTCCCGCAGGGCAGTGTGAATGCGCTTTGGGCGTGGACGCGGTAACGCAGGGTATCCACATCGGGACAGTGTTCCGGAAGGCAGGTCATCCGCCGATCCTGGCCCATAGTCA
This sequence comes from Gammaproteobacteria bacterium, assembly GCA_016179185.1. Lineage (GTDB taxonomy): Bacteria > Pseudomonadota > Gammaproteobacteria > Eutrophobiales > Eutrophobiaceae > 2-02-FULL-61-13. The sequence continues at coordinate 33,670 of JACORW010000023.1, read as the reverse complement.
CAGCCGCGATTCCGGCCGCTGTACCCAGTCGATGGCCTTTTCCGCCAGGGATTGAGGTCGGGGTTGCCGATTAATCCACCAACAACCGGACGGGTGGCTTGAACTTCAGCTTTGCCGCCCGGCGCACGTAACGCCGGTCGTCGAACGTAAGGACTTCGCTGCATGCATGGCTTGCCGCGTGATGCAGCGCGTCAGCAAAGTCGGCACCCTCCCGGCAATGACGCAATGCGACTTCCACCTGCCCATGATCCTCGATCGTGACTTCTGGCAGGGCGATCAGGTGCGCAAGGCAGTCCGCTACCTTTCCCGCTGGCTGCTCGGCCACTGAGCGCAGTACCCACTCGAGCTCAAGCAAGACAGTTTTGGGAACGAACACGCCGCCGGCGGCGAGGAGCTTTTCGGCGAGACGAGCCTGCGCCGGGTCGTCCCGCAGGTAGTAGCGGGCGAGTATGTTTGTATCAACGGCGCGCACGCCCTGCCACCTTCTTCATCGCGAAACCCCCATGCATCCGTGCCGTGGGAATCCGTGGGCCCGTATAGTCCAGAATTGCCGGGCCTTCCTCTACGCGCGACGGGACCTGCTTTTTCACCAATCTGACGCGGGCACCGCCCTGAGCAAGATCGAACTCGACCTTGCTTCCAGGTGTGATGCCAAGTGCGTGCCTGATCCGTTTGGGGATAGTGACCTGGCCCTTGCTGGTTACGGATATCGTTGTCATCAGGTTGCTCCAGAGTAATACCAAGTAAGGATTCTATCCGCCACGCGTAAGTTCCGCCAGACGGCCCGGCGGCAGCGGCCGCTCGCGCTGATCTGCCACTCTGACCTTCCGGATTGGACGAAGCAATATTCCGCCATGGCCTTTTCAGAACTCCCTCCCCATCCGCTGCCAGTAGCGCCAGTCCGCCACCGCCTCGCGCGTTGCCGCGTCCGCGCCGATCGGTTCGATCTGCGCGAGCGGCACGCCGAGCTTGCGGCCAGCGAACCGGATCGATACGAACATTTCATGCATGCAGTCGTCTTCAGAGGCCATGCCGAGCACCTCGATTTCCTCGCCTTTCTTGAGAGGCGAAATTTCGCGCGCTGCAATGCACTTCGCCTTGAAAGGGAAGCGCAGCTTGTCGTCGAGGTAGCAGTGCCAGCTGATCGCGCGCTCCTCGGACGTATAGGCATCGGCGACGATCTCCTGTTCGATGCGGTGTTCTCGGGCATGGTTAAATGCCGGGCGTTTCGGTTCAGGCAACTTCGTTTGAGGATTCATGGCGGTATGATTGCAAGGCTTTCTCCCGCGAACCGCTGCAACCGCTGCATGAAATTCCGCTTCGCTTTGTGCAGCGTGCGGAGGCGGTCGAGCCAGGGATTGAACTCGCCCGCACGGCCCGCTTTGACCATCAGTTCACGCACGCGGCTGGCGATTCTAGTTGCTTCGTCGTAGGCATCGTTGCTCGTGCGGTTCACGATGGGTTCGATCTGCGCCTGGTAGATGGCGATGGCTTCTTCCGGGCTGTCGGTTTCCAGCGCCTTGGCAATATCCAGCCAGAGCAGCGCATGGCACGATGTCTTGCGCGCCATTTCCTCCGCGGCGCGTGGGTTGCCTTCCCACAGATGGATCTGCACCAGGACGGTTCCCCCGTCATCCGTTCCCACCCATGCGCCGGGTTTCCCTCTGCGGCCCATCGCTGACCTCTTCTTGTTCAGTGCGACCAAGGCCCTTCCCCGCCACGCGGGCCAGTCTTTGATCTTGTCTGCGGCAGCCTTGAGTTGCTGGTACGCATTTAGCGAGGGGTGTGCCTCGAAGCGCGACCAGCGCAGGGCGATGGCGTCGTCGTGGCGTTTTACACGCTGGTAGGCCGCGACCAGGAAATCGTCGAGTGGATGCATGAGTTGTCCGGCAAAGGCGGCGCTGCCTTGTTCGGCCCACTGCAATGCCTCGTCATGCCGGCCGACCTGGGCGAGCAGCTCGGCAATTTTCAGATAATGCCAGGGTTGCGTGAGGTCCCGGCGCAGAACCTCGATCAGGGCGTCGGTGTTGCCGTCCAGCTTCGCCAGGGTCTGCATGATGTGCGAGATCTCGAAGCGGTGATTGTCTTCCTCGTCGAGCTTGTCATCTCCGCGGACGAGCGCCGGGATCTTGTTCCAGACCTGCGTCGCCAGTTTGTGGTAGGCGGCGAGACCGGGTTTGTCGAGGAGGGGCAGATAGCTTTCGAGAGTGAAGAAGCCGAAACCATCGGCGCATTGAAGGCTGAATAACATCTCGGCGAGTTTTTCCGGTGCCAGGCGACTCTTGCGGGCGGCTTCCAGGTGTATCGCCGCGATGTCCGACACGATCCCGCCTAACACGCCGTCCGAATCGTCTGCTTGCAGCAGAGTCTTCAGCCCTCTGTGGGCGGCGTCTGTGGCCAGTTCCAGGGCGGTTCCGGCGTTCTTGCCTCGGAGCAGCCCACGCAGCAATTCTGGGATCACCGCTGCGCGGGCGGCGAAGGTCCGCATGTGCCGGTAGTCGATGAAGCCGCGCGCGGAGAGCGCGTCGCGGATGAGTTTGTGGACCGCGATTGGGTTGGTGACGCCTTGACGCTGGGCGTCGATCAACAACGCTGTGGCGAATGGCTCGTCTTCTTCGGCGCGCGCCAGGATGATTTCGACCAGGTCGGATTTGTCGCGGTGTTCGAGATGCTGGCGGAGGATCTCCAGGTCCGAATCGGTGTCGACTGCGGTTCCCTCTTTCCGGGCTGCGAGCCAGGCCAGACAGGTGGCTACAGCGTGCTTGCAGAAAGCACCGTCTTCGCCCATCGGGCAGGTGCAGTCCCAATCAAGGTCGCGACCCTCAGGCCACAGTTTGATAGTGTAAAGTTCGGAACCGGTAACGCGGGCGGTGATTCTTTCCTTACGTACGACCAGACGTTCCACCGCGCCTGCCTCGAAGTACGCACAGCCGCGTTTGTAGGAGCGTTCGCCAGCCAGGTTCTGGAGACGCCTCGTCGTAATCAAACGAGCAAGAGGCGGTTTCTGCATCTCAAATGCCCGGTGGATGGAGTATGCGCTGGATCAACGCGGCGTCGACCGCGGTTTGGTCTGCCCTCCCGCCGCATTGATTTTGCGCTGCGATTCGGCAGGGTTTGAAGGGTCACTGGCCGCCGCGAATTTTATCGGCGCCTGATCTTTCCCGCAGCGCGCGGATCTCTTCCGGTGACAGATAGGATCGGCGCAGAACCTTCTGCAGTGCCGCCACAATGGCGGTGAAGCTGGCCAGTTTCACGACGTGCCTGCCGCCTTGCCTGGTTTGATAATCGTCGGATTGGGGTCAGAGCTGAAGCTCTGACCCCTGTGTACTTTTGGGCTCACGGTCAACTTAACTGATCGGTAGCCCTCCGCCGCCTCCCGCAGTCGCCGCGCCACTTCGCGCCGCAGCGCCGCCGGCGCCATGACTTCCACGCGCTCGCCGTATTTCAGGATGTCCATGATGAGTTCCGTGGGATTGCCGTAGGGCACGCGCAATTCGTATTCACCGGAAGGCAGCATCTTTCCCGCCTGCTTTGAATGCCAATGTTCGTCGGCGACCCACTTGGCCGCCTTCGAACTGAAACGCAGGATCGCCGTCTTATCGGCGGGGCCGGCGAAGATGCCGTAAGCCGCGGTGTAATGCGCTTCGAGCGACTCCTCGTCAACTTCGCGCGCAGGATCTTCCGAAACGTAGCGCGGTTCCATCCGATCCACGGAGAAACTGCGCAGCCCCCGGCGCCAGTGGCACCAGGCGTCCAGGTACCAGTTGTCACGGTAGTAGACCAACCGCTGCGGCGAAACGTCGCGTTCGGAAAATTCATCCCGCGCCCGGCCGCGGTAGAAGATGTGCAGTTGCCTGCGGTCCAGCAGGGCAGTGGCGATCTTCTGGAACTTCTCCAGGTCGGCCGGGCGCGCCGCCATCTGCAGGATACGGATGCGCCGTTCCGTCTGTGGATGTCCGACGCGGCGGGTGCGCAGGATGCCGTGGATGCGCTCCCGCAGGGGGTCGAGCTGCGGCGCGAGCAGGCCCGGCTGTACCTCGGCGAGCAGTTTCTGCGAGACGAGCAGGGCGAAGAGTTCGGAGGAATTCAGCCACAGGCCGGGGAGTTCGTACATCTCCGCTTCGGCGTGGTTGTAGCGGTAGCCGTTGTGCTCGCGGTCGTATTCGATGGGCGCGCTCAGGAAAGCACGCATGTCTTCGATGAGCCGACCGATGGTAGCGCGGGAGCATTCCAGTTTTTCCTGCAACTCCTGCCGGGAGATGGGCGTGCGCCGCCCGGCGAGGATCCGGTGCAGGGCAAAGATCCGATCGAAGCGATCCATCGCGCAAGTGTAGTCAAATTTACGCCGGATCGGGGTACAAGGCCGCATCGCGGCCGGGTAAACCCGGCCCCACAAGTTCGCCTTCACTTTCCAGTTCTTGTGGGGCCTGCTTCAGCCGGCCATCAGTATCTGAAATTCATCAGCATCGCGGCCGGGTAAACGACCCACAGGACGTGGGAAATGCCGCGAGACGCCTACATGGATGTAGGCGGTAGGGCGACGCAGGAGCCAAAGCCGAGGACAGGATGTCCGGAGCGGCTACCCATAGGACGTGGGGTATGCCGCGCGAGGACAGGACGTCCGGAGCGGCCCGGCCCCACAAGGGTGCTTCGCGGATTCAGGTCTGCAGTTCCGCCCGGCCGCGGAAATGTTCCAGCGCCTGGGGATTCGCCAGCGCCTCGGCGTTCGTCACCGGCCGCCCGTGCACGACGTCGCGGATCGCAAGTTCGGTGATCTTGCCGTTGCGCGTGCGGGGGATTTCCGCGACTTGCAGGATCTTCGCCGGCACGTGCCGCGGACTGGCGCCGTCGCGGATCTGCGCTTTCAAGCGCGCGACCAGGCCCTCGTCCAGCGTCCTGCCGTCCCGCAACACGACGAACAGCACGATGCGCGTGTCGCCGTCCCACTCCTGGCCGACGGCTACGCTTTCCACCACTTCTTCGAATCGTTCCACCTGCCGGTACAGCTCCGCCGTGCCGATGCGTACGCCGCCGGGGTTCAGGGTGGCGTCGGACCGCCCATATATAATGTATCCGCCATCGGGCGTTTCCTCGGCGTAATCGCCGTGGGCCCAGACGCCGGGAAATTTCTCGAAGTACGCGGCGCGATAGCGCGCGCCGTCGCCGTCATTCCAGAAGCCGATGGGCATGGACGGGAAGGCGCGCGTGCAGACCAGCTCGCCCTTCTCTCCGATCAATTTCTTTCCGGCATCGTTCCAGATCTCCACGGCCATGCCCAGCGTCCGGGCCTGGATCTCGCCGCGGTGCACCGGCAGCGCGGGACCGCCGCCGACGAACCCGGAGATGATGTCCGTGCCGCCGGAAAACGATGACAGGCACACATCTTTCTTGACGTCGCGGTACACGTAATCGAAGGACTCGGGCAAAAGCGTGGAGCCGGTGGAGCCGATGATCCGCAGCGCGGACAACTGGTGGGTCCGCGCCGGCGTCACGCCTGCCTTCTCGATGGACTGGATGTACTTCGCCGATACGCCCAGGTGTGTCATGCGTTCCTGATCGGCAAAGTCGAACAGCACGTTGCCGTCCGGGTAAGTCGGCGCGCCGTCGAACAGCAGCACTTTCGCCTCGGAGGCCAGCGCGGACACGAGCCAGTTCCACATCATCCAGCCGAGCGTCGTGAACCAGAACACCCGGTCATCGGGCCGGACGTCGAAATGCAGTTGATGTTCCTTCAGATGCTGGAGCAGGGTTCCGCCGGCACTGTGCACGATGCACTTGGGCAGCCCGGTGGTGCCGCTGGAGAACAGGATGTACAGCGGATGCGAAAACGGAAGCTGGTTAAACTCGATTTCGCCCGGGGTGAATCTTGTCACGGCTTCGGCCAGCAGCCGTGTACGCGGGATGCCGCCGGTAGTCAGTGTCGCGCCGGTGGTATTGCGCAGAAACGGCACGAGCAGCACTTGCTTCACGTCCGGCAGCCCGGCCGCTACCTCGCGCACATTGTCAATGGTATCGATCTGCCGGCCGTTGTAAAAATACCCGTCGCAGGTGATGAGCAATTTCGGCTCGATCTGCCGGAACCGATCGAGCACGCCCTGTGCGCCGAAGTCCGGAGAGCAGGAGGACCATACGGCGCCGGCCGCGGCGGCGGCGAGCGCGGCGACGACTGCCTCCGGAATGTTCGGCAGCATGGCGGCGATGCGGTCGCCGGGCCGGATGCCGGCCGCACGGAAACACTGCGCGGTGCGCGAAACCTCGTCATGAAGCTCGCGCCAGGACAGGCGTGCGCCGGTGCCGTTCTCGCATTGAAAAACGATCGCGTCGCCATCGTCGCGGCAGCGCAGCAGGTTTTCGGCAAAATTCAGCCGCGCATCGGGAAAGAAGCGGGCGCCGGGCATGCGGTCCCCGTCCACCAGCGCGCGCTCGCCGCGCTGCGAGGCGATGACGCCGCAGAAATCCCACACCGCGGACCAGAATGCCGCGCGATCCGAGATGGACCACGCATGCAGTGTGGCGTAATCGGTGAACTCGCGCCCGGCGCGCTCGCCGGCGAGGCGGCGAAACGCGGTGATCCGGGCGGATTCAACGTGACGCGGGGAGGGCTGCCACAGGAGGCTCATGAGGCGAGGTATATAGAAGTCCGGCCCGCCCGCTGTCAAGGCGGAAGATGGTCGGCGGAGAATGATCCGGCGGGCAGGATTTTGTGGGATTATGAATCTGTGCGGAAATTCGTAACCGTAATCGGCTGATCTCAACAATACTGGATGCCCCCATGACTGAACCGATTCTGTACGAGCGCGACGCAAGCATCGCCATCATCACGCTGAATCGTCCCGAGTCGCTGAATGCCTTCAACCAGGACATGCGGCTCAAATTGATCGAAGCCACGGACCGGGCGCGGGACGATGCCGCGGTCCGCGTCGTCGTCTTGACCGGGGCGGGGCGCTGTTTCAGCGCCGGCGCCGACCTGAAGGCGGGATTCGGAAACGGCGCCGACGTGGAACGGTCCCTGAACGGGGAATACGGGCCCAGCCTGTTGAATCTCCGTGACATGGCCAAGCCGGTGATCGCCGCCGTTAATGGATTCGCCGCGGGGATCGGATTGTCCTATGCCCTGGTCTGCGATCTGGTGGTCATGGGAGAGAACGCCTTCCTGCTGTCTCCGTTTGCCAATATCGGGCTGATTCCGGACGGCGGCGCCACCTGGCTGCTGGCCCGCGCGCTGGGCTACCGGCGCGCCTATCAAATGGCGATCGAATGTGAAAAGTTGCCCGCCGCCGACTGCCTGTCATTGGGGCTGGCAAACCGGCTGGCGCAGGACGACAAAGTGGCGGACGCAGCGCGTACCTGGGCCCATGACCTGTCCCGGCGCGCGCCGCTGGCGTTGGCGCGATCCAAACAATTGATGCGCGGCGCCGGGCGATGGGACTACGCCCAGGCCATCGGGGAGGAGGCGGCGCTGCAGCACCTTTGCATAGACAGCGCCGATTGCAGGGAAGGCATCGAGGCGTTCCTGGAAAAGCGCAAACCGGAATTCAACGGCGATTGACTGCAATGATGGCCGACTGAAGCCGGCCCCACAGGAGTGACTCGGTTGGTTGTGAATCTTGTGGGGCCGGGTTTACCCGGCCGGGATTGATGATGGCCGACTAAAGTCGGCCCCACAGGATTCGGATGTCAAACGGCATCCGGCTGGTTCTCCGGCCGCGCGCGATCGAAGGCGGGCAGTTTCAGGCAGTGCTGTTCGATCGCCAGCAGGCGCGGGCAGTCGTCCAGCGGCGTCCTGAAGCGGCGCGCGTTGTAGAGCTGCGGGATTAACGCGACATCCGCGAACGTCACCTGTTCGCCGAGGCAACAGGGCCCGCGCGCCGACACCATCTTCTCCACGGCCGCGAGCCCGTCGCGGATCCAGTGCCGGTACCAGTTATCCCGCCCTTCCTGGGTTGCGCCGAATTGTGTCTCCAGGTATTTCAGCACGCGCACGTTGTTCAGCGGATGGATGTCGCAGGCGATGGCCAGGGTGATCTGCCGTGCCCGTGCCCGCCCCGGCGGATCCGGCGGCAACAGCGGCGGCGAGGGATACTCTTCCTCCAGATATTCGAGGATTGCGACGGACTGGCCCAGGGTCAGGTCGCCGTCCACCAGTGTCGGTACGCGGGCCTGGGGATTCAGCGCGAGATACTCCGGCCGGTTTTGCTCGCCGCCGTCGCGCAACAGATGCACCGGAACATTTTCATACTCCAGCCCCTTGATATTGAGCGCAATCCGGATCCGGTACGCCGCGCTGGAACGCCAGTAGCCGTACAACTTCATTCAGAATCCCTCTTGCAATGTGGCGCAATTGGCGGACGGGTCCTGTCGCCGGATACTGCCGTCCGTGCTCGTTCCACCCATCCCCCGGTGGGGCCCTTCCGCTGCGCGCGGGCGGCAGTACCCGGCGCCACCCGTCCGTTCGGCATCCAGCGGGCCGGACCGGATCGTTCGCGGTTACTCATGATTGCGCGCCACCACGTTACGCTCTGCGTCAGTACGGAGGCTGATAAGCCACCGGCCGCTGATCGATGGCGCCGAAAATGGAGGCGCCGTCCGCATCGAACATTTCTATGCGGATGCGATCCCCGTACTTCATGAATTCCGTTTTGGGCGCGCCATGGGCAATGGTCTCCAGTGCCCGCACCTCTGCGAGACAGCAGGATCCGTCCTTGCTGCCGACATTGGAAATTGTGCCGGAGCCGATCACGGTGCCGGCCATGAGTGAGCGGGACTTCGCGGCATGGTGGATGAGTTGCGGAAAACTGAACGTCATGTCCACGCCGGCGTCGGGTGAGCCGATTTTTCTGCCGTTCAGCGCGGCGTGCAGCGGCAGATGCAGCTTGCTGCCGTCCCAGGCTGCGCCCAGTTCATCCGGCGTCACCGCCACGGGCGTAAAGGCGGTCCAGGGTTTGGATTGATAGAAGCCGAACTGCTTGGCCAGTTCCGCCGGCACGAGATTGCGCAGTGTCACGTCGTTGACCAGCATCAGCAGTTGAATGTGCCGCCTTGCGCCGTCAATCGAAACCCCGGACGGAACGTCATCGGTGATCACCGCCACCTCGGCCTCGAAGTCAATGCCCCAGTCCTCGCGTTGCACGGGGATGTCGTCGCAGGGGCCGATGAAGGCATCGGAGGCGCCCATGTACATGAGCGGATCGGTCCACCAGGATTCCGGCATGTCCGCGCCGCGGGCCTTGCGCACCAGTTCCACGTGGGTCACATAGGCGCTGCCGTCGGCCCAGTGATAGCAACGCGGCAGCGGCGCCGCGGCGGCGCGCGGGTCGAAGGCAAATTCCCCCGACATGCCGCCGGCCTGCACACGCCGGTACACGGTCTCGAGGCGCGGGGCGAGGGCGGCCCAGTCGTCCAGCGCCGCCTGCAGCGTGGGGGCAATGGCCGGCACGGCCACGGCGCGCGCAAGATCGCGGCTGACCACCACCAGCGTGCCGTCACGGCCGCCGGTTTTGAGGCTGGCAAGCTTCACGAAAGACCACCCATTGAATTAGTTTCAAATGTAACTATACTGGCAGAAAATTGCTCCAGGCATTTTCTGCACTTCCGCCATCCATGGCGGTCGGCGTCAGTGCCGGAAACATGCACGGGATTATTGCTCCAGGCATTTTCTGCACTTCCGCCCGCAGAAAATTGCTCCAGGCATTTTCTGCACTTCCGCAATCCATGGCGGTCGTCCATGGCGGTCGTCCACGGCGGTCGTCCATGGCGGTCGTCCATGGCGGTCGGCGTCACTGCCGGAAACATGCACGAGATTAAGGAGGCACCCATGGCAAGCGTAATGAAGACCACCCCCGGCGCAAAGCAGGCCGCCGGCGCACAGTACCTGTACCAGGCCGGTTTCGGCAATGAGCACAGTTCCGAGGCGCTCTCCGGCGCGCTGCCCGTCGGCCGGTTCTCGCCGCAGAAATGCCCCTACGGGCTGTATGCGGAGAAGTTCAGCAGCACTGCCTTCACGGTCCCGCGGGCGGGCAACCGCCGCACCTGGTTCTACCGTATCCGGCCATCGGCGGCGCAGGGAGACTTCCGTCCCATGGATGACGGCCTGCTGCGCAGCGGCCCGGTCACGGAGGTGAACGCGCCGCCGAACCAGTTGCGCTGGGACGCGTTCCCGATCCCGGCCGCGCCGGCGGATTTCGTGCAGGGACTCGTGACGCTGGCCGCCAACGGCAATGTCGCCACGCAACAGGGTATCGGCATACATATATATATGGCGAACCGTTCCATGGACGGGCGCTATTTCTACAACGCCGACGGCGAACTGCTGCTGGTGCCGCAGCAGGGCCGGCTCACCGTTTTCACCGAGTGCGGCGCGTTGCAAGCCGCCCCGGGGGAAATTCTGATTATTCCGCGCGGCATGAAGTTCCGCGTGGACCTGCCGGATGGGCCGAGCCGCGGCTACATCTGCGAGAACTACGGCGCCGCGTTCATCCTGCCGGAGCGTGGACCCGTGGGTTCCGACGGCTATGCCAACAACCGTGATTTCCTGGCCCCGGCGGCGCGCTACGAGGACCAGGCCGGCGAATTCGAACTGATGTGCAAGTTCGGCGGTCACCTGTATGCCGCGGAACTCAAGTACTCGCCGCTGGACGTGGTGGCGTGGGTGGGCAACTCCGTCCCGTACAAGTACGACCTCGCGCGGTTCAACGTCATGAATACGGTCAGTTATGACCATCCCGACCCGTCCATCTTCACGGTGCTGACTTCGCCGTCGGACACGGCCGGTGTCGCGAACGTGGACTTCGTGATCTTCCCGCCGCGCTGGATGGTGGCGGAGAACACTTTCCGCCCGCCCTGGTATCACCGCAATGTCATGAGCGAATTCATGGGGCTGATTTACGGGTTCTACGATGCCAAGCCGGAGGGCTTCGTGCCCGGCGGCGCGAGCCTGCACAACTGCATGTCGGCGCACGGACCGGACCGCGATGCCTTTGACAAGGGCTCGGGCGCGGCGCTGGAACCGGTACGCATGGAGGACACCATGGCATTCATGTTCGAGTCGCGCTACGTGATCCACCCGACGCGCTTCGCGCTCGAATGCCCGCAACGGCAGAAGGATTACCTGCTTTGCTGGCAGGGGCTGGAAAGCAATTTCACGGGCAGGCCTTAGGACGGCCGGGATGAACCCGGCCCCACAGGGATTGCTCGCAGCCGGCATGGCTTGTGGGGCCGGCTTCACGCCGGCCAGTGAAATAGCCGGGATGAACCCGGCCCCACACTGGTGTCCATGAAAAAGGACCCGACTCTGGTTCTATTTGACCTGAATGATTTCCTGCCGTACCGGTTGTCCGCGCTGACCAACCGCGTCAGCCGCAACTTCGCCGCGCTGTATTCGGACCGGTTCGATCTGTCGGTGCCGGAGTGGCGTGTCATGGCGGTGCTGGGGCAGGAAGCCGGGCTGTGCGCGGACGAAGTGTGCGCGCGCACCGAGATGGACAAAGTGACGGTGAGCCGCGCCGTGGCCAGGCTGCGGCAGAATGGCCGCATCCGCCGCACGATTGCGAGTGTGGATCGCCGGCGCTCGGTGCTGGAGCTGTCGGCCCGCGGCCGCCGCGTCTACGAACGGATCATTCCACTGGCGCGGGGGTACGAGTCCCGTCTGGCCGCAGACCTGTCAATCGCCGAACGCAAATGGTTGCTGGATTTGCTGAGCCGGTTGAACGTCGATCCGCCGGATCCGAACCAGACGCGGCTCCGCAGATAGTATCGGCGCCATCGTCCACGTAAAGTGATCGCATGGAGCCGCGCGATGCCGTCATCAACTGCCTTCCCGATCCGGATGCCGTGCTGGTGGGGCGGGTATGGATTGCGGGTCCCGTGGCCGGACCCGCCGTCGTCACGGTGCAGGGCGATCAACTGCATGACGTAAGCAAATTCTTTCCGACGGTGAGTGAACTCCTGAACCGGGCGGATCCGGCGGCGGAGCTTTTACAGGCGCGGGCCGGCGCGCCTTCGCTGCCGTTGCAGGTCGTGCTGGAAACATCGCCCTGTATCGGCGGCAGCGGCGCCGCGCCGGCGCTGCTTGCCCCGTGCGATCTGCAGGCGCTCAAGGCCTGCGGCGTCACCTTCATGGTCAGCCTCATGGAGCGCCTGATCGAGGAGCGCGCCGGCGGCGATCCGCAGCGGGCGGAACGCCTGCGCGGTGAACTGCTGCAAGGCATCGGCGCCAATCTGCGCGCGGTGCGCCCCGGCAGCGACGCGGCGGCGCAGCTTAAGCAGGCGTTACAGCAGCGCAAGATGTGGTCCCAGTACCTGGAAGCGGCCATTGGTCCCGATGCCGAGGTATTCACCAAGGCGCAGCCGTTGTCGGCGGTGGGCCACGGCATGGAGGTCGGCATCCATCCGGCCTCGCGCTGGAACAACCCCGAGCCGGAGATCGTTCTCGCAGTGAACCGGCACAGGTCCATTGTCGGCGCGACGCTGGGCAACGATGTAAATCTGCGCGACGTGGAGGGACGCAGCGCGCTGTTGCTCGGCCAGGCCAAGGACAACAACGGCGCCTGCGCCATCGGGCCGTTCATCCGCCTGTTCCATGGAGACTTCACGCTCGATGTGATTCGATCCTGCACGGTGTCGTTGCGCGTAGAAGGGCCGGATGGATTTCAAATGAGCGCGAGCAGCCACATGGCGCAGATCAGCCGGGATCCGGAGGAACTGGTGCGCCAGACCATCAACGCACATCACTCCTACCCGGACGGCCTGATGTTGTTTCTGGGCACAATGTTTGCGCCGACGGCGGATCGGGATGCACCGGGACTGGGATTCACGCATCGCGTCGGCGACCTGGTGGAAATCAGCACGCCGGCGCTGGGAAGCCTCGTGAACCGGATCAATTTCACGGATCGAATCCCGCCGTGGAATTTCGGTGTTGCCGATCTGCTGCGCAATCTGGCGGCGCGCGGATTGGTGTGAAGCGTTGACCACGGTCACTGCACCGATCACACTGTCGCCGGAGGAGCATTTCCCCATTTTGCCTCGACCCCTGGAGGGCGGCCATGACTGACAGCAGCGCAACAAAAACAATTCCGGCGGCGCAATCGCCGCGCGACATGCTGATACCGCTGGTCAAGTCGCGGCCCACGGCGGAAGCGGCGGCGCTGCTCGGCGAGCATCCGGCAGACGTGATCGGGAGCGTGCTGCTGTCCCTCAATCCGGCGTTCACGCAGGACATTCTGGCGGAATTGCCCGGCGGCCTCGTGGACGCGGTGATGAAAACCGTGTCGCCGGAACGGGCGCGGCAATGGGCGGGCAATGCCGCCTATCCCGAGGACACCATCGGCCGCATGATGGAGCCGGCGCTGGCGGTGTTCCCGCCGGACATGACCGTCGCGCAGACCGTGAACGAGCTGCGCACGCTGGTGCAGAAGGCCTTCATTACCTATGGTTACGTGGTTGACGGCGGCGGCGGGCTGATCGGGATCATCACGATGCGCGATCTGCTGTTCTCCCCCGCCGAGGCGCGCCTCGGCGACATCATGCTGCGCAATCCGTTTTTTCTCACGCCCACGCAGCCGCTCGCGGAAGCCATGAAGCTGGTGCTGGATCGGCATTACCCCGTCTACCCGGTGTGCGACGCAAGTGGCGTGCTGGTCGGGCTGGTGCGCGGCCAGGCGATGTTCGAGGAACAGGCGTTCGAGTTCACCGCCCAGGCCGGCACCATGGTCGGCGTCGAGAAGGAGGAGCGCCTGAGCACGCACTGGTTCCAGAGTTTCAAGTTCCGCCACCCGTGGCTGCAACTGAATCTGCTCACTGCCTTCGTGGCCGGCGCCGTCGTGGGTTTTTTTGAGGGCACGGTGGAGCGGCTCGTGGTGCTGGCGGCGTTTCTGCCGGTGCTCGCCGGCCAGTCCGGCAACACCGGTTGCCAGGCGCTTGCGGTCACGCTGCGCGGCATCACCCTCGGCGAACTGAAACCCGGAGAGGAAAGGAGACTGGTGACCAAGGAGGCGTTGCTGGGCGCGATGAATGGTGCATTCACCGGCCTGATTGCCGGCCTCGGGATGTTCGCCTACGCCAGCAAGAACGGCTCCGGACACGCGTTCCTGCTGGCGTTCGTCGTCTGGCTGGCGCTGGTCGGCGCCTGCGTCACCAGCGGCGTGTGCGGCGCCCTGATCCCGATCACGCTGAAACGCGTCGGCGCCGATCCGGCCACGGCCTCGAGCATTTTCCTGACCACGGCCACCGATGTCGTGAGCATGGGGCTGTTGCTGGGGCTCGCGACGGTGCTGGTCTGGTGATGGACCAGCCGGGTAAACCCGGCCCCACAAGGGTTCGGTTTCTGTGGGGCCGGTTCCTGTGGGGCCGGCTTTCAGCCGGGTGATCGCAGGCCAGGGTAAACCCGGCGCCACAAGGGTTCGGTTCCTGTGGGGCCGGTTACTGTGGGGCCGGCTTTCAGCCGGGTGATCGCAGGCCAGGGTAAACCCGGCGCCACAAGGGTTCGGTTTCTGTGGGGCCGGTTCCTGTGGGGCCGGCTTTCAGCCGGCCTTATTCGTTCAGGATCTCGTCGAGGATCTTGATCAGCGCCGGTTCGTTGGCCGCGGGATGGCGGCCGGCGGCGGCCTCCACGCCGTCGGCGATGCCGTCGCTGTCGCTGTCGGTGTTGCCGGCGGCGCTGCCGTAGGCCGATTCCTGGAGATTACTCAGTCCATCGCCGTCCGGATCCAGGGCGGCATCGGCGGCGTCCCTCGGGTTCAGGGCATTGGCGATCTCGTAATCGTCCGCCATGCCGTCGTTATCATCGTCAGCGTCACAATCGTCGCCGGCGTCGTCCACATCGAAATCCTCCTGTCCGGAGTTCGGCGTCAGGGAGCAATTGTCCGCGGTATCGCCCAACCCATCGTTATCGTCATCCTGATCGCAGGCGTCACCCTGGATGTCGCCGTCCGTATCGCGCTGGTCCGCGTTTGACACAAGCGGGCAGTTGTCCGATCCGTCCGCGACGTCGTCGCCATCGGAATCCGGAACATCAATGGCCTCCAGCGCCGCGACCGCATCAATTCGCCCGGTGCCGGACAGGCTGTCCCGTCCCGCGGCCCCGATGTCAACGGCGCTGTCTTTCAGTGCGTCGCGGAGTATTTCCGGCGTGGCCAGGGGCACGGCGTGTTTTAACAACGCCGCCACCGCGGCCACATGGGGCGCCGCGGCGGATGTGCCGAAGAACGGCGACGGAAAGCCGGCCGCCCCGGTAACTGAGACGCCGTCAATCCCGGCGAGGTCGGGTTTTGGGCGGCTGACGACGCTGGGAAAATCTATGCGGGCGGGGCCGCGCGAACTGTACGGCTCGACGTTGTTCTGGCCCGGATCGGCGGCGTCAATGGCCCCGACCGCGATTGCGTCCCTGACGGCGGGATGACCGAAGATGCTGCCGCCCGGCTGGTTGTATTCGGCCGGGATCGCGCTGCCGAGCAGGAAGAGCTCCAGCCTCCGGTTGCTCCCGCTTGCCCTGCTGACAATCAGTTTTCCGCGCACTTCGGTTTGTGTCGCGTTGTAATAACAAAATGCCTCGAACGGATCCTGTGTTCCGGTCTGGAACTCCGCGCTGCCGCATTGCGGGCACAGCAGGTCCGTTTCCGCCGCGTTCAACAGAAAGAGATCATAATCATTCCCCGAATCGCCGAACCGGTCGTTCCACTGCAGCAGGGGCACCGCGGACCCCCCGGGGTCTATGCGGATATCCATCGTGGCATCCGGGCCGAAAACCGTTCCCAGCCCGAAATCGTGCAGCGTGTCACCCTGGAAGGACATCGGGGAGAACTGCGCCTCGTGGTGGCCGATCCCGCTGTTTCCGGCGGCGGAGACGTACAGCACCTGGTCGGTGACTTCCGCCACGGCCTCCGCGACGATGCCGTCCTCAAAAAAGGGCTGGGCGTAAAACCCGATGTCATCCACGACGATATCGGCGCCGAAGTCATTGACGAGATCGTCCACGCTCTGGATGAATTCCAGTTCCGTGATCCCGGCCCCAATCGCGAGCTCGGCGCCCGGCGCGATGTCATGGATGATTTCGGCAATCGCCGTCCCCTCGCTGCACAGCAGTTCAGGCACGCACTGGGAAGGGATGGCCTTTGCCGTCGTGCAGGAGCCGTAGAGGGCGACATTTGCCGGCAAGTCGCCGGAGGCCTGGGCCAACGCGCGGCCCCGTGGCCCGTCGGAGATGATGCCCACCTTGACTCCGGTCCCGTCCCAGCCCAGCGCGCGCAGTTCATCCGCCCGCAGGATGGCATCGCCCTCTGTCTGCACACTTCCGCTGCGATGAACAGCATAGTCGGGCTGGGTCACGCGCTGCACGAACAGAAGTTCGGAAACCTCCCGGATCCGATCGTAGGGGACCCAGGCCTGGATGATCCCGAGCTTTGCGTTGGCGATCTCGATGTCGGCCTCGAGCGCGCGGAGCATGGCGAGGCCGGCGTCGTCCACATTGGTAACCTGCACGTAGACCTGGATGCGCGCCTCGTCGTCAATGCGCACGCGGCGTTCGGAGAGTCCCGATGCCTCCATGATCCGGGCCGTGGCGCGGGTGATACCGTGAGTCCCGATGCGTGTGATGGCATCTTCCACCGGGCGGCTGATTCTGAAGGTGGCGGGCGCCGATTTTTTCTGGGCCAGGAACGCCCTGAACGCAGGCATGGCGGATGCCTGTTCGTCGGATTGTCCATGGACGCGGTGCGATGCCGCGACCAGCAAGACGGCTGCACACACCAGCCACGGTGCGCACGCCCTCATGGATGACTTCTCCGGCGCATCGAACTATTCTCTTTTTTCGCCGTAGACTCTGGACTGAACGAACGGATTCAGTATACCCCCGGTGCGCGCCCTGTTCCGAATTGCAGATCGGACCGACCGTTGTGTGCGTGTAGCATATTCCGGAACACAGCTTCAGCCCGATAACTGACGGAAAAATGAAACTGTTTCCATCGCAGCCCCGGCGGCGGCGATAATCTTTTCCTCGCCTCCATTCTGGCACTCGACATCAACACCGGGCGGCTGAAGTGGCGCTATCAGACTGTGCCCGGCGAGAACTGGGATTTCACCGCGACGCAGTCCATCACGCTGGCCGATGTCGAGTTCGACGGCGCGATGCGCAAGGTGCTCATGCAGGCACCCAAGAACGGCTTATTCTATGTATTGGATCGCGCCACCGGCGAACTGCTCGCGGCGGACAAGATCGCCACCGCCAACTGGGCCAGCCACGTGGACATGAAGACCGGCCGCCCGGTGGAGACCGGACTCGCGGACTACGAGCAACAGCCGCGCATCGTTTTTCCGTCCCCGGCCGGCGCCCACATCTGGCAGCCACAGGCCTGGCATGTGCCGCTGCGACCGGGGATCTGGAACGGCGGCGTGCTGGCGACGGCGGGAAACCTGGTGTTTCAGGGCACGGGCAGCGGCTATTTACACGCTTATCACGCCCCGAGCGGCGTGCGCCTGAAATCCATCCGCACCGGAACGGGCATCATCGGCGCGCCGATGTCCTATGCCGTGGACAGCGAGCAGTACATCGCGGTGATGGCCGGATGGGGTGGTGGTTCCATGGGCGCATTCGAGGAGGATACCGCTGTGCAGGCTTATGTGAACGACGGCCGCATTCTGGCATTCAAACTGGGTGGCGGCCCGGTGCCGCTGCCGCCGCCGCGCCAGGCGCTGCCCCAATGATCGGCAATATCCGGGACAGATCAAAAATTTCACTGTGCTGGTGCGGTACGGATCCCGGGCGAAGGTGCCGGCTTAAGCACCGCAGCAGTATTTCGGGATACTCTGCCGCCCATGTCTGGGCCGGTGAGTCAGGCGTATAGTGGCGACGAAGGGAGTCCGGGTATCGACGGGCGACCTTGCTGACAAAAGCACAGGATTCCGGGGGAGACCATGCCTGATTTTCAGTGGTCCGGACATTCCAATCGCTCTCGTGCCGCGCGTCTGACGCGTGGCTGGAACTTTCATCGGCAGATCATCGTTCCAGTCATTGGCGCAGCATTGCTGTCGGCATGCGCCACAACTCAGCACGTGGCATCCGTCACCGCGCTGAAATCAACGTCGGGTCCGCTGAAGATCGTGATGATGCCCCTCGACGTTCAGCTTTCCGTGCTCACTGCGGGGGGTGTCCTCGAACCGCACTCGGCGTGGACGGAGGCCGCCAAGGCAAATATCACCAGTGCCGTGAAAAACGTCGAACAAACCAGGCAGATTGAATTTCTTGTGCATCAGCAGCCCGCGGAAGCGGATCCGGATGCGGCGAGGCTGCATGAACTGGAGGCGCTCAATGGCGCCGTGGGCCAGGCCATCCTGTTTCACAAGTTTGTCGTCACTTTGCCGACGAAAAAGGATGTCTTCGATTGGACGCTCGGGTCGGATGTGGAGTTGTTGCGGAACAGGACGGGAGCCGATTACGCCCTGTTCATTTACATGCGTGACAGTTACAGCAGTTCCGGTCGCATTTTTCTGCAGTTCGCGGCCGCGTTGGTCGGGATAGGCCTGGCAGGCGGGCAACAGATCGGATTCGCCTCGCTGGTTGATCTGCAGAGCGGGAATGTCGTCTGGTTCAATTTTCTGCAAAGCGCGGCCGGCGATCTCCGGACTCCCGAGCCGGCTGCAAGGACAATCAAGACTTTGCTGGAGACGCTTCCACGATAATGAGTGTTCGGGATATCGGGTTGTGCTCGCTGGCAGCAATAGCGGCCGGTATTTCCCCCATGCCGCCGGTTCATGCCGATTCCATTGACAGACTGCAGCCCGTGGTCGCGCCGGGATTTGCCCCGGGCGCAGACGCGACAGAGTCGGGATTGTGGATGCTGATGGACGAGGCGGAGTCCCGGATCCGCAACTCTCCGAACCGGCTGCGGGATCCCGAGCTCGAGGGCTACATCAGGGATCTTGTCTGCCGGTTGGTGCCGGAATATTGCGGGGACATCCGCGTCTATATTCTGCGTGTTCCGGAATTCAATGCGACCATGTCGCCCAATGGCATGATGCAGGTCTGGACTGGACTGTTGTTGCGCATGGAAAATGAGGCGCAGCTCGCATCCGTGCTTGGGCATGAGCTGGGTCATTACCTGCGCCGCCATTCCCTGGACAACTTCAAGAGACTTAAAAACACGACCGCCTTTCTTTCGGTGCTGTCCATCGGTCTGTCCGCAGCTGTGCAGGCGGGACAGCTGGCTCCAAATGTCGCCAGTGGAGGCGGCAGTCTTGCAGAACTGGCCGGCATCCTTGCTTATCTGGCATACAGCCGCTCAGATGAGAGCGAAAGCGATCGCTACGGCGTGCAACTGGTTGCAGATGCCGGACTCGCCGCTGCCGCAGGGGCGAGGGTATGGACGAACCTGATAGAGGAGCTGGAGGCGGATGAATCGGATAGTCCGCGTCCGTCGTTGTTCTTCATGACCCATCCGCTGCCAAAGTCGAGAGCCGACAAGATCTCGGAAATCTCCGGGTATATCGGTCAGTTCGAATCCGGCGTTGGCGGCGAGATCGGGGCTGACGCGTTCCAGTCGGCAATCCGGCCCAACTTGCGATTGTTTCTTGAGGACGAGCTGAACCGCAATGAACCGGGCAGCTCGATCCAGTTGCTCGAGCGGATAAAGGCCGCCGGGAGGGCGCCCGGATTGGTGACGTATTTTCTCGGCGAGGCCGTGCGTGCCAGGGGAAAGGAAGGCGACGTCGTCCAGGCGAGCTCCATATTTACCGAGGCCCTGACCCATCCCGATTGTCCGCCGGATGTCCACCGCGCACTCGGAACTTTGCTTCTCAAGGAGAAAAGATACGCGGAATCGAGGGACGAATTGCGAAAATACCTGGCTGCGGTGCCGGAGGCGCCCGACCGGGAAATGGTCGAATATTACCTGACACTGGGGGAGTGACGAGATGAAAATCAGCCGTGTCTTATTCTGCGCATTGCTGGCGGCCGGTTGCAGCCAGTACAACGTCGTGGGCACCGGTCCACAGACGATTGGTTCGCTGGTTCTGGTCCCGGCGCAACAGTGGAATCGCGCGCCAACAATGAATTCGCCCGGGAATCTGCCGACGTGGACCGCCGATGGAATAACCCTGAATTCCATTTCGTTCTTCGCCGATGTCGAGGATGGAGAGCCGCTGGTGCGTACGGCGAAGGAGGGTGATTTTCCCGTGTTCCGCGCCGACATGCTCCCCGACGAAATCGTGGATGTACTGGAAAGGACCGTGGCGAAAATGTTCCAGGCCACGATTTCGCCGTCCGGCAGGCTTAAGCCCACGTCATTCGCCGGAGAAACGGGTTTCGAATACAGCTTCGAGATGGTGACGTCGGACGGACTGACGCGAAAGGCCTTGGCGGTGGGCGCGGTTCGCGGCGGCAATCTGCAACTCGTGCTGTACCAAGGAACACGCATGGTATATTTCGACAAGGAATTGACCAACGTGCAGGCGCTGCTCTCCACGGCCACAATCAAATAATCGGGGTCTGCGGAGGCAAGCCCAGGCGCACAGAAGGGGGACATTGATGATCCTGACCACTACACCCGGCATTGACGGGAAACGAATTACCCGGTATCTCGGCATTGTCTCCGGCGAGGCCATTCTCGGCGCCAATGTGTTCAAGGACATCTTCGCCACGGTGCGCGACATCGTCGGCGGGCGATCCGCCACCTACGAAGCTGAACTGCAGAAGGCGCGGGATATTGCGCTGAAGGAACTGGAACAGCGCGCCCAGGCCATGGGTGCCAGCGCCGTGGTCGGCGTGGATCTGGATTACGAAGTCCTCGGCCAGAGCAACGGCATGTTGATGG
Organism: Gammaproteobacteria bacterium; assembly: GCA_016179185.1. Lineage (GTDB taxonomy): Bacteria > Pseudomonadota > Gammaproteobacteria > Eutrophobiales > Eutrophobiaceae > 2-02-FULL-61-13. The sequence continues at coordinate 12,872 of JACORW010000023.1, read as the reverse complement.
TGGCCGTCAGCGGCACGGCCGTCACCGTGGAGGGCTGATCATGCGCGCGCTGAAACCGGAGCAATGCGACCCGCTGCTGATCGAGGCGCTGCACGCAGGCAACGTGGACGACGCAGTCTCGCTGTACGAACCCAACGCCAGTTTCGTCACCGATTCCGGCGACGTGGTCGTGGGCCACGCCGCCATCCGCAAGATCATGGAAGGCTACCTGGCCGCGAAGGCCCGTTTTGTACTGGAAGAAGTCAAATCCGTCCCCTGCGGGATTGGCGATCTGGCCGTGACGCGGGCCCGCTGGCGCGCCAGCGGCACGGGCCCGGACGGCAAACCGGCCACGTTCGGCGGCCGAAGCATCGAGGTCGTACGCCGCCAGCCCGACGGTCGCTGGCTGTTCGTCATGGACGTGCCGCAGGAAGAGAACTGGGCCCGGCTCAGGCCTTGACGGTAACCGTAAGCGAACTCCGTTGCGGTCAGGTAAGCTCAAGGTGACAGAGCAGTACAGTGGAGGCGGCCATGAACGACGAAACATTGAACCTCAGCATCCGCAAATTTCTGAAAACCGTCGGCGTCAAGTCCCAGCACGAAATCGAAGCGGCGATTTCCCGTGCCATCGCCGATCGCCGCATTACCGGACGCGAGTCGCTGCCCGCGACCATGGTTCTTTCCATCGCCGGCGTCGGGCTGGAAGTGGAATTCAGCGGCACCATTGATCTCGAGTAGGGGATAACCTCGGCCCCACACTCGGGCCAGTCAGCATCCCGGCCGGATAAATCCGGCCCCACAAATTCTCCCTGACATCTTCCCCCTGGTGTGGGGCCGGCTTTCAGCCGGCCCTCTACATCGTTGCCACGGGAACGGATCGGAAGCCCCGGAACCGTGCCCGGCGATCGCGCACCGGCGTGCCGTTGATGCGTAGTTCCGGGAAGTGTTGCAACAACGCCGGGATCGCGATGCGCGCCTCCACCCGCGCCACGTTCAGGCCGGCGCAGGTGTGAATGCCGCCGCCGAAGGCCAGATGATCGTGCGGATTGCGCCCGACATCCAGGCGATCGGGATCCGCGTACACCGCCGGGTCGCGGTTGGCGGCGCCGATGCACAGCGTCAGCCCGGCGCCCGCGGCAATGCCGACCCCGCCGATCTCGGTGTCCGCGGTCGCGACGCGGTTGCCAAGCTGCACCGGGCTCTCGTAGCGCAGGAACTCCTCCACCGCGGAACCGATGAGGCCGGGATCGGCGCGCAGGCGCGCCAGTTCGTCCGGGTGCGAGAGCAGCGCGTGCACGCCGTTGCCGATGAGGTTGGTCGTGGTTTCGTGGCCGGCGTTCAACAGGAAAATGCACTGGTGATAAAGCTGCTGCTCGGAGAGCCGGAAACCATCGGATTCCCAGCGGATCAGGCGGCTCAGGATGTCGTCGCTGTCGTCGCTCAGGTTCCCGCGCCGCTCGGCGACAAAGTCGCACAGGTAATCCAGGAATTCGACGACGCAGGCGTTGCCGAGCGCCTTCTTTTCCGATGGCAGTCCGAATTCGAGCGCGCCGAGGATGGCGCCGGCCCAGCGCCGCAACCGGCCGCGATCGGCGTGCGGGATCCGGAGCAGGTTGCCGATCACTTCCACGGGAATGACGCTGGCAAAGTGCTCGATGAGATCGAATTCGCTGCGCGCCTGCAATTCGCCCAGCAACCGCTCCACCAGCGCCCGCAGTCCGGGCTCCAGGGCGGTGATCGTGCGCGGAGCCAGCGCATCGCCGATGGCCTTGCGCACATGGGTGTGCAGCGGCGGGTCGTTGAATACCAGGCTCGTGGTGTGGTGTTCGTATAACGGGCTGTCGCCGAACAGGGGCTTGAACAACTGCTTCTTGTCGGAGCTGAACAGGCGCGGGTCCCGGTAGACCCGGTGCAGGTCCCCATGCCGGGTCAGGAACCAGGTCCCGTCGGCGCAGCGATGCACCGGCTCCCGTTCGCGCAGCGCGCGGTAGATCGGATAGGGGTCTTCATAGAACCCCTCCGGCAGGTGCCTCAAATCAAGAGTGTCTTGAATCATAAGCAAAATTATTGGGGGGTCTGACCCCAAAGGGCTGCCAAAGGACTGGATTACCGTATATTCTCATTCCAATGTTGCAGCCGCGCTGACAGGTAAAACCGGGAGGCAGACGTCCATGGCCATGAGTTGGGAAAACGACAGGATCATCCGCGTCAACATGACGGATCAGACCGTGAAAATCGAGCCTTACCCGAAGCAATGGAAACTGCTCGGCGGACGGGCGCTGTCGGCGCGCATACTCCTCAATGAATGCAATCCCAAGTGCGACCCGCTGGGACCGGAGAATATCCTGGTGCTGGCGCCGGGCATCATGTCCGGCACCTCCGCACCCACGTCGGGGCGCCTGTCCGTGGGTTGCAAGAGCCCGCTGACCGGCGGCATCAAGGAGGCCAACGCCGGCGGCGAACCGGCCCAGGACCTGATGAAGCTGGGCTACCGCGCCATTGTCGTCACGGGGCAGCCGCCGAATATGAGCCGGCGCTGGGGCCTGGTGGTGAATGGCGACGGGGTCAGGCTGGAGGACGCCACACAATATAAAGGTATGTGGAATTACGCGGCCTGCGAAAAAGCGCTGGCCGGGCATCCGGAAACCGCCTCCGCCATCACCATCGGCCCGGCGGGGGAGATGATGCTGAAGGGGGCATCGGTGGGCTGCACGGACCGCACCAGGGGAAGGCACCCCGCGCGGCACGCCGCCCGGGGCGGCGTCGGCGCAGTCATGGGGTCCAAATGCCTGAAGTGGGTGCTGGTGGACCCCGGCAAGGCGCCGCTGCGCGCGCCGGCGGATCCGAAAGGTTTTGCCCGCTACATGAAGGAGTTCAGCAAGGATTACCTCGCCGGCCCGCGCCACGAGACCTTCAAGCGCGGCACCAGCGCCGTGGTTCCCATCGCGAACATGCTGCATACATTTCCATACAAGAACCGCACCGACGGGCGCAACCCGCATTTCGAGGGTCTGGACGGCGCCAGGATCAATGAGACCTTCGAGGCCCGCGGCGGCGGCATGCACAACTGCATGACCGGCTGCATCGTCAGATGCTCCAACGTCGTGCATGACAAGGACGGCAACTACAAGACCTCGGCGCTGGAGTTTGAAACGCTGACGCTGCTGGGATCGTGCTGCGACATCAACAACTGGGAAGACGTCGCCGATCTGGACCGGCTGTGCGACGAACTGGGCCTCGACACCATCGAAACCGGCGCCGCCATCGCGGTATTGATGGACTCCGGCGGCATGAACTGGGGAGACGCCGAGGGCGCGAAAAACCTGCTGCGGGAGGAGGTGAATGCCGGTTCGGATCTGGGCCGGCTCGTGGGCAATGGCGCCCTGTCCGTCGGCACCGCGCGGCACCATAAGCGCATCCCGGTGGGCAAGGGGCAGGCACTGCCGGCCTGGGATCCGCGCCCGCTGAAGGCCGCGGGGATTACCTATTGCACCAGCGCAATGGGCGCCGATCACACCGCCGGCCTGGTGATCAATCCGGAACTGACCGGCGAGGCTGCCGCAAAAGCCTCCCAGGAGATCCAGATCATCAATGCCGTGTGCGATTCCTCCGGCTTCTGCATGTTTCTCGGCCCGACGCTGGACGAGACGCGGCGGTTTTTGAGCCTGTATTTCGGCGAAGAGGTCGGCCGCCAGCAGATGGCGGATCTGGGCTGGCAATGCTTGGCGGACGAATGGGCGTTCAATGACCGCGCCGGATTCACCGCGGCCGATGACGTGCTGGCGGACTGCCTGCGCGAGGAGGGGATCGGCCCGGATCGGGCGCTGAAATTCGATATTTCCCCGGAAATCATCGCGTTAGCGAAAGTCCGGCAGCTGGCGGCGGAGTCGCTGTTCACGAAATCACCGGCGGGGTGATTTTTACCCCCAGATTTTAATTGTGTCGCAGGTCCGCATATCCGGATTGACTTTCGGCCTCAAAGTGGCGTATCTAGGCGGCTCCAATACCTCTTTTCCCCCCTCTAAATAATAAAGGAGCGGTTATGAGCGACATTTTCGGCACCACAGGTCCTGACACACTGAATGGCGACTTAACCGGCCCCGAAAGCGACCTGATCAAAGGTCTCGCTGGTGATGACATCCTCAATGGTCTGGAGGAAGGCGACACGCTTGTCGGCGGCGGCGGCAATGACATCCTGGACGGCGGCAACGGCAACGACTCGCTCAAGGGCGGCGGCGGCGACGACACCATGGACGGCGGCGATGGCGATGATCTGCTGAACAGCGGCAAGGGTGCAGACACCGTGGACGGTGGCGAGGGCAACGACATTTATCGCATCACCTCCAAGGACGAAGGCACGGCGGATACATTTGCCGATTCCGGCACCAGCGGCACGGACCAGCTCGATGCCTCGCGGGTCACCGATCTGCTCCTGTCCGACGATTTCGATGCGGCCTCCACGGGTCTGGAGGAGATTTTTGGGGACGATGAGGACGGCACCACCCTGTTCGGCGGGGACGTGGGGGTGAACTGGGATTTCACCGGCATGCTGCTGAGCAATATCAGCCTGATCAAGGGTTCCGGGGCGGATGATTCGATAACCGGCTCCGCCGGCGATGACAAGATCAAGGGCGGTGGCGGTGACGACGTCATCAATGGTGGCGGCGGCGCGGACAACCTGGCCGGTGGTGGCGGCAATGACACGCTCTCCGGCGGTGATGACGACGACACCGTCAAGGGCGGCGGCGGCGACGATATTCTCGACGGTGAGTACGGGGATGACCTGCTCATCGGCGGCAACGGTGTGGACGACATGGACGGCGGCGCCGGCAACGACGTCTATCGGGTGGAGGACGGGGACGGCATCGCGGACGACATTATCTTTGACGGCGGCACCGATGACGCCACGGACACGCTGGACGTGAGCCGTGTGGACTCGGTGGAGCTGGCGGACGGGTTCAGTGCTGCGAGCACCGGTCTGGAAGTGATCTCGGGCGATGAAGAGTACGGGACCGAGATCGCGGCCGGTGACACGGCCGTGGAGTGGGACTTCAGCGGCATGACGCTGGAGAACATCTCGCAGATCTCCGGGTCTGGTGAGGGCGACGACATCACCGGCTCGGCTGGTGACGATACAGTGCTGGGCAAGAGTGGCGATGATGTACTGAATGGTGGCGCCGGCGCCGACACACTCAAGGGCGGCGGCGGCGATGACGTCCTGGACGGCGGTGAAGGGGACGACAATCTGAAGGGCGGTGGCGGCAATGACACGCTGGTGTACGACGCTGATGACGCCAAGGTGAACGGCGGGGATGGCGATGACACGCTGAGTCTCGAAGGCAGCAGCGACACGGCGCTGGACATCACGACGCTTGCCGGGACGACGCTGAAGAACCTGGAGATCATTGACCTTGCAGGCGGCGGCAATTCGGTGACGCTGGACAAGACGTCGTTGAATGCCCTTTCCGATACCACCAACACGCTGCGCATTGACGGCGGCGCCGGGGATTCGGTCATTGCGACGGCGGATGAGTGGACCGCGGGCGCGGACGTGGACGTCGGTGGGGTGATGTTCAACTCGTACACCAGCGGCAGTGCGACGCTGCTGGTGCACCCGGACGTGGACCAGAGCCTGATTAACCTGCCGGGCAACGATGCCCCGACGGTGGCGGCCAATGAGGGCGCGCAGATCAATGAAGGCGCCACGCTGGATCTGACCGGCCTGCTGGGTGTTACCGACGCGGACAATGCGGCCGCGGATCTGGACTATACGGTTTCCAACGTGACCGGCGGCATTGTGGCGCTGGCAAGCGCCCCGACGGTGGCCATCACGACCTTCTCGCAGGCCGATTTGGACGCTGGTCTCATCGTGTTCGTGCAGAACGTGGCGGATTCCGTTGCGGGCAGCTTTGATTTCACCGTGACCGACGGCACGGCAACGACCTCCCCGGCCACTTTTTCCATCACCGTCAATGCCTCCATCACCGGCGGCGCGGGCAACGACACGTTGAACGGCGGCGCGGGTGATGACACGCTGATCGGCGCGGCGGGCGATGACACCCTGAACGGCAACGCGGGCGATGACACCCTCAACGGTGGCGCGGGCAATGACACGCTGGCCGGCGGCGCGGATTCCGACACGGCGGATTACAGCGCCGAGACCGGGGACCTGACGGTAAACCTGGGACTCACGACGGCCCAGGATACGGGCGCCGCGGGCGTAGACACGCTGAGCGGCATCGAGACGTTCCTGGCCGGCACCGGCAATGACTCCATCATCGGCGGCTCCGCTTCGGAAACCATCAGCGGCGGCGCAGGCAATGACACGCTCTCCGGCGGCGCGGGCGATGACTCGATTGACGGCGGCGCGGGCAACGACGTGCTGTCCGGCGGGGCCGGGAACGACACGCTGACCGGCGGGGCGGACAATGATACCGCGGATTACAGCGCGGCTACCGCTGCGCTCACGGTGGATCTGGGCGCGGGTACCGTCAGCGGCGAAGGGTCCGACACGCTGGTAAGCATCGAGCTCTTCGTCGGCGGTACTGCGGCTGACACGGTGACCGGCAGCACCGGCGCCGACAATGTCAATGGTGGCGGTGGTGACGATGTCATCGACGGCGGCGCGGGCAACGACGTCCTCGCGGGCGGCACGGGCAACGACTCCGTGTCCGGCGGGGCCGGTGACGACACGCTGTCCGGCGGCGCGGGCAATGACACGCTGAACGGCGGCGACGGGTTCGACACGGCGGACTACAGTGCCGTGGGTACCGGTGTGACCGTCAATTTGAATGGCGGCACCGCCACCGGCGACGGCACCGATACGTTGAGCAATATCGAGAGCGTACTCGGCGGCGACGGCGCGGATACGCTCATCGGCGGTTCAGGCAACGACACCCTGACCGGCGGCGCCGGCGCGGATTCGCTGGACGGTGGTGCCGGCAACGATACGCTCAATGGCGGCGCCGGCGACGACGTGCTGGTGGGCGGCTCCGGTAACGATACCCTGAACGGCGGCGCGGATACGGATGAAGCCGATTACAGCAGCGCCTCGTCCGCGATCACGGTGAACCTGGCCGTCAGCACGGCGCAGGATACCGGTGGCGCGGGGATCGACACCCTGAGCGACGTTGAAAACGTCACCGGTGGCTCGGGTAACGACGTGCTCACCGGCGACGGCGATGCCAATGCATTGGACGGCGGCGCGGGCAACGATGTGATCGCAGGCGACGCAGGCGACGATGTGATCTCGGGAGGCGCCGGCAACGACATCTTGGATGGCGGTACGGGCACCGGTGATACGCTGGATTACTCGGATCAGTCCGCGGACGTGACGGTCAATCTGGGCGACAACAGCATGTCCGGCGGCGATGCGGTGGATACCATCAGCAACTTCGAGAACGTCACCGGCGGTACGGGCAATGACGTGCTCACCGGTGACGCCACAGACAATACGCTGAGCGGTGGCGCCGGCGACGACACGCTGAACGGCGGCATGGGCAACGACACGCTGAATGGCGGCGCGGGTGACGATGTGCTCGTGGGTGGCGCAGGCGACGATGTTCTGGACGGTGGTGCCGATATTGACACGGCGGATTACAGTGCCGTGGGTACCGGCGTGACGGTCAATCTGGATGCGGGCACGGCGACAGGTGACGGCGATGACACGCTGAGCGGCATTGAAGATGTCCTCGGCGGCGCCGGCAATGACGTGCTGTTCGGTGATTCCGGCGTCAATATGCTTGACGGCGGCGCCGGCAATGATGTCATCCAGGGTGGTGCGGGCAGTGATGATCTGGTGGGCGGCGCGGACACGGATACCGTGGACTACTCCGACCAGACCGTGGCGGTGAACGTCGACCTGAGTACGCAGACGATGACCGGCGGCGATGCGGTGGATACCCTCAGCGGGTTTGAAAACGTCACCGGTGGCGCGGGCAATGACACGCTCACTGGCGACAGCACCCCCAATGCGCTGGATGGCGGCACAGGCGACGATACGCTGAACGGCGGCGGCGCCATCGACACGTTGCTCGGCGGCGCCGGCAACGACACGTTGTTCGGCGGCACCGGCGCTGACACGCTGGATGGCGGCGATGGCGTGGATACGATCCGCGGCGAGGCCGGCGCCGATGTCATTCTGGTCGGGGCCGCGGACGGCGATGGGGATGTGGTTCAGTACACCAGTACCGCGGACGGTGGCGCGGCCGGGGCCAACACCGGTTTTGACTCCATCTCCCAATTCGTGACCGGCTCCGACTTCATTCAGTTCATCGGGCCCGCGAATACCACATTGGACGACAAAACGGCCGATGATATGTTCACGTTCGGGACCACCAACGGAGCAGTCAATTTCAACACCCCGCACGAGGCATGGCAGTTGACCGGGTTTACGGATGCCGATCTGACGGAGGCGGGTTTTGCGACTATCCTTGCCGCAACGACCGGGCTGGTCACCGCCATCGCCGGACAAGATGGATTGATTTTTGTCACCGGCGCGACGCAAACGGGCATCTACTACTACTCGGAGGACGGTGTGGCCGCGAATGCAATAAGCGCCAGCGAACTGACTTTGATTGCGACCGTGGACTCCCTGCTGGTGCAGGCGGACTTCGACCTGGCCTGACGGAACGAAACTTCAGGCCGGGACGGTGCCGGGATTCCGGCATCCTCCCGGCCTTTCTATTTGTGCGCCCGGCCGGCGCAAGGCCGGCCCGCAAGTGTCGAAGTATGGCTAGGTGGGGAACACAACGGAGATGCCGCTCAGTATCGCTTCAGTCGTCATTGGTCAGGCAACATTCGGCAGCGGAATGGCCCGGAACGGAACGGAATTCTTCAGCCCGAATTTTCCGAGGACCCGCAAGATGCCGTCCGAGCGCAGGTTGAGTATTGCCGTCAGCAACATCAACTGGATTTCGCTGGTGCTGGTCATCGTCACGACGTCGCCGGCTGCCTCGATGGCCCGCTCGACGCCGACGGCATCCGGCGGCAGCGCCAGCAGGCGGAACAGGGCGAGCCGGTCCCCATAGAGCTTGCAGTAGCGGCGCCGGTATTCTTCGCTGCGTCCCGGGTTTCGAAACGACTCGACGATGGACCATGCCGAGGCAAATCCGGCGTACATGCCGAATACGACGCCGGCGGAATTGATGGGATCCACAAACGCGGCCGCGTCTCCCGCCAGGTAACAATTGCCGACGGCCAGCTCCATCGGTTTGTAGGCATAGTCCTTGATGCCGAACATCTCGCCCTCGAACTCGGCGTCGCGCAACAGGTCCCCGATGACCGGGCATTCGGCCACCAGGCCCTGGAACTTTGCCTCGGGCGTGTCGCGCACGGCCTTGAAGGCCTTGAGCCGTTCCGGGGAAAGGATCACGCCCACGCTGATCTTGTCGCGCATCGTGATGTGCCAGACCCAGCCCCAGTCGCCGATCGAGGAGGTAAACGTGGCCGGGCGGTGTTCATGCCGGCTGGCGAACGGGTATACATGCCCTTCGATGTCCACGTACCGTCCGCCGCGGTAATACCCCCACAGCGACAGAAATCGAATGTCCGGATCGAACTGGCGCATGCCCAGTTGCCGCGCGACGATCGCGGACTGGCCGCTGGCGTCCACAACATAGGCGGCGCGGATCTGGCCGTCGTCCCCATCCACGGTTTGATACCGGACCAGCGGCGCGTCCAGGTTGGCGTCGAGACCGGTTACCGCGGTTTCCTCGAATACCTGGGCTCCGTTGGCGCGGGTCTGATTCAGCAGCAACAGATCGAACCGGTCCCGTTCCACGTGCAGGGCCGGGCGGGAATAACCAAAGTCGCAGAAGCGCAATTGCCGGATGGCGCCGTGCCAGAGGGCAAGGCCACCCCCTTTTTTGACAAAGCCGTCTTCCTCGATGGCGCGGCTCGCGCCCATCATGTCCGTGTATTTCCAGAAATGCGGGATCAGGCTCTCGCCGACGGTCGGGCGCGGGTGCCGGGCCTTTTCCAGCAGCACGACGGAGAACCCGGCCTTGGCCAGGTGAGAGGCGGCCATGGACCCTGACGGGCCGCCGCCGATGACGACTACGTCACACTTGTCAGGTGGCATTACAGGCATGGTTGAGCACGCACGCTTGGGCTCCCGGCTGCTAACCGGGTTCAACTGCTGTGGTGCCGCCGGCCGTGATGTCTTCCAGCCGCTGCCTGCACGTTTCGACGCCAAAACAGGCCACCGCAATCACCGCGAGGACCATGGGCACCGCGCCGACGAGGGCCACGGTGGCAAGGGACGGCGTTGCGAAGCCCGACAATACCGCGGCAATGATGGCCACGCCGCCGAATTTGCTCATCCCGGCCGCGAACCCGGTGCCCTTGGAACGGACCCGCGTCGGATAGATCTCCGAACTGTAAACCGACAACACCGCCGTCACCGAGCTGATCCCCCACACCGGCACGATCAGCAACAGGTAAAGCAGCGCCCGGTTGCTCACGATGGCATCGCCGGCGAGAACAAACCCGAGCAGCGCGGCGGCAGTCAGGGACGTGAGCACGATAATGGTCTTGCGGCTGCTCCAGAAGCCGTACATCCACGCGACGGCAACCGTGAACGGCAGCCCCATCAGCGCCGCGTTGCGCAACAGCGTGTCGGCCTCCGCGAAACCAAGACGGCGCAGATTGGTCGGGATCCACAGATTGAAGCCGAACAGCACCAGCCCCACTCCCAGCCCGAGGCAGCCGACCACGAGGGTGAGGCCCAGGTATTTACCGCGCGCCAGATCGCGCCACCCGCTCAGTGAGGAATCCTGGGGCGGTTCGTCCGCTTCGGCAGACTCGAGCACTTTGGCTCCGTACCGCGCCATGACCACGCGCGCCTCGGCCCCGCGCCCGTTCGCAAGCAGAAAGCGCGGGGACTCCGGGATCCAGCGATTCATCAGGATGAATACCACGCCCGTGGGCATGCCGATCAGCCACAGGATGCGCCAGCTATACTCGGGCACAAGTGCCGCGGCGAGCCAGCTTGTCAGAACGTAGGCCCCGGCAATGTCCGCGCCGATCAGGATCATCAGCCAGCCCCGGTGCCGGGCCGGGATGGTCTCCGCGAGCAGCGCGTAACAGATCGGCAACATGCCCCCCACGGCGAGTCCCATCAGGAAGCACATCGCCACGTTCCAGTAGAAATCCGGCATCGCTCCGCAGATGGAGGTGGCGATGAATCCGATACCGGCGTAGAGAATCGAAGCGCGCCGGCCGATTCGGTCCCCCAGCCAGCCCCACAAAAACGACCCCAGCACGGTGCCGGTGATCCCCGAGAACGCGATCAATACGGCCGGGATCGTGCCGCCCGGATTCAGCGGTGACTTGAGGCCGTATTCCACCGTCATGCCGGGCATCACGAAGGCCAGGGCCGTCGGCTTCATCAGGTCAATGGTCACGGCGATCGCCATGGCCGCCAGCAGGCCGAAATGGGCCGCGGTGAGCGGGGCATCATCCAGCGCGCTGATCCGGATCTGCGCCGAAGCCGGGTTTGCGGCGGCGATCCGTGGAAACAGACCGTACAGGCTGGCAAGCAACCCGATGATGATGGCCGCCATTCCCAACATCATCGGCGTGTCCATTGGCATGCCGGTCAGTCTGTAACCGATATCACGGCCCATCAGGTACATGGGCAGGTGCAACAGCACACCCGCGGTGACGGCCATCGCCCCGAACCAGAACGCGCCGGGGTGATGGAACGTTATCCCGCCAAGCGTTGATGTATCTCTTCGATCCACTGACTGCTCCTTAAAGTTGGCGGTACCCCTGTGGGGCACGGGCTTCATTACGGCTGGGTGGTATACTCCTGACCGGAGAACAATACGATTGAGTGAGGTTCCTCATACCCCGGAATGTACCAGACTGCGCGGGACGACTGTGATGGAATCGCCGCCAAGTGTGAATTGCATCACATAGAATCGCCGCCAAGTGTGAATTGCATCACATAGAGATTTACCGGCATTTGAACAGGTCCGGGGTCCTGGCACGCTGTCCCCAAGCCTCAATCGCCGGCCACTCTGCCGACGAGGTTTTTATAAGTCACTGAATTTATATTTGTCCCCCCGTCACGGAGTCTCGACAAACATGGCCTATCTTCTGTCGCACCTGCTGAGCACGACGGCCGCGCGAGTTCCGGGGAAGACCGCCGTCACCTGCGCCGGCCGTGCGCTTTCCTATGGGCAACTGGAGGATGAGTCCAATCGCCTTGCCGGGCTGCTGCGCCGGGAAGGCGTGCAACCCGGGGATCGCGTCGGGATTTATCTGAACAAGTCCGTGGAAACGGTGCTGGGCATATTCGCGATCCTGAAGGCGGGCGCCGCCTACGTGCCGCTGGATCCCATGGCGCCTGCGCAGCGCCTCGGGCTGATCCTGCGGGATTGCGCGGTCCGCCATCTGTTGACCACTTCCGCCAAGGTGAAGGCCCTCACGCCCGGCCTCTTCAGTCAGTGGGGTGTGGAGCTCGTGCTGCTCATGGACGGATCCCCCGAGACGCCCGCCGAGGATGGGCCGATGCGCTGGCGGCTGCACCGGGACGCCGATGCTGAAACCGGCGCGGCCCCGGAAAATCCCGCCATCGAATCCGATCTCGCCTACATTCTTTACACATCCGGCTCCACCGGCGTGCCCAAGGGCGTCATGATCTCCCATCGCAATGCACTGGCCTTCATTGACTGGGTAAGCGAGTGTTTCGATGTTCGCGAGGACGATCAGTTCTCCAATCACGCGCCGTTCCATTTCGATCTCTCGATCCTGGATCTGTTCGTGAGCGTGAAGATCGGCGCCACGGTGCATCTGGTGCCGGAGATGGCGGCATTTTTCCCGGCCAGCCTGATCCAGTTCATTGAATCGAACCGGATCAGCGTCTGGTATTCCGTGCCATCCGTTCT
>JACORW010000027.1 GCA_016179185.1 Gammaproteobacteria bacterium | reverse complement strand
TTCCGCACTTCCGCCATCCCTGGCGGTCGTCCATGGCGGTCAGATGCATGCACTGCGACCGCCATGGACGGCGGGAATGCAGAAACTGCCAGGAGCAAGTTTCTGCGTCCTCTGACAAGCCCAGGATGGGGTTGTTCAGAGATTCCTTAACGTTACACTTTTTACTGTGCCTGTGAAGCCGGCCGCATGGCTGTGTGCGTTGCAATGGCCTCCAGCAGCGCGGCCTTCTTCACCGGTTTGGTCATGTGGGTGGTGCAGCCCGCGGCCAGGGATCGCTCGTGTTCCTCCCTGCTGGCATGGGCGGTCAGCGCAATGATGGGCGTGGGCGTCCGCTGCCCGGACTGTTCCCAGGCGCGAATCGCGCGTGTCGCCTCGTGCCCGTCCATGACCGGCATCTGCACGTCCATGAATACGATATCGAACGGCCCGGCCTGAAAGCTTTCCACGGCCAGCCTGCCGTTTTCGGCTTCGACCACTTCATAGGGCATTTTCTTCAGGTACGAGCGGATCAACAGCCGGTTGTCGCTGTTATCATCCACCAGCAGGATGCGCCGCGGCGCAACCGGGGGCCCTGCGTCGCCCACTTCGGCGGCCGCAGCCGACTCCGGGACGGCGAACAGACCGGCGATCTGGCGGTACAAATCGGCGCGCTTTACCGGCTTCAGCACGTAACCGTCTATCCCCAGCTCCTTCAGCCGCACCATGTGCTGATTCAATTCCGCTGCCCCGAACATCAGCAGCGTCCGGCGGTGCGGCCGGCTGGCGGAGAGCTGCGCAATAAACTCGAACCCGTCCGTTCCAGGCAAGCGCGCATCCACCAGCAGGACGTCGGTACCATCCTGCCCGGAGAGCCGGGACAAACCGGCGGCGGACTCGACCGCTGTCACCTGCATGCCCGCCGCCGCCAGATACCGCGCGATCACGTCCCGGCTCGGCGCATGGTCCTCCACAACCACGATGCCGCGCCCGCGCAGCGAGGTTTCCGGCCGCGGCCGCGCCGGCGCGGCCGCATCGGCCGGCAGTGCGGCGGTAAACACGAACGTGCTGCCGTGGCCGTCAGCCCCGTCTTCAACCCTGATGTTTCCCGACATCAACTGCACCAGGCTGCGGCAAATGCTGAGACCGAGACCCGTTCCCCCGTACTTGCGCGTGGTGGACGAATCCACCTGCGTGAAGGTTTCAAAAATGCTGTTGCGCTTCCCGGCCGGGATACCGATGCCTGAATCGCGCACCTGGAAACGGAGCACCGATCCGGAAGGGTCGGCGGTGTCCGCAGCCACGGAAACGACGATCTCGCCGCGCTCCGTGAACTTGACTGCATTCCCGATGAGGTTCAGGAGAACCTGGCGCAGTCGCGTCGGATCGCCGATGCGCATGACCGGCAATTCCGGATCGACGTAGGACACCAGTTCCAGCCCCCTGGCCTGGGCCTTGAGCGCGTGGATCTCCGCGGCCTCCTCGAGCACGGCGCCAACGTCGAACGGTATGGTCTCCAGCCGCACCTGCCGTGCTTCGATCTTGGAGAAATCGAGAATGTCGTTGACCAGGCTGAGCAGCGTATCGCCGGCCTTGCGGAACACCTCGATGTATTTCTTCTGCTCGTCCGTCGTCGGAGTTTCGGCGAGCAGATCCGACATGCCGATGATGGCGTTCAACGGCGTGCGGATCTCATGGCTCATCCCGGCGAGAAACTCCGACTTTGCGCGCGCGGCGTCCAGTGCCTGATCCCGGGCCTGCGCCAGTTCCCGCGTCTGCTCCTCCACCTTGCGCTCAATGACGACGTTGCGCTCCGCAAGTTCCCGCGCCTGCAGCTCCTTGGTGCGCACAAAAGCCACCAGCAGCAGCGTCACTCCGATGCCCACCAGGGCCGAAACTGCCAGGACCCAGAGCTCCAGCTCCGCCCAGCCGATCATTCGCCTCTGCTGCAGACGCAGCGAATACATGGGCATCTGAATAATGGTGTCCTTTTGCAGGGTAAACGCCCTCGCGCCGGGCGCCCCGGCCTGCCCGCTTCTCACCAGAACCTGGCGCCCTCCGATATTGGCCAGGTCATTAGTGAGTGTCAGGACTAATTCGACGTCCGCCGGAGCGACCTGCAGCATTTGATTCACGTCCACGAGTACCGCCAGCAGCCCGGCTGGTGCGTCTCCCTGTCCAACCGCGCGCAACAACCACAGCGCCCTGCGACCCCCCGGCGTGGACAGGCTGGCCGCACGGACCTCTTCCGCCGGAGCCTCACCGGCCCATTCCGCCGCCTGGTTCCAGTCCATGACCGGTGCATCGGTGCCCCCGGCCGTCGATCGGATCGAGATGAGAGGGTCATCGCAGCGCGCGCCGGCGGGATCGCGCCGTACGGCGCGGCAGAATCCGATCTTTTCCAGGTAGCGATGCCGGGCAAGCACGTCACGACCGACCGTCTCGAACTCCGCGCGCGCAATCTGCGGTGTCGCGGACAGGAACGCGCCAAGCCCGGCAATGGCGTTGTGCGCGGCGCGGGCGTCGCCGGATACCGCGCTTTCAGTGGAGACTGTTTCCAGGGAAAAATCGCGCTCCGCCGGAGTGCGCGCGCTGTTCCAGGCCGCGGACATCAGGACGACGCTGAACGCGAGTCCCAGCGCAAGTGTGGTCCCATAGATCGCGACCCGCAGCCACCGGCCTTCACGCGCGGGGAACATGGCGGAAGCTAACAGTCTGACGCAAAAGTCCGTCCGTGGACTTTTGCCTCTCGCTTCGGCCAAAGCGCAGCTTCGGCCTCGCTCCGTTTATCAAGCACTTGCGTGCTTGATAAACGATGCGTCCCGTCCGCCCGCCATGGACGACCGCCAGGGACGGCGGAAGTGCGGAAAACGCATGGAGCAGTTTTCCGCCGGCGGAAGTGCAGATTTCGCAGGAGCAAGAAATCTGCCCTGGGGCGCCCACGGTAATGCAAAACGGGGTTTTGCATCACCGCGCTATCCGTATTCGACTACCACGCGGCCCAGGTAATCGGCCAGTTCGCTGACAAGTCCAGGCAACGGAGCCGGATCACCTGCCCTGGCCGCCCGCTCCATTTCCGCGCCGATCTCCGAGAGCCGCGTGAAACCATAGCCGCCGCCAACCCCTTTCAGGCTGTGGCCCACGGACTGCACTGACGGCAGGTCGTTCTTGCCCAGCGCTTCGCGCAATCTGGTCAGATCCCGCGCGCGATTCTCCAGAAACCCCGGGATCAGCTCCTCCAGATCCGGGTCCACTTTCACGACAATCTTTTCGCCCGCCACCGCCCTTCCTCCCGTCTCTTGCCTCTCACGCCCGCCCCTGACAAGCCCCTGGCAGGCCCGTCCGGGGAGGGGTGGCTGCGTGCGTCAGCCGCTAATCGGCATTGTCCGCCCGGAACGCCCCGGGCTCAATGCCGTGCAACGACAGCAGCTTGTAGAACTCGGTGCGGTTCCGTCCCGCAATGCGCGCCGCATTGGCCACGTTCCCATGGGTCAGACGCATGACCCCGACCAGATAGTTGCGTTCAAATACGTGCTTCGCCTGCTTCAGCGTCTGCAACTCGGGCGGGCGATCCTCCAGCGCCGTGCGCACCAGGCTGCCGGGAATTGTGGCCGTCTTGCACAAGGTTGCGCACATGTCCACGACGTTGTTCAACTGGCGGATATTGCCGGGCCACGGTGCCGACACCAGCGCCTCCAGCGCCTCCGGGGAAAAATGCCTGCTGCCGGAGTTGTTGCGCCTGGCAAACTGCTCCAGGAAGCCGGCCGCGAGCAGGGGTATGTCCTCGCGTCGCTCCGAAAGCGCGGGCATGTCAATGGGCACGACGCGCAGCCGGTAAAACAGGTCCTCGCGGAATTCCTGTTCCCGAACCAGTTCGTCCAGATCGCGGTGGGTCGCGGCGATGATGCGCACGTTCACCGGATGGCTCTTCACCGATCCCACCGGGCGGACGGTGAAATCCTGCAGCACGCGCAGCAATTTGGCCTGCAGCGCCAGCGGCATGTCGCCAATCTCGTCCAGAAACAGCGTGCCGCCGTCGGCGGCGCGGAACAGTCCGTCGTGGCGCACATGCGCGCCCGTGAATGCGCCCTTTTCATGCCCGAACAATTCCGATTCCAGCAGTTGTTCCGGTATCGCGCCGCAGTTCACCGCGACGAAAGCACGGTCGCGCCGGACGCCGGCAAGGTGAATCGCTCTCGCCACCACTTCCTTTCCGGTACCCGTGGCGCCCGTGATCAAGACGGTGACATCCGTCTCCGCCACCAGCGCGGCCCGTTCCACCAACTGCGCCATGCAGGCGCTGCGGTAGGTCAGCAGGTCCGCGAATACCCGATCCGAGTTTCCGCGATCACCGCTCAATCGCAAAGCGCGCTGCACCGCTTCAACCAGATCCGGCTCCTGGGCCGGTTTGGTCAGGAACGCCGCGGATCCCATGTGCGTGGCGCGTACGGCATCCGGGATCCGCGCCTTGCCGCTGAGCAGGATCACCGGCAGCAGGGGATTGTCGCGGTGAACCTCGGCCAGCAATTCAATGCCGCTCATGCCGCTCATGACGAGATCGGTAATGATGAGATCGGGCTTCGCGACCAAAATCCGGGTCAATGCGCCGGCGCCCGACGAGACGGCGTCCACGTCAAAGCCGGCGCGCGTCAGCCACATGCTGACCAGCGCGTGGATTTCCGGATCGTCATCCACGACGAGGATCCGGTAGCGGGCGCGATCGGGAGTTGCCTGATTCATCGGCACTGGAATCACTCGACGGTCACTGACTTGGCCAGGTTGCGCGGCTGATCCACATCCGCCCCTTTCAGAACCGCGACATGATAGGCCAGCAATTGCAGCGGCACCGTGTAGACAATCGGCGCGAGCACGTCATGCGAACGCGGTAACTGGATCACGCGCATGCCCGGCGCCGTGCGCAGATTGCAGTCCTGATCCGCGAACACAAACAGTTCGCCGCCGCGCGCACGCACCTCATGCAGGTTCGACAGCAGTTTGTCCAGCAGGATGTTGTTCGGCGCCACGGCGACCACCGGCATGTCCTCGTCCACGAGGGCCAGCGGGCCATGTTTCAGCTCCCCGGCCGGGTAGGCCTCCGCGTGAATATAGGAAATCTCCTTCAGTTTCAACGCCCCTTCCATCGCGACCGGCAACATGGAACCCCGGCCCAGAAACAGCGCATGGTGCTTCTGGGCAAACCCGGCCGCGAGGGATTCGAACCGCGCGTTCAGCGCCAGCACCTGCTCGATCCGGGACGGAAGCGCCGCCAGTTGCCCGACCAGCTCCGCCTGCACTGCCGGGTCCAGGCCCCGCTGCCGCCCCATCAGCAGCGCCAGCAGCAGCAGCGCGGTCAACTGCGTGATATATGCCTTCGTGGACGCAACCCCGATTTCGCGCCCGGCCCGCGTGTGCAACGTGCAGTCCGCCGCCCGCGTAAGCGCGCTGTCCGGTACATTGCAGATCGCCAGCGTGCCGAGGTAATTCCGCGCCAGCCGCAGGGCGCCCAGTGTGTCCGCAGTCTCCCCGGACTGCGAAATGGCCACCAAAAGAGTGTCCGGAGGGACTACCAGTGTGCGATGCCGAAACTCGCTCGCGACCTCCACGGCGCAGGGCACGCCGGCCAGCAGTTCGACCCAGTACCGGCCCAGCAATCCGGCATGGAAACTCGTTCCGCACCCGACAAAATGGACATTGCGAACGCGCTGCAACAGCGAAACGGCGCGCTCGCCAAGCACTGCGCCGTTTATGCCGGACTCACCCAGCCAGCCGTGCAATGTTGCCTGAATGGCCGCCGGTTGGTCATGGATCTCCTTGAGCATGTAATGCCGGTATCCACCGCGATCCACCGTCTCCGCGGACAATTGCGGCGTCATCGAACCGCGGTCCACGGGCTTCCCGTCGTGGTCGTATATCGCAACCTGCTCGCGGCGCACGTCAGCCACGTCGCCCTCCTCGAGTACGATGAATTTGCCCGCCAGCCCCATCAGCGCGAACAGGTCCGAAGCGAGGTACGCTTCGCCCGTGCCAATGCCGATCACGAGCGGGCTGCCGCAACGTACCCCGATAAGCCTTTCCGGCGCGTTCGCGTCAATGACGGCGAGGGCGTAGGCGCCGCGCAAATCCGCCACCGTCGCCCGGACCGCGCCGAGCAGGTCCAGCCCTGACTGCATGTGCCGATGGATCTCATGCACGATGACTTCTGTGTCGGTTTCGGATTCGAATTCGTAGCCAAGTTCCCGCTGCCGGTCGCGCAATTGCGCGTGATTTTCGATGATGCCGTTGTGCACTACGGCGATCGGGCCGCAGGCATGCGGATGCGCGTTGCTGGCGGTGGGCCGGCCGTGCGTGGCCCAGCGCGTGTGCGCGATGCCCGTGTGCCCGTCGATCGGAGATACTCCGAGCCGCGCTGCGAGGCATTCGACTTTGCCCACGACGCGCTCGCGACGCAATTCACCACCGGCCGCGGATACGGCGATGCCGGCCGAGTCATAGCCGCGGTATTCGAGGCGCCGCAGACCGTCGATCAGCAGCGGCACGACGTTGCGCTGCGCGAGGACTCCAATGATTCCACACATGGTATAGCGCGGTACGGTCTCGAGAACTCCGGGTTGGAGGGGTTTGCGCGAATGGCCGTTACTTATGCACGGGCATTATCCCATGCCGCGAATTAGCCGGCCCGGTACTCCACCGGAGGATCGATTTGCTGATTGGTCGGGGCGAGAGGATTTGAACCTCCGACCACCTGCACCCCATGCAGGTGCGCTACCAGGCTGCGCTACGCCCCGAATAAACCGGATTGGTGAAGATTATCGCTCCTGCAACGCCCCGCGTCAGCCCGATCAAGCCGCTGACGCCGGAAATTCAGCGTCGGAGAATGTCCAGGACCTCTTCCAGTTCGGCGCGTAACTGGCGAATGATTTGCTTGCTCTGGTTGGAATCCTCGCGCGCCTCCTCTCCGGACAGGCGCTGACGCGCCCCGCCGATGGTGAATCCCTGCTCATACAGCAGGCTTCTGATCTGACGGATCAGGATCACATCATGGCGCTGGTAATAACGGCGATTGCCGCGACGCTTAAGGGGCTTGAGCTGCGGAAATTCCTGCTCCCAGTAGCGCAGCACGTGGGGTTTCACCGCGCACAGATCGCTGACTTCGCCGATGGTGAAATAGCGCTTGCCGGGAATTGCCGGCAGTTCGCTATTGTTGGACGCTTCCAGCATAGGCCTCGACCCGCGCCTTCAGTTTCTGCCCTGGCCGGAAAGTTACGACACGGCGGGCACTTATCGGGATTTCTTCACCTGTCTTGGGATTACGTCCAGGGCGTTGATTCTTGTCGCGCAAATCGAAATTACCGAACCCGGAAAGTTTCACCTGTCGCCCGGTTTCCAGCGAAGTGCGGATCTCCTCGAAAAACATCTCGACGATCTCCTTGGCTTCCCGCTTATTGAGCCCGAGTTCTTCGTAGAGCCGTTCGGCCATGTCGGCCTTAGTCAGTGCGCCCATCAGGATTTTTCTCTCAGCGTCCCGCCGTATTTTTCCTTCAATGAATTCAGCACCGATTCAATGACGGAATCGACCGCTTCATCCGTTAGCGTGAGGGAAGTGGCCTGAAAGGTCAAGCCTAGGGCCAGACTTTTTTTCCCTAGATCAATACCTTCCCCCTGATATACGTCAAATAACTCTAGGTTAGTGAGTACTTCGCCTGCCGCTTCGGTAACCACGTCCAACACCCTCGCCACCGCCAGTTCCCGGGCCACAACCACGGCAATATCCCGGCGCACCGACGGAAACCTGGAAATCGGCCGGAACGAAGGGGCCTTGCGCGCGGGGATCTGCTCCAAGTCCAGCTCAAAGAACAGAACGGGCTCTTTGAGGTCCAGCCCTTTCAATGCCCCGGGATGAAGCGTCGCGATATAGCCAATTGGCTGATTTTCCAGAATAATCTCGGCACTTTGCCCCGGGTGCAGTCCAGGTTTCGCCACGGGTCGCCAACGACAACCGTTTCGAAACCCTGCGACCGCCAACAATTCCTCGACGTCCCCCTTGAGGTCATGAAAGTCGCCGTCACGGGTACTGATATCCCATTGTTCCGGAAAGTAAGTTCCGCATGAAATCCCCGCCAGCAGCAGGGGCTGCCGGATCGCCTCGCGATCCAGCCGATAGCCCCGCCCAATCTCGAACAGCCGCACCCGCTCCTGCTGGCGTTTGCGGTTGAATGACAGGGCACCGAGCAACCCCGGCAGCAGGCTTTGTCGCATCACTCCCAGGTCGCTGGCGATGGGATTGCGCAAGCTGAGCGTGTCCCCTGGCCCCGCGAACTGCTCCTGTAACGTGGTATCAGTGAAGCTGTAGGTGATGGCCTCCTGGTACCCGCGCGCCGCGAGTGCCCGCCGCCATTCACGCAAGCGCGGGTCTGGCCCCCCGCTGTGCATCCCGACCCTGCCGCCCAGTTTCCGGCTGGGCAGACGATCATAGCCATGGACTCTGGCAATCTCTTCGATCAGGTCCGCCTCCAGGGACAGGTCAAAGCGAAACGCGGGAATGCCGACGCTCCAGCCTCCCGCAGCGGGTGCTGGTTCCAGTCCCAGCCGGCGCAGGATGCCTTCGATGGCTTCCGGTGCCAGTTCCGCGCCCAGCACGCGGCGCACACGCCCGCTGCGCAACGGGATTGCCGATTTCCTTGGAAAAGCCGCGTCGTCGCGCGTGTCCACCAGCGGGCCGGGCCGGCCGCCGCAACTTTCTAGCAGCAGCGTCGTGGCCCGTTCCAGGGCCCGGGCAGCGAGTTCCGGGTCCACACCGCGTTCAAATCGCTGCCCGGCATCGGTCTGCAGTCCCAGCCGCCGCGCCCGTCCCATGATGGCATCCGGCGCAAAATGCGCGCTTTCCAGAAACAGGCTCCGGGTTGACGGGGTCACGCTGGTATGCAATCCGCCCATGACACCGGCCATGGCAACCACGCCGCCGGCGTCGGTGATGACCAGCATGTCCGCATCGAGATCGCGTTGCTCGTTGTCCAGAAACGTCAGCGTTTCTCCGGCATGCGCGAACCGCACCACGATATCGCCGTTGAGCTTCGCGTCATCGAAGGCATGCATGGGCTGACCGAGTTCCAGCATCACGTAATTGGCGATGTCCACGGCCGCGTTGATGGATCGGATGTCGGCGCGCCGCAGCCGCTCGCGCAACCACAACGGCGCCGGGCGGGTCAGATCCGCATCATCAATGATGCGTCCCGCGTAGCGCGGGCAGCCCGCGGCCGCCGCCAGCCGCACGCTGCGCCGCCGATCTGACGCCGCGGCTGCCGGAACCGCCGGCGCGGCGGTGATCCCGATCCGGTACAGCGCTGCGGTCTCGCGCGCAAGGCCCGCGATGCTCATGCAATCCCCGCGATTGGGTGTCAGCGCGATCTCGAGCACGTTGTCATCCAGCGCCAGCACGGATCCCAGTCCGGTTCCGGGCGCGGCATCCCCGTCCAGTTCCAGCAGACCGCCGGCGGCATCACCGAGCCCCAACTCCGCCTCGGAGCACAGCATTCCCTCTGATTGCACGCCGCGAATCAGGGTGGCGCCGATGCTCCGCCCGCCGGGCAGCGTCGCCCCCGGCGCGGCGAACGGATAGCGGCCGCCGACGCGCACATTCGGCGCGCCGCAGACGACCTGGTGCAGCCTGCCCTGCCCGGCGTCCACTCTGCACAACGTCAGGTGATCAGACTGCGGTACCGGCGCGCATTCCCGCACCATGCCGACGACGACGCCGTTCAGGCCGGCGCCGCACGGGCGGACCGCTTCCACTTCAAATCCGGCCAGCGTCAGGCGATCGGCAAGCGCCGCCGTATCCGCCGGCGGATCCACCCACTCGCGCAGCCACAGTTCGCTGACTTTCACAGTCGCTCCTCGCGCTCAACCGAATTGGCGCAGGAAGCGCAGGTCATTTTCAAAAAAGATGCGCAGGTCATTTATCCCGTATTTCAGCATCGCCAGCCGCTCCGCGCCCATGCCGAAGGCAAAGCCGGTGAAGCGCTCGCTGTCAATGCCGACGTTTTCCAGCACGCGCGGATGCACCATGCCACAGCCCAGGATCTCGAGCCAGCCGCTTTCACCGCGGATATCCACCTCCGCGGACGGCTCGGTGAAGGGGAAATACGACGGACGGAAGCGCAGTTCCACGGGCCGGCCGAAGAAGTGCGCGACAAAATCCTCCAGCACTCCCTTCAGGTCCGCAAAGCTCGAGTCCTCGTCCACGACCAGACCTTCGATCTGGTGAAACATCGGCGTGTGCGTCATGTCGGAATCGCAGCGGTACACGCGCCCGGTGGAAATGATCCGCAGCGGCGGCGGGTGGTGCTGCATGTACCGGATCTGCACGTTGGACGTGTGCGTGCGCAGCAGCAGCGGGTGGTCCCGCAGGTAGAACGTATCGTGCATCGCGCGCGCCGGGTGCTGCGCCGGGATGTTCAGCGCCTCGAAATTGTAATAGTCGTTCTCGATCTCCGGTCCATCGGCGATGGCAAATCCGATCTGGGTAAACAGGTCCTCGACCAGCTCCAGCGTCTGTGTCACCGGGTGCAGCCCGCCGTGGCGCTGGCCCCGCCCGGGCAGCGTGACGTCAACGCGCTCCGCGCTCAGCCGCGCATCGATCCGCTCCTGCTCAAGCGCCGTGCGCCGATGCTCGATGGCCGCGTGCAGCCGGGTTTTGGCGTCGTTGATTGCCTCGCCCGCCGCCGGACGATCCGCTTCCGGAAGCGTGCCGAGGGATTTCAACAGCGCTGTCAGTTCGCCCTTGCGGCCCAGGAACCGTGTGCGCGCGGCTTCCAGGGTCTTCACGTCGCGCGCGGCGGCGATCTCCGCCGTGGCGCGCTGCACAAGGTTGGCTACGTCATGCATGAAGAGTCACATTCCGGACGATGTTCAGCTGCGTCACATCCCGGCAAGCATAATGCCGGCCCCACAGGCGCTGTGCCCCAAAAAAAGAAAGGGCCGCGGCCCCTTCCTTCTTGTTCTTGTTCCCGCCGGATCTGGGCGGACCGGCGTTCAGCCGGCTAGCCGGGGAATGCAAAACTCATTTTGCGTTCCCCTGCTGCGCCCCAGGGCAGATTTCGTGCTCCTGCGAAATCTGCACTTCCACCATCCCTGGCGGTCGGATGGGACGCATCGTTTATCAAGCACATAAGTGCTTGATAAACCGAGCGAGGCCAAAGCTGTGCTTTGGCCGAAGCGAAATGCAAAAGTCCATGGATGGACTTTTGCATCAGCTTGCCAAACTCGCCTTCGCCTGGGCGGCAATGCCCGCAAAAGCGTCGCGATTGAACACCGCCAGATCGGCGAGGATCTTGCGGTCCAGTTCAACACCGGCTTTTCTCAAACCGTTCATCAACCGGCTGTAGGACAGGCCGTGTTCGCGGGCCGCCGCATTGATGCGCGCAATCCACAATGCACGGAATTCCCGCTTCTTCACGCGCCGGTCACGATACGCGTAAACCCCCGCCCGCGTCACCGCCTGGGTGGCGAGGCGAAATACGTTCTTCTTGCGGCCGCGGTAGCCCTTGGCCAGGTCCAGGATCTTCTTGTGCCGCGCGCGCGCGGTCACGCCGCGTTTTACTCTTGCCATGTCAATGACTCCGAATCAACAGTGTGATACAGGTTCTGCACCAGCCCTCAACCATAGGGTAACTGGCGTGCCACGGCCTTCACATCGCCGGGATGGAACTCCGCCATGCCCCGCAACTGCCGCTTACGCTTGGTGCGCTTCTTGGTCAGGATGTGGCTGCGATGCGCCTGCCGGTGCCGCAACTTGCCGGTCCCGGTGCGATTGAACCGTTTCGCGGCCCCGCGCCTGGTTTTCAACTTGGGCATACCCTGACTCCTCCATCTTCGTCTCTTGTGGGGCCGGGTTTATCCCGGCCATCGAGTTGGCCGGCATAAAGCCGGCCCTACAATTTACTTGCCTTTCTCTGATGCTTGTTACCGCTTTGGCGCCAGCAACATCACCATCTGCCGGCCTTCCAGTTTTGCGTTCTGTTCGATAACCGCCTGCTGGACCAGGTCCGATTCGATGCGTTCCAGCATTTTCGTGCCCAGCTCCTGGTGCACCATCTCCCGGCCCCGGAAACGCAGCGTGACCTTGACCTTGTCGCCGTTGGTCAGGAACTTGACGATATTCCTCAGCTTGACCTGGTAGTCGCCTTCCTCGGTGCCCGGCCGGAATTTGATTTCCTTGATCTGGATCTGCTTCTGCTTCTTCTTTGCCGCCTGCCGTTTCTTGCTCTGTTCGAACAGGAATTTGCCGAAATCCATGATGCGGCAGACCGGTGGATCCACGTTCGGGACCAGTTCCACCAGATCCAGCTCGGCCTCCTCCGCCAACGACTGCGCTTCCCGGGTCGAAACGATCCCGACCTGCTGGCCATCGACCCCAATCAGACGCACCTGTCTCGCCGTGATCTCTTCATTGAGCCGGTTTTGCTTGTCCGCGCCGATAAACTAACCCTCCAAAATGCCGCGGCCGCGGCACGCGATTTCACGGCTGAGGCGTTCGAGGAGCCCGTCCAGGGACATGGCCCCCAAATCCACACCGTCTCGCGTACGCACGGCCACCGTGCTGTGTTCCGCTTCCCGCGCCCCGATAACGAGCAGGTACGGGACACGCTGCATTGTGTGTTCGCGGATTTTAAGGCTGATTGTCTCGTTTCTCAAGTCGGATTCCGCCCTGACGCCTTGATTTTTCAAGGTTTCCGCGACGGCGTCCGCCCGCCCGGCCTGTTTCTCCGTCAGGCTCAGCGCCACCACCTGCACGGGCGCGAGCCAAAGGGGCAGCGCCCCGGCGTGGTGCTCGATCAGAACGCCGATGAAGCGCTCCAGCGAACCGAGTATTGCGCGATGAATCATCACCGGGGTCCGGCGGCTGCTGTCCGCGGCCACGTAGCTTGCGTCCAGCCGCCCTGGCATCGAGAAATCCAGCTGGATCGTACCGAGTTGCCACACCCGGCCGATGGAGTCTTTCAGCGAAAAGTCGATCTTGGGACCATAGAAAGCGCCGTCGCCCGGATTCAGCGTCCAATCCAGCTTGTTGCCGTCCAGCGCCTGGCGCAATGCCGCTTCGGCCCGATCCCAGAGCTCGTCGGCACCGACGCGCTTGACCGGCCGTGTGGCCAGCCGCACCTGCACCTCCGTGAACCCGAAATCCCGGTATACCTCGTAGACAAGATCGATGAGGCCGGCGACCTCGGCCTGGATCTGGTCCTCGGTGCAGAAAATATGGGCGTCATCCTGGGTGAAGCCGCGGACGCGGAGCAACCCGTGCAGTGCGCCGGAATGCTCGTTGCGATGGCAGGAGCCGAATTCCGACATCCGAAACGGGAGATCGCGGTAGCTCTTCAGACCCTGGTTGAAGATCTGGATATGCGCCGGGCAGTTCATGGGCTTGATGGCGAAGTCGCGCTCCTCGGAGCGGGTCATGAACATCACGTCGCCGAACTTGGAGATGTGCCCGGATTTCTCCCACAGTGACCGATCGATGATCTGCGGCGTGCGCACTTCCTGGTAGCCGCGCCGGCGCAACTGGCCGCGGACGTAATTTTCGATCTCCCGGTAAACGCGCCAGCCGTGATCGTGCCAGAACACCATGCCCGGGGCCTCGGGCTGGAAGTGAAACAGGTCCAGGCGCCTGCCGATCCTGCGATGATCGCGTTTTTCCGCCTCTTCCAGCCGGTGCAGGTATTCCTTCAACGCCTTCTTGTCGGCCCAGGCGGTGCCGTAAATACGCTGCAACATCTCGTTTTTCGAGTCGCCGCGCCAGTACGCGCCCGCCACCTTGGTCAGCTTGAATGCCTTGATGCGTCCGGTGGAGGGCACATGCGGGCCGCGGCAAAGGTCGGTGAAGTCTCCCTGGCTGTACAGCGACAGGGATTCGCCGGCCGGTATCGATTCGATGATCTGCGCCTTGTATTCCTCGCCGGCGGCGCGGAAAAAACCCAGCGCCTCGGCGCGCGGCATCACCGACCGGCTGATCCGGAGGTCCTGGCGCGCGAGCTCGTGCATGCGCGCCTCGATGCGTTCGAGGTCCTCGGGGGTGAACGGGCGCTCGAACGCGAAATCGTAGTAGAAGCCATCCTCGATGACCGGGCCGATGGTCACCTGCGCGGCCGGAAACAATTGCTTCACCGCCTGCGCCAGCAGGTGCGCGCAGGAATGGCGGATGATCTCGAGTCCTTCCGCGTCGCGTTCCGTGATGATGCGCAGGCGGGTGTCGTCGCTGAGAATGTGAGAGGTGTCCACGAGAATCCCGCCCGCTTCCGCGGCCAGCGCCGCCCGCGCGAGACCGGGACCGATGTCATGGGCGATGTCGAAAACGGAAACCGGCTCGGGATAACTGCGGACACTGCCGTCGGGCAGGGTAATTCTGGGCATCGAACACTCCGTTTCTCTCAGTGGTGACCTGTACAAGAGGCCACGTGTGTCAATGTGGGGGCTCGTACAATGAGCCTCCGGTACGGCAAACAAGTGAAAAGTGCAAATTAGAAAGTGGAGCCGGGGCATCCCCGTCGATTCGGATTACCGGATCACTCCGGTTACTTTTCACTTTGTACTTTTAACTTTTCACTTGTTTTGAGGTGTTGGTAGGCGCGATTGGACTCGAACCAACGACCCCCACCATGTCAAGGTGGTGCTCTAACCAGCTGAGCTA
>JACORW010000021.1 GCA_016179185.1 Gammaproteobacteria bacterium | reverse complement strand
GAGTATATCGATGAGCAAGAAGGGGAGAGCATCGTCGATGACAGTCGATTTCCAATCGACCCTCCATAAACCCCTCGCCTTACAGGCGAGGGTTGTTTAGTTTTTGTGGACGCCTGGTAATATTAGGCGGTGGGGGCAACTCTGGGGGCAACAAGCAGCGGCATTTCAACAATATTTCTATACTAGCAATAGGTTAGCCGCTCCGTTCAGTAGTGCCCCTGCCACCATTTAATTCGCATGTCTCTTGCGTCCTTTGTCTTCAGTCCTTGCCGAATACTGCGTGTCACATGCGAAACGGCGAATCACGAGGTGACTGTCGCTGAGAATCAAACCAGCTTGAGGGCGGCCGCATAATCGCGCCTGCTGTCAATTGACAGGCGACAGACGACGACCTAGCATTGCACGGTGATAAAAAGCTTCCGGCACCGCGGCCTCAAGGCATTGTATGTGGGCAAGACGGCCCGGCGCGTGGTGCCGCAGCAGTTGGAAAGGCTGCGCGATATTCTGGCAGTTCTCGACCAGAGCAGAATGCCGGAAGACATGGCTCTCCCCGGATTCAAACTGCATGCCCTGCGCGGCGACCTGAAGGGCCATTGGGCAGTTGCCGTCACCGGAAACCGGCGCGTGCCATTTCGCTTTGAGGGTGGTCACGCCGTGGATGTTGATTATGTTGACTATCATTGAAACTGAGAGGTTGAAACTTATGGCGATGCATAATCCCCCTCATCCTGGTGGAATTTTGCGCAGGCAGTGTCTTGATCCGCTGGGTCTGTCGGTTACCGATGCCGCGGCCGGGTTGGGTGTCACGCGGCAGGCGCTTTCGGAGGTTCTAAACGAGCGGGCAGACTTGTCTTTGGATATGGCCGTCCGCCTTTCCAAAGCATTCGGGTCCAGCCCTGAGACCTGGCTGGCGATGCAGACCGCCTATGATCTGTGGCATGCGCGAGACCGCATCGCAGGGATTAAAGTCCGGAAATTCAAGGTCGCGTGATATCACGGGCGCAGTTGACGCAGTCCCACGCGGGAGTTTTGCATGAACTGTTCCGCGTGTCAGTGGTCCGATTCCGCCCCTGCCACCAATCTTTCAATTGGTTAAGCCACCGCCTGATGTCTCCGCACTTTCTGAGGCGCGTCTGATACGAAGGGGATCAGAGGGAGAGGGAACCAGACGACGGACTTAGTTGGCCTGCTTTGCAATCGGCAGGCGCTTGATATGCTTGTCTATCGTATCAACGGTGTGTATTGGCAGCTCCAAATTTTTCCGTTCAGCAGCCCAGATCTCATGAAAGCGAGTCACGGTTTCCCTGGCTGTATCAACGACCAGCTTTTCGGGAAGCCGGGCTTTTGCTGCGAGATATACGAGTTCTTCCTCCGTGAATTCGTCCATGCGCCTGGTTCTTGCATACTTCAGACCGGCGTTGTCGTCCTTGATATAGGCAATCGTCGAGACCAGATCATAGGCAGGTGCAAGCGCCGCATTGCGCCGGTCACGGTAGATGAGCGACCAGTTTTTCAGATGCATATCGGCATTGCCGATCAATGTGTTGAAGACCAGTCGCCTTACGAACTCGGCGACATCTTCGTCACTTGTTTCGATGGCAAGAACCTCCGCGATATTCCTGTAACTCGCCTTCCCATACTTTTCTCGCGGATAAACGCCAAACACTTGCGCGAAATCTTCAATGTGGATGGAACGTTCGTCGCCAGCGCGGTCAAATCTCTGTACCGCAAGCGCAGATCCCTTCAGATTTTCCACGCCCTCCGGCAGTCTGGAAATGGAAGAGAGAGGCACAAGCCGGGTATCCGGCACCTCAATACCGACCATGCAAGCGATGGTCATCATGGCGAATTCGTTTTCAGGAACAGACTCAAATTTTGTCGAGGGGAGTTTGACGATCCACGAACCGCCTACGCCCCTCGCTGGTATTGTCAGACCACCCGTCGCGTCCATGACGGCGGAGAACTTGAGCTGAACGCCTGCCAGCGAGAAACGCAGAATCTTTTCTTCCATTGCATCAGGGCGTTCTTGATCATTGTGATGGTCAGCATCGGGCGGCAGGCTGTCACCATCGACGGGTCGGATCGTGACAGCGCCCGGCAGGTCCTGTCCCAGTACCCACAATAGAAAGAATTCGCGTTCGGGATTGACACCTGCACGATCAGACAAGTACTCGCGCAATTGCCCCTCGGGCAACATATTGGAAAAGAAGGGCAGTACCCTCATCTTGTAGGCGCGAAAATCTGTAATCAGTTCTCCGAAACTGTCTTTGACTGACAAGCTCAGGATTGGCCGGCCCGCGTCCTGTATATAGCCCTCGTTGAATGCAAAGATTGACCTGTCATCCGGCAGGCGGGTCAGGGTGCCAACCGGTTCGCCGTGGAGAAGAACTTCAAGAACGGTCACATCAGGCGTCATCGTCATCCTCAAGCGAATAGGCCGGCCTCTGGATTGACGGCGCGCGGGGGTATGCAATACGGGTGATCGACTGCACCGCCGGAATCAACTTCCTGGGCACGAGCGTGACTTCCAGATCGAGGGCGCGCGCCAGGTCAATCAGAGTGGACAACTGGATATCCACGGCGCCCCGCTCGATGTTCGAGATGTGGCTTTGTGGGATCCCGGTCTTTTTGCTGAGCGCGCGTTGGCTCAGTCGCTGGTGTCTCCGGGCGGCCTTTAGGGCCTGTATGATTTCCTCGAGGTTGTAGTCCATTTGATAGCCTGCGATATATAATCAGTCTTATTCGATATGCGACACTATATCATATCTAGGGTAATATGTTAACGTCGTGATGTCTATAAATATATCAAACACTCGGCTTGATATATCTAACGAGATTGATAAAAAGGCAGGGGCTAACTGGCTCGGTCCGATTTAACCCGCGCCCACTTGAAACGATCTCCGCAAAACCGTGAGCTGTGGCCTCGCCCCATTCTGGGCGCAGACCATATTCGCCGCATCAAGCAGCCTCGATAACTCCGCGGCGGAATAGTGTGTCGTTATCCGAGGCAACCGGTGCCCGGATATCTTGGTGATCCTCGAAGCTGACTCCGGCGGCCCTGACCGCGCCCGAACGCAAAAGAGGTTGTGAGCCTGATCGCGGGAGCGCCGGCACGGCTGTTGGGGGCTGACTTGGCTCGTTCGGCTTTTCGACAAAACGATGCTCGCGCTTCGCAGCCGATCTGGGTTGCGTGAACCTTGCGTGAATCAGTCATGCTCGATTGGGATCGGTGAGGGCGCGCGCTGCCTGCGCCTGGAGTCCCATGGGGTGCCCCACTCTTCCTATCGCGCGGGTTACGGTTCATGATAATCCCCGGCCTCGGGGCGGTTGATCCCTGGCCATTTCACACCTACCACGGAGATCCCCTTGGCAAAGCCTAATTATCAACAGCAAAAGAAACAGCGCGAGCTGGCGAAGAAGAGGAAGAGCGAGGAGAAGCGGCAGCGTAAAGGCAGAGCATCCCAACCCCCAGCGCAGGAGCCACGTCTATGAGCAAAGGCATGAACCAGAAGAAGCAGGAAAAGAAGAAGCCCACGAGGACGCTGCAGGAAAAACGGGCGGCGAAGAGAGCGAAGAAAGAGGAACGCTCCATCCTTCAGCGCCCGTAAGGCGCGCATGCCGCGGCTGGTCATGGTCGTCGGGCAAACAGCCCGGCGCGTGTAGAAATCTTTTTTTGCCGCGCGGCTGGCGGCCCGCCGCCCGGTTCATCCGGGATCGCGGGGTGGGCGCCGACAGTACTTTTGTGCGCGGCGTCGGGCTATGCTGTCAAGGCACGCCCGGCCGACTGCTGCCGGATAAATACAAGACCAATCCCAGGGGAACACTTCAAGATGATTTCATCCGAGATGACCTTTCTCGGCCATCCGCGCGGGCTGATCACGCTGTTCATGACCGAGTTCTTCGAGCGCTTCACCTATTACGGCATGCGCGCGCTGCTGGTGCTGTTCCTGGTCGCGGCCCTGGACGACAGGAACGCCGGATTCGGCATGAGCCGCGAGGCGGCGGGGGCCATATACGGTCTTTACACCGGTGCGGTGTATCTCTGCTCATTGCCCGGCGGCTGGGTTGCGGACCGCCTGATTGGCCAGCGGCAGGCAGTGTTCTGCGGCGGTATCTTCATCATGCTCGGCAATTTTGTGCTCGCCATTCCCGCGACGCCGGTGGTCTTTTATTTCGGACTGTTCATCATCGTCATCGGCGTCGGCCTGCTGAAGCCGAACATCTCCGCCATCGTCGGCGCGCTCTACGACCGGCGGTCCGCAGCGCAGCGCGACGCCGGGTTTTCGATCTTTTACATGGGCATCAACCTGGGCGCGCTGATCGCGCCGTTCATCGCCGGCACCATCGGCGAGACTTGGAACTGGCGCGGCGGATTTTTCTGCGCCGGTCTGTTCATGGGGCTGGGCCTCATCCAGTACAAGCGGGACGAACGGCATCTGGGTGAAGCCGGCCTGCACCCGGCGCCGTCCAGTCCGGAGACGCGCCGAAACAACTGGCGCGCCCTGATGATTGGTTTTGTCGCAACCCTGGCGGTTGTCGGTTTGCTCGCCGCGGGAGTCTTCGATGTCAGCGCGGGGGATCTGGCGAGGGGCGCGGGTTTCCTGATGGGCGTCCTGGGGGTTGCCTATTTTGCCAGCGTGATCCTGTTTGCCGATTTGACGCTGGCCGAGCGCAAGCGCGTCGGCGTGATCGCGATTTTCTTTCTGTGCGCCGCGATGTTCTGGGCCGGATTTGAGCAGGCGGCCACCACGTTCAACCTGTTCGCGCAGGACTTCACCGATCGCTCGCTGTTCGGCGGATATTTCCCGGACGGGATGCACCCGGCGACCTGGTATCAGTCCGCCAATCCAATCTTCGTCGTGATGGGCGCACCGGTGTTTGCGTGGCTCTGGGTG
Source organism: Gammaproteobacteria bacterium (assembly GCA_016179185.1). Classification (GTDB taxonomy): domain Bacteria; phylum Pseudomonadota; class Gammaproteobacteria; order Eutrophobiales; family Eutrophobiaceae; genus 2-02-FULL-61-13. Next base: position 35,431 of record JACORW010000021.1, on the reverse strand, counting down.
TACCTGGGCAGACGCAACCTGGACCCGTCCGCGCCGGCCAAGTTCGGGCTGGGTCTGCTGCAACTGGGCATCGGCTTCCTGGTCATGATGCTGGCGGCGCAGTTGATCCTGTCTTCCGGCGGCAAGGTCGGCCCGGAATGGCTGTTGATGACCTATCTGGTACACACCACGGGTGAGCTGTGCCTATCGCCGGTCGGGCTGTCGAACGTCACGCGGCTCTCTCCGCCGCGCTTCGTCGGCCAGATGATGGGGACCTGGTTTCTCGGCGCCGCCCTCGGCAACCTGCTGGCCGGATTGATCGGTGGCCACGTGGGTTCCGGGGTGGCGGATGAAATGCCGCGGCAATTCCTGACCATGGCGTTTATCGCCGGCGGCGCGGGTCTGGCGATGCTGGTGGCGACTCCGGCGATCAAGAAGATGATAGGCGAGGCGAAATGATTTTGGCCGCCTGGAAGTCGGCCCACGCAAAGCAGCCATAAGCAAAAAGCTACAAACAGAAGAAGAAGCCCAAGACGGAAATGTACCTGTGGGGCCGGGTTTACCCGGCCACCAATCAGAAGTCGTAGTACATGGCCATCGTTACGATGCCCGCGATGCCGATGATGGCAAAGGCTGCGGCGAGGTTCTTGAACAGCCCGCGGTGCCCCAGCGTGAACACCAGAAACAGCTTCATGAACGTGTTCGACAGCGCGCCCAGCACCAGGTTGAAGCTGGCCCAGTCGAGCGTGATGATCCCGGCCTGCTGCGCGTCGCTGAGCGAAAACGCGATCGCATCCGCATCGGTGAGGCCGCTGACCACGGCGATCAGCGGCAGCCAGGACTCGCCCAGGTAGGAAATCGCCACGCGCGTGACCATCAGGATGGTCGCGAACACCGCCCCGAACGTGATCGCGGACTTCAGGCTGAACGGGTTCGTGAACGACATTTCCGCGGATTCGGTCGTTTCCCACTTGCCGCGCAGGTAAAAAAAGGCGGCCATCGCCAAGCCGGTGGCGCCCATGACCAGGATCGGCAGTGCCATGTTTTTCATCAACGCCTGATTGACGATGCCGATCTGCAACAGCAGCCTGGGAAACATCACCGAGGAAGCGAGCACGACCGCCACGGCGAAGTTCCGGTTCCACTGGGGCATTTCCTTGCTGCGCCTGGCGAAGCTCAGCGTCGTTACGGTGCTGGAGGCGAGCCCGCCGATGAGGCCGGTGAGTCCAATGCCGGCGCCGGTCCCGACGATTTTGATCAGCGCGTATCCGACGAAGCTTACCAGTGAGACCAGCACCACGATGAGCCAGATCTTGTAGGGATTGATCGCCGAAAGGAGCGTGCTGACCACTTCCACCCCGATCGGGGCGCGTACTTCCTCGCCGGGTTCCAGCAGGTGCAGGTGCTCTCCGCGGTATTGTGCGTCTATCAGGGAGTCGCCGACCGTACCAATTCTCAGCGCTCCGACATGGCCCTCCGCATCGGTATAGATTTGCAACTCGGCGCCGGTTTCGAATGCATAACCTCTGCTCGGCGCCAGTTGAACCTGGGTCTCGTTCACGACGACAATCTTTCCGGCCGGCAGCGTGAAGTAGGCGTCCAGCGATCGGTTTGGCAGTACCGGCAGCACGATGAACGTGATGATCAGGAACTGCAGCGCGGCCTCCAGCTCGAAGCGTTGCACGCTGGTACTAAAGCCCTTGATGGCGGTTTTCTGGGACAGTACGGCGAGCACGATGATGCCGAGGGCGATGGCCAGCGCCAGCGCCCCCTTCATCACCAGCACGCCCATGAAAAACGTCAGGACTGCGGCGATCTCGGTCGTGATGCCGGTATCCTCATCCTTCTGCCGCAGCACCGTGATCCAGTATCCCGATACCACCAGCGTCAGCACGCCCAGAAAGCCGACCAGGATGAGCCACGAGTTTTCGTACATCAGCGCGGCCAGCGCGCTGACGGCGCCGAGCAGCGCGAACATGACGAAATCGCGCAGGCCGCCATGGGGATTGGGCGCGCCGCCCATCTCGCGCTCAAGCCCGACCATGAATCCCAGCAGGCAGGCGAGCCCGAGCTGAGAAAACAGTGTCAGCAGGGAAGTGGTTTCGTCAGCCACGGCGATTCCTTAATGATGGGCAACATAGCCCGACTATCCCGGGCCGTCCAGAGCATACCCGGGGACAGGAGTCGGGTCAGTTCAATGCGGCGGGGTGCTACAGGGCGCTGCGGCGCGCGATTATCAGCGCGCCACAGGGCACCACGTAACTGATTACAACGCTCGCGACCAGCACGACCGGCAGATTCTGCGCCACGACCTCGAGCAGATATTGCAGGTTCAGGGAAGGCAGTTCGAACAGGCGCGAAACTGCCTGTGCCAGAACCCCGCCGGGGACCCATGCTGCGAAGATGGCTGTTCCCAGGATTGCGGCGCCCAGCAGGATCGCATTCTTGACCCATTCCGGCAGGTCGCGACTTCGCGGCAGTTGCTCCATCACCACGGCCGTGAAACCGTGGTCGTTCAGGTACGGCTCGGTCGCCCGCAATTCCGCGCACAATTGGTCGATGTCTTTCATGCGGTTGCTCCCGTGTTCCATCCTGCCAGCGCCTGTTGCAATTTGTCCCGGCCCCTCTGGATATGGCTCTTGACGGTCCCGAGCGGGCAATCCATCAGGTCGGCGATCTCCTGGTGCGTCATCTCGCGTTGCAGGTGCAAGTGTAGCGCCATTCTCTGGTCCGGTGGAAACAGCATCAGCGCGCGCGCAAAATCCCGGTGCAGGTCGGCCGGATTGCCGACGCCGGCAGCGTAGGGTTCGTGCGCGTCTTCATGCCCTTCCTCCAGTGGTTGCTCCGGCTTCCGGCTGCGTTTCTGCGCCAGGAAACAGTGGTAGGCAATCTTGTACAGCCAGGTAAAGAACTTCGCCTCGCCGCGGAACTGGCCGATGGATCGATAGGCCTTGATCAGCGTTTCCTGCGCCAGGTCGTCTGCGAGTGCAGCGTCCCATCCGGTCAACTGGCGCAGCGAGTAGCGCAACTGCGACTGGTAGCGCTTGACCAGCTCGGCAAAGGCTCGCTGGTCTCCCTGCTCGCGGACCCTGGTAATCAGGGCCCCATCTTCCATCGACATTCCCAGTCATCCCTGAGCCTGATCCCCTTTCTTGCCCTGTTCCAATTTCCAGATCAGCAACTGCGCGAGGCCTATCAAAAGGAATATGAATCCGATCGCGGCGAGGAACTCGACGTCGATGACGGAGAAGCCGACGATCATGCCGAGACCGATGCCGGTGTTGATAGTGCCCTTGTGAAAATTGGTCCGCGGTGCCTGCACGCTGGTTCCAGCCTCCTGGAACAGGTTGTGCATGATTTCCGGCGGGATCTCCTTGCCGCTGGCAAGATAGCCGTTGATGGTGTCATGGGCGAGGCGGCGCTTGCGGTAGGAGAAGTACAGGATTAACGCCACGACGATGATGGGCAGGCCGAGTGTCAATATCACGGCAATGACCGCTACGAATCCGACCCACGAGGGAACGTTGTGCATGCTGCTGTCGTCATCGTCGTTCTTCGCGCGCGACTTGCGGTCATGAAGCACGATCGCGTGTTTCTTCTCCTTGACCGCCTCGTCTATCTCCTTTGTTGCCGCGTCGATCTCCTTGGCCGCGTCGTGCGTTTCGCGCTGCAAATCGCCGCGCAGTTCCGCGATGGCTTCTCTGACTTCCCGGCGTTCCTCCTCGGTCAGGTCCTCGTCGGTCAGCACGTGCTTCTCGAGAATCCTGGCCACGCCGTTGCGCACGACGCGCGCCACCGGGCCGTCGTCCTCGTCGCCGATGCCCTCCGTTTCGATCGAGATGCGCGCGCTCTTGTCATTCTCGCCGTCCTTGTCGAGATCGACGCCGATATTGACGCTCATCCCCTTGTCAGCACCGGCATCGGGCGGCGCGGCGTCCGGTTCCGTTGCGGTCGGAGCAGTTTCCGTGGCTTCCTGGGACCATGCAGGCATGAAGCCGGTCAACAGCGCGCTCGCCAGGATCATGGAACTGAGCAGGTGTTTCATCTTCAGGTGCTCCCGTGGTCTCGCATCATTGTCGAAGACGCGCCTTCAGGCCAGCATTCGCGGGTATCCCGCGTCCCGGTGATCGGACACGGTCTCGCCCTTTGCGGTCCGTTCGCCTGCCAGCACGTTCGAACTGATGGCCAATACCATACAGGCCTGCAGCACAAACATCAGCACGGCGGTGGTGATAGCCATCAAGTCATCGCCGATAGCGGGTCCTGGTCTGTGTTTCATTGCAGCTCTCCTTAAGTGATGGTCAATCAGGCCGAATTCCTGATTTGGCTCTTAGATGCATTGGCGCCCGGGTTTGGATGCAGGCCGGTGGAAAGAAACGCAAATGGCCAGATAATTCAGGAGGATACATACAGCCCACATGCGCCGGCCGGTGGAGAGCCGGCCGGGAAACCGGCGGCTACTGTGCGGCCCGGGCGAGATACGCTCGCCAGTCGAAGTCCGGGTCGCCCATGGCGAGGAAATGGGGATTCAACCACCCGGGACGGGAGTTGTAACGCAGCGGCAGCAGATCGAGCGTGGTAACGCGGCCGCCGGACTGTTCCACGACGCAGTGCGCGGCGGCGGTATCCCATTCCGATGTCGGCCCGAAGCGCGGATACAGGTCCACCTTCCCTTCGGCCACCAGACAGAATTTCAACGAGCTGCCGATGGAGAGGATCTCCACGTTCCCGCCGCAGGCCGCGAAGAACCGTTCCTGCTCCGGTGTCGCATGGGAACGGCTGCCGGCGAGCACAAGCTGTCCGGCGCGCGTGCGGCGCGTGCGAATCCCGCGTGTTCCATCGGCATCGCGGCGAAATGCGCCGCCGCCGCGCCACGCAAAATAGCTCACACACTGCGCGGGAACGTGCACGACGCCCAGCACCGGGCGGTGATCCTCGATAAGCGCGATATTGACGGTGAACTGGCCGTTGCGGTCGACGAATTCTTTGGTGCCGTCCAGGGGGTCCACGAGCCAGAAACGGGTCCAGCCCCGGCGCTCTTCGTAGGCTACGCTTGAGGACTCTTCCGACAGGACCGGAACATCCGGCGCGAGATCGCGAAGTTCCGCGCAGATCAGGGCGTTGGACGCCAGATCCGCCTCCGTCAGCGGCGATTGATCTTCCTTGGCGGACACGGCGAAGCCCGCCGCGTAAATCTCCATGATGCGGCTGCCGGCCCGAGCCGCGATATCCGTTACTCTGCCGGCCCACGCCTCAAGTTCGCGCATAGGCCAGGTCGAACGTCGGGTGGCCGAGGCGCAGCCCGCGCTGCTCGAACTTGGTGAGCGGCCGCCATGCCGGGCGCGGAGCGAAATGCCCCGTGCCGGCCAGGTTCTGCAACCCCGGTTCGCCGTCGCAAATCGCGCGCATGTGGCCGGCAAGGTCCTCCCAGTCGGTCGCCAGAAACAGCCGGCCGTTGGGCTTCAGGCATAACGCCAGCGCACGGACGAGTTCCGGATTTATCAGGCGACGCTTGTGCTGGCGCCGCTTTACCCACGGATCAGGAAACAATATCCATGCCTCGTCCAGTGACGCCGGAGCGAGCCTGTTGCAGATGACGTCTTTTGCGTCCGCGCGCAGCACGCGCAGGTTGCGCAGGCGCGCCAGCACGGCGCGGCGGATCAGCGCGCCGATGCCGGGCAGGTGAACCTCGATGGCGAGATAATCGTTTTCGGGGTGCTGATCCGCGATCGCGGCAGTGGATTCGCCCATGCCGGAGCCGACGTCCAGAACGCGCGGCGCGCGCCGCCCGAATATTCGATCCAGTTCCAGCATCCCCGGCGGCGCATTCACGCCGTATTCATGCCAGTGCAATTCCAACGCGCGGCGCTGGCCGCGGGTCAAACGGCCCTGGCGCAGCTCATAGCTGCGAATGGAACGGTGCGGTCCGCCGGACAGTTCCGGAAAGTTCATGGGGATTGGCAGTTCGTTGAAAAACGATATGGACTTCGTTTTTCAACAAAGCGCTACGTAAGAAACGTGCCGTCTATGGGGGAGGACGCACTGGCATAAGCGCGGCGTGGCATGCGCCCGGCGAGATAGGCTTCGCGTCCGGCCTCGACGGCCTTGCGCATCGCGGAGGCCATCAGCACCGGGTCGCGCGCCTCGGCGATGGCGGTGTTCATCAGCACGCCGTCGCACCCGAGTTCCATGGCTATGGCGGCATCGGACGCCGTGCCGACGCCGGCGTCCACGAGGATCGGCACGCCGGCGTTCTCGACGATGGTGCGGATGTTGTAGGGATTGCGGATCCCCAGCCCGGAGCCGATGGGGGCGGCCAGCGGCATCACCGCCACGCACCCCATTTGCTCGAAGCGCCTGGCCATGATCGGATCGTCATTGGTGTAGACCATGACCTTGAACCCCTCGGCAACGAGGGTGTGCGCGGCCTTCAGCGTCTCAGGCACGTCCGGAAACAGGGTCTTTTCATCGCCAAGCACTTCCAGCTTCACCAGGACCGCGCCATCGAGCAGCTCGCGCCCGAGCCGGCACGTGCGCACGGCGGAATCCGCGTCGTAGCAACCGGCGGTGTTGGGCAACAGCGTGAAACGCCGCGGTGAAATGTAATCCAGCAGACTCGGCTCGTCCTTGTTCTGCCCCAGGTTCGTGCGGCGCAGCGCGACAGTGACGATCTCGGCGCCGCTGGCCTCTATTGCCTGCCGCGTCTGTTCCAGGTCCCGATACTTGCCGGTGCCCACCAGCAAGCGGCTGCGGTAGGTCCGGCCGTCAATGACCAGATTGTCGGATTTTTCCATCATGGTGTGCTTCCACGCAAGTCAACCTCCGCCCACGGCGTGCACGACCTCGATGACGTCGCCGTCATTCAATGTGTGCGACGCAAACCGGCTGCGCGGCACGATTTCACGGTTGATCTCGATGGCAATGCGCCCGTCGAGACGCAGGTGCCGCACCAGTTCGGCGACGGTATGAACCTGTTCGAGCGTTGACTGCACTCCGTTGATGATAACTTGCATTGGCAGGACCGCGCGCGGGATGAATGGCCCGCCCATCAGGACAAATCGACGATCATGCCCTCCCGGGCGATGTGGCATTGCAGCGCGGAGTTGCGTTCCTTGATGATGGACTGGGTATGGTCGTAGATCCGGGCAATGACCCGATCGTCGTAATTCGGATCGTGGTGGTAGAGGTACAGTTGCCTGACGCCGGCATCAATGGCGGTATTCACGGTGTCTATGTAACAGGAATGCCCCCAGCCACGTTTCTTGCCGTAATCCTCAAGCGAATACTGGGCGTCGTGAATGAGGATATCCGCCCCCTCGATCAGCTTGATCTCGGCTTCATATTCTTCCCGCTGCATTTCGGAGAGCAGCGCCTGTTCCTCGGCGCTGAATTCCCCGTACTTCTGCCGGATGGATTTGTCCAGAAACAGGCATTCGTTGTCCGAGATATAGAGAATGGTCCGGCCATTGGCCTTGATGCGGTAACCGAAGGTAGTCCCCGGGTGATGTACGCTGCGCCAGGAAAACGACATCGGTCCCCATTCCAGCGTCTGACTCTTCGGCGGATCGAGATAGCGCACGTTGGCCAGCCAGGATTCGGTGCCCACCGGAAAATACGGGGCGCGCATCTGCGCGGAAACGTGCTCCTCGATGTCCCGCCGGCTGTGGCCGGGCCCGAAAAACGTGATGTTCCAGTTGGGAATGAATGCGGGGACGAAAAACGGCAATCCGCAGATGTGGTCCCAATGGTAATGGGTGAGGATGATCAACAGGTCTCTGACCGCGGGCTGGTCCGCCGCCTGCTTCACAATCTCGTTGCCGAACGGAATGATGCCGGTGCCGGCATCACACAGCATGATGTGGTCGCCGATGCGGATTTCCACGCAGGAAGTGTTGCCCCCGACTCCCAGGTGTGTATCGAACGGCGCGCTGTAGGATCCACGCACGCCCCAGAAACGGAGATAGGCATTGCTCACATTTAAGGACCGCGATGTCAGTCTTGGGTCAGGACGATGCTGGAAGCCGCCTCAAAATTCCCGCGCTTGCCGATTTTGAGACGGGCTCTAGACAGGTTCCGCCTTAACGTACTTGCGTACCACCTCGGTTATCACCCGGATGGGGGTGGGCTTGGTAATGAATTCCAGCGCGCCGAGCGCGCTGGCCGCGGTCCGATCCTGTGCATAGTCCTTGGAACTGATCATAACAACACGGGTATCTTTGTGAAGAGGCAGCTCGCGCAGGTCCCGCAATAATGTCAGTCCGTCGCGGCCCGGCATCTTGATGTTCAGAAACAGCAGCGCCGGCCGGTGGCGCTCCAGGTACGCCCATGAGTCCTCGGCGGACTGGAACAGCCGCAACTCCACCCCCAAATCTTCGGTGCCGCGCTCGAACACGGTTTTCATGGCCGGGCTGTCGTCGACCACTACGATTGTGGCCCTGGTTTTTTCCATACCCTGGCGCATCCTTCACGTTGTGAGGCAGGACTTGTTTCTTGAAAAGGACAAGCCCCTGATTTTGCGGCGATTCCTCCTTGGGGCTTTCAGAAGATCGCCACAGGGCGGGTTCCCGATTTTGCGGAATCTTACACCAATTCCTTTGCGTGAAAACAAGCCGGCTGCGACGGATTGCGGTGAATTGTGACCCACGTCACGTCAGGAGGCGACGGATTGCATCGTCCGATGCGTGCAGGACCGGAATTGCACCGGCCCGTGGCGCCGGGCGGAAGGGCCTTTACAGCGACCTGCTAGAATGCCGGCGCGCCAGACGGTGTCCATCCCGCGGGTGTAGTTCAATGGTAGAACATCAGCTTCCCAAGCTGAGAACGTGGGTTCGATTCCCATCACCCGCTCCAGTCGCCGCTCAATATGCAGAACTCGTTTCGCATCAGACATGGGGGCGCGGAATCGCTTAATGTTCTCCAGCAGTCTCGCCGGCTTTCAGCTTCAGGACGACGAAGTCGAGGTCGTTCGAGATCAGACGCTGCCGGGTTTCCTGAAATGCCTGTTTGTCCTTGAACGGTCCGATGCGGACCCGGTGCAGCACATCCTGGCCGTTTATGACCACTCGCTGCACATCGGCTTCGATGCCGATCAGCGCAACCTCGGCCTTGGTTTGATCCGCTGCCTCGGCGGTCTTGAACGAGCCCACCTGCAGGACGAACAGCCTGTCGCCTGACGGATCAACCTCGCCATTGGCCGGCGCCTCCGCCTCCCATTCCGACATGCTGACTTCCTGGCTGGGCAGGATGCGATAGAAGTCGAAGGTCGGCGGCGGCGGTTCCGGCCTGGGCTCCGGCGCGGGCTGTGGTGCCGGTATGTCCGGCCGTCCTGCCGCGTTGCGCACGGTGATCCGGGGCGCTTCTCCCGTGAAAAGCCCCTGGTAGTAATAGAGATAAAGGGCGAATGCGGCCAGCAGGCCGATGCTGAGCCCGGCAAGAAACGGCAATGCCACGCCCGTTCCCTGCACACGCTTTCCGCCCGAGGCGCGCCTGACGTGTTTGTAATCCTGCGCCATTACATGCTTTCCGGCGCCGACACGCCGATGACCGCCAGGCCGTTGGCAATGACCTGCCTGGTACCGAGGGCGAGCGCGACGCGGGCGTTGCGCAGGGAGGGATCGGCGACCAGGATCTGGTGTGCGTTGTAGCAGGTGTGAAAGGCGTGGGCGAGATCCCGCAGATAGAAGCAGACCTGGTGCGGCTCGCGCGCCCGCGCCGCATCCTCGATTACCTCCGGATAACGGCCCAGCGATACGAGCAGGGTCCGCTCCTGCTCCTCGGCGAGCCGCTCCAGGTTCGCCAGCGCCTGGGGTTGGTCGAAGACGAAGCCTTTTTCCTTGAGCTGCCGCATCAGACTGCAGACGCGCGCGTGCGCATACTGTATGTAATAGACAGGGTTGTCGCTGGTATGGGACTTCGCCAGTTCCAGGTCGAAGTCCAGGTGCTGTTCCGGGCGGCGGGTCACGTAGAAAAAGCGCGCTGCGTCGTTGCCGACCTCGTTCCGCAACTCGCGCAACGTGACGAACTCGCCCGAGCGTGTGGACATCTGAACCCGTTCGCTGCCGCGATACAGGGTCGCGAACTGGACCAGCAGCACTTCAAAAGCCGCGGGATCGAGTTTCTGCGCGGCCAGCGCGGCGCGCACGCGCGCGATGTAACCGTGGTGGTCGGCGCCCCAGACGTCAATGGCGCGTTCGAACCCGCGCTCGAACTTCCCCAGGTGATACGCTATATCCGAGGCGAAATAGGTGCGCTGGCCGTTTTCGCGCACCACGACGCGATCCTTCTCGTCGCCGTGGGCCGTGGAACGGAACCAGAGCGCGCCGTCCTTGCGATAGAGATCTCCACTTGCCTCGAGCCGTGCGATGCATGCGTCCACGCGCCCGCTTTGCGTCAGGGAATGCTCCGAATACCAGTTGTCATAGTGCACGCCGAACTGTGACAGGTCGTCCCTGATGTCGCCGAGAATGTCGTCGAGGCCGAGCCGCCAGACCCGTTCAAACCGCTGCGCCCCGAGCCGGGCGCGCGCGCGCCCGATCATGTTGTCCAGGTTGGCATCGGCGTCGGCTGCCGCCGGCAGCCCGGCGAAACAGGCCGCCGGATCCAGATCGAACTCATGGGCGACTTCCGCGAACAATTTGGCCGCCACCGGGCGCACATACTCGCCGCGATAGGCGCCGTCCGGAAATACAAAACCGCGGCCGCACAGCTCCAGGTATCGCAGCCAGATGCTCAGCGTCAGGATATCCATCTGCCTGCCCGCGTCATTGACGTAGTATTCGCGGGTGACGTCATGGCCGGCCACAGCGAGCAGATTTGACAACGTGGCCCCGTAGGCAGCGCCGCGGCCGTGCCCGATGTGCAGCGGGCCGGTCGGGTTGGCGCTGACGAATTCCACCAGCGTGCGCCGGCCGGCGCCCAGGTCGCTGCGGCCGTAGTTCTCCGCGACGCCGAGGATGGCCGGGATCAAGGCCTGATGCGCGGCGGGCGTCAGAAAAAAGTTGATGAACCCGGGCCCCGCGACCTCAACGCGCGCCAGATTCGGATTGGACGGCAGGGACGCGATTATCGCCTCGGCAATTTCCCGGGGTTTGCGCCGCAACGCGCGGGCCAGGGCCAGCGCGGCATTGCTGGCATAATCGCCATGCTGATCGTCCCGGGCCCGCTCGACCGTAATCTCGGGCAATGCGGTGGCACTGCTGCCGGAATCGGCGGCGATGCGTGCCAGCGCCGCGGCAATGTCGTTCTGAATCTGTCGTTTCATGGGGCCGGCCCGGGAAGGCCGCGCATTGTAGCCTTTTCAGTTCGATGCAAAACCCCGTATTGCTTCCAACCATGACGCCCCATGGATGGACTTCTGCATCAATCTGTTATGGAGGTTCTGGACGTCACCAGAGGTTGCATAATGCCGGAAAGCGCTATTTGACGACCGTAAGCCCGAGCATTTCCCAGTTCTGCATGCCGCCGCGATACCATTTCAGTCGCGCGGCGGGATAGCCCAGCGCCAGCAACGTGCGGATATTCGCGGGCGATTGCCCGCACCAGTTGCCGTTACAGAACAATACCAGCGTGCGCGCCGCGCTGAAGTCCCACAGTCCCTCCCGGTTCCGCACGTTGAACCGCTCACGCAGTATGTCCGCGACCTCAAATGGATCTGCGCCCGCGCCGGTGTCCAGCGTCGTCCACGGAATGTTCACGGAACCGGGAATGGTCCCATTCTGCACCCAGTCGGGTGTGCGTGAATCCACGATCAGGATGGATGCATCGCCGCCGGCCGCCTGCTTCAGATACTGCAGCATTTCAAGCTCGCCGATGGTCTCCACGCCCGGCGCGATGATCGCGGGCTGAATGCAGAACGGCGGGCATTTGCGCGAAGTGAAGGCAAAGCGCTCGCTGATGGTGTGTTGCGGGTCCTGATTGCGCATGATCCGCACCGGCTGGCCGTTGTGCACCACGTCCACATGCTCCAGCTCGGGCGTGATCCTGACCTCCACTGCCGACGCGAGGGAACAAGTCAAAAGCAGCGCCGGTATTGTCGTGAACCTCGTCATGGCCTGATCGTGTGAGCGAACACGCTGGAACTCTATATCATCTCCTGGGGATCCACATCCAGCGACCACCGCACCTTGCCGGCAAGCGGCTGTGTTTCAAGTTCCCGCAGCCACGGCGGCAGCGCGCGCGCCAGTTGCGCGCGCCGGTTTGCCTGGATCAGCAACTGGAACCTGAAACGTCCCGCCCTGCGTTCCAAGGCCGAAGGCAGCGGGCCGAACAACTGCAGCCGGGGGTGAAGCGCGGCCAGCCGGGTTCGTGCCTGATCCAGAAATCGAAGCGCGGGGGCGGCCTGATGATGCTCGGCGCGCAGCATGGCGAGGTAGCTGAACGGCGGCAACTGTGCGGCGGCGCGCTCCGCCAGCGCGAGCCGCGCAAACTGCCCATAACCGTGTTCCACCAGCGAGCGCAGCAGCGGGTGGTCCGGGTGATGGGTCTGGATCAACACCTGCCCCGGCTGCTCGCCCCGGCCGGCCCGTCCGCACACCTGGACGATAAGCTGCGCCATGCGTTCCGCGGCGCGAAAGTCCGAACTGAACAGCCCCCGGTCCGCGTCTATGACGCCGGCCAGCGTCAGGCCGGGGAAATGGTGTCCTTTGGCCAGCATCTGGGTGCCGATGAGAATGTCAGCCTGTTTTGCGTGCACCATGGCGACGAGGCGGCCCATGGCGCCGCGCGCCCGGGTGCTGTCCCGGTCAATGCGCAGGATGCGTGCCTCCGGCATTTGCTGCGCCAGGGTTTCCTCCACACGTTCTGTGCCGTGGCCGATCTGCTCCAGTTCCGAATCCGGGCACCGGGGGCAGCGCAGGGATGCCGGTCGATCGGCACCACAGTGATGGCAGCGCAGCCGGTTGCGTTGCTTGTGCCAGGTATACGAAACGTCGCAGCGGGGGCATTCCAGGACCGTGCCGCAGGTGTGGCACTGAAGGGTCGGCGAGTAACCGCGCCGGTTCAAAAACAGCAATACCTGGTTTCCGTTCCGCACTTCAGCGCGCACGGCGTCGATCATGGGCGTGCTCAAGGCGCCGACGCGGCGTGCGCCTCGCAGATTGATGAAACGCACCGCGGGCGCCGGTGCGCCGGCGGCACGTTGCGTGAGGCGGTGTTCGACGTAACGACCATCCATTACATTGCGCAGTGTTTCCAGGCTCGGCGTCGCGGAACCGAGGATGACGGGGATGCCTTCCGCTTTCCCGCGCGCCACTGCCATGTCACGGGCGGAATACCGGAACCCGTCCTGCTGCTTGTAGGAAAGATCGTGTTCTTCATCCACGACGATGACGCCCGGGCGCATGAGCGGTGTCCAGATCGCCGATCGCGTGCCCAGCACGACGCGCGCCCGGCCCTCGCGGGCCGCCATCCAGTCGCGCGCGCGGTCGCCGTCGGACAATCCGGAGTGCAGCACCGCGACCTCCATTCCGATGCGGCGCCGCACGCGGTCCACAAACTGCGGCGTGAGCCCGATCTCCGGTACCAGTACCAGCGCCTGTTCGCCGCGGCGCAATGCCTCGGCAACCACGGCAAGGTAGACCTCGGTCTTGCCGCTGCCGGTGACGCCATTGAGTACGTGTACGGAGAATTTTCCCAGGGTGCGGGCAATCCCGGCGGCGGCCCCGGCCTGCTCCCCGCCGAGAAGAATCTCCTCGCGTGCCGTGTCCGATTGAGTGTGCCCCGGAGATGGCGGTACGCAATGAACCAGGCCCTTTTTCTCCAGTGCGCGGACGGTTGTCCGCGTGATCCCGCGTTCCGCCAGTGCAGCGAGAGTCAAGCCCTCCCCTGCCGCGGCCAGGAGCCGCACTGCGTCCCGCTGACGCGGGGCGTTTTGCAGGCGGGAAATCGCGTCCGCCGCGTCCGGCAGCAGCGTGAAGCGGCGGTCCGGCGCCGCGACTGTGGTTTCAGCGCGACGCAATTTTCCCGGCAGCGTGCGCAGCAGCGCATCGCCGACGGGATGCTGGTAATAAGCGGCCGCCTGCAGCAGAAAGCCCAGGTGCGGCCCGGACAACAGCGGCTGCGGGTCCACTGCAGCGAGCGCCGATTTCAGCTTCCCGGGGCTGACGTCGGTACTTCCCGGGCGCGACAGGATCAGCCCTGCAAGCGTGCGCTTCCTGCCGAACGGTACCCGCACCCGGCAGCCCGGTTGCAATGCCTGATCGGCGCACGCCGGCGGCGCCAGATAATCAAAGGTGCGCCGCAGCGGAACCGGCAGAGCGACTCGTATAAGCCTGAGTCTAGTCATGCGGCCGCGCCACGTCCTCTACGCCATCAAGCAAAGACCTGAGGGTGGCCGCGGAAGCCCGCCGCATGGGTTTGCCGTCCACGGTGCTCAGGGGCCGGACTCCTTCCAGCACCTCGGTGAACAGAACCAGGACCACGGGCATGTCGGCGGCGGTGAAACACAGGGCGGGAAACTCGCGCGTTTCGTCCGCGCCGGTCTTGATCGTTCGCGCGGTGTGCTTGAAAGCTATCCCTGCCTCGTCCAGAAACCATGCCACCTCCTCCGCGACATTGCAGTACAGATGCAGCGTGATTTCGCTGAACTCGGTCGCGGTCCCGTGCAGCACCGCGCCCGCCAGCCGCGGCCGAAAGCGCGCCAGGAACTCCATCGCGCGCAGGGCCGTCGTGCGCTGTGCATGCAGGTGCCCGGGCTGTGACTGCGACTGAAACAGGCGCTGGTACTCCTGCAACGCGTGTTCGATCTCGCGGTTGGTGGGGAGGCAGCGGTCGGATCTGACCCCCAGGCGCAGCGCCGCCTTGCGTTTCGCGGTCAGAAAGTCCGGAATGCCTTCGCTGGCGATGAGTTTCGCGGCCAGTTGTGCGATTTCCGCGCGCAGTCGTCGCTCGGAGCGCGTGGCTGTTGTCATTCGTGCCGCGAAACGCCTGCCGGATCAGAACAGTTGTCCGGCGGGTTCCTCCGTGTCCACGCCGGCCTCGGCCGGCACCACGGCTGTATTGCCGGACGTCTCCGTCGGTGCCGTACCGGCGCGGAACACTTCGAATATCGCCCCGCTGCTTCCGGCCCCGGCGATCTGGCCGGTATGCGGATCGATGCGTACATTCACCAGCCCCGGCGGCCGCGGCAGGATCTGCTCGGGCACGTCCTGCAGCGCGATGCGCATGAAATCAATCCACATAGGCAGCGCGGCGCGGGCCCCGGTCTCCAGTCCCCCCAAAGGCGCAAACTTGTCGAATCCCACCCAGGTCACGGTCGTGATGGACGGGTTGAACCCGGCGAACCATGCGTCCCGCTGGTCATTGGTTGTACCGGTCTTGCCGGACAGATCCGGGCGATTCAATTCCAGCGCGCGCCTTCCGGTTCCGGACCGGATCACGTCCCGAGTCATGGAATTCATGATCCAGATGTTTTCGGCATTGATTGCGCGTGCCGCGATCGGCAGGCCGCCCGGCGTCAGCGGTTGACTGGCGGGGGGTTGCGCGGTCGCTGCCCCGGCGGCAGGGGCCGCGGCGTGCTGCGGCGCCGTTACGCCGCCTGCGCCGGGCGAATCCCCGGTGCCAGTGTCCGTCGGGGAGTCAGCGCGCGGCGCGGGAGGTTCGACACAATCGCGGCAGACGGTCGGCGGAGCGGCCTGGTAGAGAATTTTTCCGTCCAGCGTTTCAATGCGCTCCACAAGATAGGGTTGCACGCGGTAACCGCCGTTCGCGAACACGCAGTATGCCGCTGCGAGCTGATACGGCGTCAGCGTGCCGCTTCCCAGCGCCAGGGACAGGCTGTGGGGCAGTGCCCCGGGCTCGAATCCAAAGCGCACGAGGTGCTCCAGCGCCGGCGCGACACCCATGGCATGCAGCAGCCGGATCGACACGAGATTTCGCGAATGGGTCAGCGCCTCACGCAGGCGCGTCGGCCCGTAATATTTGCCGCTGTAATTCTCCGGCCGCCACGCGTCCTCCAGGCCCACGTCGTCGAACACAACCGGCGCGTCGTTCACCATGCTTGCGGCCGTGAACCCGGATTCCAGCGCCGCGGAATAAATGAACGGCTTGAAACTGGACCCGGGCTGCCGTTGCGCCTGCAATGCGCGATCGAACTTGCTGCGGGCGAAATCGAATCCGCCGACGAGGGCAAACACGGCGCCGTCATCCGGGCGCATCGAGACCAGCGCGCCCTCGACGTCCGGCAGCTGACTGAGGCGCCAACCGCCATTTTCGTCCGGCCGCACGCGAATCACGTCGCCGGCCTGGAGTATTTCGCCGGCCGTCTTCGGCGCCGGGCCGCGCTGGTTTTCCGACACGTACCTGCGCGCCCATTGCAGGTTCGTCCATGGGATCTCAATCTGCCCGGAGCCGGGCAGGATCGCGGTCACTGCCATTTCCATCACGCCCGTCACCAGCGCCGGGCGCAGGTCCGCGATTTGTGCAAACCCCTCAAGCAGCGCGGGCCAGTGCTCCGGTCCATTCTGCTCCGCGTGCAGATCGAAATGACGTTCCGCGCCGCGGAATCCATGCCGCTCGTCATAATTCAGCAAGGCCGAGCGCAGCGCGGAATTTGCCGCGGACTGGTGCCGATCCCTGATGGTGGTGAACACACGGTAGCCCGCTTCGTAGGCGGGCTCGCCGTACTTCTCGATTATTTCCCGCCGCACCGCCTCGGCCACATAGGGCGCTTCCACCGGGATACGCGCGGCATGCAGACTGGCGGTCGAAGATGCGGAACTGGCCTGCTGATACTGCTCGTTGCTGATAAAGCCGAGTTCCAGCATCCGTCCAAGCACATATTCGCGGCGCTGCAGGGCACGTTGCAGGTTGCTTATCGGGTTTGTGGTGGAAGGGGCCTTGGGCAAGCCCGCAATCATCGCCATCTGCGCAAGATCGAGCGCACCCACGTCGGCACCGTAATAGACCTGCGCCGCGGCGCCAATGCCGTAGGCCCGCTGCCCTAGATATATCTTGTTCAGGTACAACTCCAGGATCTCGTCCTTGTTGAGCTCCTGCTCAATCTTCAGGGCAAGAAATATTTCATTGAGCTTGCGCAGGTAGGACTTCTCGCGTGTCAGAAAAAAATTGCGGGCGACCTGCATCGTGATGGTGCTGCCGCCCTGCGTCTTTTCGCCGGTCAGCGCGAGATTCACCGCCGCCCGCAGGATCCCCTGCCAGTCCACGCCGGGGTGATCGAAGAACCGATCATCTTCCGCGGCAATGAACGCATTCACGAACAGCGGCGGCACGTCCGCGATCGCAACCGGGATGCGCCGTTTTTCGCCGAACTCCGCGATCAGGGAGCCGTCCCCGGTGTAAATATGCAGCGGTACCTGCAATTGCACGTCACGAAGAGACGCGATACTGGGAAGCCCGGGTATGACGTAAAGGGCGACCCCCGTGGCCGCTGCCGCAGCCAGGATCAGCACGGCTACCGCCATTGTGATTAGAAAGCGCAACATCTTGTGTAGTCTACGCGAACGCCATACCAGATATGCGATCCGGGCGGATAAATTGCAAATTCAGGCACATTTTTTTAAAAAGCATCAAGTTAGGGCTGTTTCTTAAATTTTCGTTGACTATAGATTTCGATTGAAGTTAATGTAATCTTGAAGATTGGTAGATAACCACCCACATCAAAAGGAAAAAAACGTGCTTCCTTTCGGAAAGAAATCAATTCCGGTCCTGGGGGTCGACATCAGCGCGACGGCAGTTAAGTTGGTGGAACTGGGGCGATCGGGGGGCAGATATCGTGTGGAAAGCTACGCTGCCGAGCCACTCCCGCCGAATTCCGTCGCCGACAAGAATATCACTGATGCCGCCGCCGTCGGCGAGGCCATTGGGCGCGCCGTGCGCAAGTCCGGAACCAAGATAAATACGGCCGCCGCCGCGGTGGCCGGTTCCGCCGTGATTACCAAGGTCATAGAGATGCCCGCCGGGTTGTCGGAAGCGGACATGGAAACCCAGATCACCGCAGAGGCCGACCAGTACATTCCCTTTCCGCTGGACGAAATCGCGATGGATTTCGAGGTCATAGGACCCAATGCCGCGAATCCGGAGCGGGTTGACGTTCTGCTTGCGGCGTCGCGCAGCGACAACGTCGCCGGGCGCGTCGATGCGCTTGGCGCCGGCGGCCTGACCGCAAAGATCATAGACATTGAAGCATTCGCCCTGGAGAGCACGATCAAGCTGATCGCGCGCGAGCAGCTCGGCGGCGGCGAAGACATGATCATTGCAGTGGCAGACATCGGCTCCTCGGTAACAACGTTCAGCGTCCTGGAAAAACTCAAGATCATGTACTCGCGCGACCAGCAATTCGGTGGCGCGCAGCTTACCGAGGAAATCCAGCGCCGTTACGGACTGTCGTACGAAGAGGCGGGATTGGCCAAAAAGCAGGGCGGACTCCCGGAAAACTACACCAGCGAAGTGCTGGAACCGTTCAAGGACAGCGTGGCGCAACAGATCAGCCGCGCGCAGCAGTTTTTCTTTTCTTCCAGCCAGATCTCCAATATCGATCACCTGATACTGGCCGGCGGATGTGCGTCCATTGACGGTATCGCCGCTCTCATCCAGGCCAAGGTGGGCATGCCGACTTCCATTGCCAACCCATTTGCCAACATGTCCGTGTCATCCCGGGTTCCGGCCCAGCTGCTGGCCAATGACGCGCCGTCGCTGATGGTTTCCTGCGGGCTGGCGCTGAGGAGTTTTGACTGATGGCTCGCATAAATCTACTGCCGTGGCGCGAAGAACTCCGCAAGGAAAAGCAGAAGGAGTTCGGGTTCCTCATGCTCGGGTTCGTGGCCGTGGCGGCCCTGGCGGTCGGCAGTCTCCACCTGTATCAGAACGCCCGCATCGAACGGCAGCGGGATCGCAATGCATACCTTGAGGCCGAAGCCGTAAAACTCGATGCGAAGATCAAGGAAATCGAGGCATTGACCAAGGAGCGTGACCGGCTCATCGCGCGCATGAAGGCCATTGAAGGCCTGCAGCGCAATCGCCCGCTGGTGGTGCGATTCTTCGATGCGCTCGTGGAGAGCCTGCCCGAGGGGGTAAATGTCAATCAGATTACGCAGAAGGGCGACAAGATCACCATCATCGGCGAGGCTCAATCCAATGCGCGCGTGTCAACGTTCATGCGCAATCTTGAGTCTTCCAAATGGCTGCAAAAACCGCAATTGGATGTCATCCAGGCCAGGAGCGAAAGCGGATTGCGGATCAGCACGTTCACGTTGAAATTCAGCCAGGTGGTGCCCAAGGCTGAAGGGGAAGAAGACACATGAGCTTCGCTGACAATTTCAAGAATCTTGACCCCAACAATCCCGGAATGTGGCCATTGCCCGTGCAGGCGATTGCGGGCGCGGTGCTGTGCGTCGGATTGATCTTTGGCGGCTGGAACTTCCACATCAAGAATCTGGTAGCGGAATTTCAGACCGTCGAGAAGAAAGAGGCGGAACTCAAAACCGCGTTCGAGGAAAAGCAGAAGAAATCCGCGAATCTGAATGCCCTGAAGGAGCAGATGAAGGAAATGCAGCAGTCCTTCGGCGACATGCTGCGCCAGCTTCCCAACAAGACCGAAGTGGCGGGCCTGATCGTTGACATATCCCAGACCGGTCTCTCCGCCGGGCTGGAATTCGACCTGTTTCAGCCTTCGCCCGAGAAGACTTCCGAGTTCTATGCCGAACTGCCCATCAGTCTCAAGGTCACCGGCAATTATCACCAGTTCGGGCAGTTCGTCAGCGGCATAGCCGCGCTGCCGCGCATTGTCACGACGCATGACGTGACGATTAACAAGGCGGGCAAGGGAGCTGACAAGGGAAAGGGCGCCTCCGCCGGCGGGACACTGACGATGTCCGCGACCGCCAAGACCTATCGCGCTTTGGAGGAGGAGTCCTGATATGAAGGACCATGCAGCCATGCACCTGTTCTGGCCACTGCTTGCGCTGATCGCGGTGGGCGGGTGTGTCTCCAAGGATAAAAGCGATCTGCAGCAATACGTGGATGAGGTGCTGAAACGGCCGGGCGGGCGCATTGATCCGCTTCCGGAAATCAGGCCCTATGAGGCGTATGCGTACAAGGCCGCCGACGCCGGCGCGCGCGATCCGTTCCAGGCGTTTTACGTTCAGACCGAACAGGATGCGAAAGACATTGCGGGCACGTCCGGGTTGACCAAGGAACTGGAGCAGGAAATAAAAAACCGGAACCGCGAGGAACTGGAGCAGTTTGAACTGGACAGTCTCAGGATGGTCGGGACCATCGCCGATCCGGACGACAACTGGGGAATTATCAAGGACCCGAGCGGGGTCGTGCATCGGGTCAAGGTGGGCAATTACATCGGTCGCAACATCGGGAAGATCGTGAACATATTCGAGGACAAGATCGAACTACGCGAGATTGTCCAGAACACTCAGGGCCGGTGGGAAGAACGCCCGGCCGCACTTGCTTTAATTGAATAACCTCCTTGGGGAACAGGCCATGACTTACTCGACGCAGAATTCTCTGCAGAAGCAAACGGGACGCGAATCGAACGGGCGCACTGCGGCACGCGTGCTGGCAGCCTTCCTGTTCGCCGGGATGTTTGTCGCCGCCGAGGCGGCGACACTCGATGGCGCGAGCTACTCGACGTTGCCGGGAGACCGGGTGCAGCTGAAACTGGATTTTTCCGAACCGCTGCAGGAAGAACCGGTCAATTTCACCATCGATAATCCGGCGCGCATCGCCATCGATCTGCCCGGTATCGGCCTGAAGCTGGCGGAAAAATCGCAGTCCATCGGCATCGGCATGGCGCACAGTCTTGCGGCGGTCGAGTCCGGCGGGCGGACCCGGGTGGTCATCAATCTGGTCCGGCCCGTGTCCTATGAAATGGAGATTGAGGGCAATTCGCTCATCGTTACGCTCGGCACGGCTGTTGCGGGCGCTTCGGCAGCGGCAGGATCCATGCCCATGGAGTCGGCGGGTGCCGGCGGCAGCATTGAAAGCATAGATTTCCGCCGCGGTGACAACGGCGAAGGACGCATCCTGATTACGCTTTCCGATCCGTCCATGGGGGTCAATCTCGGCCAGGAATCCGGCCAGATCGTGGCTGATTTCATGGGTGCGACGCTGCCCCCGGACCTGGATCGCAAGCTGGATGTCGTGGACTTCGCCACGCCGGTCAAGATCATCGACACCAAACCGCACGCCGGCGGAACCCGGATGACGATCAGCACGACGACGGAGCAATATGACCATCTTGCGTATCAGGCCGACAACACATTCACCATCGAGGTGCGCCCGCTGACCGCCGACCAGCAGGAGGCAATGAAGAGGGAGAAATTCGGCTTCACCGGTGAGCGGCTGTCCCTGAATTTCCAGGACATCGAGGTGCGTGCCGTTCTGCAGCTGATCGCCGACTTTACCGGGCTGAATCTTGTGGCGAGCGACACGGTGAGCGGCAACGTCACGCTGCGCCTGAAAAATGTCCCGTGGGACCAGGCCCTGGACATCATCCTGCGCGCACGCGGCCTGGGAATGCGGCAGGACGGCAACGTCATGATGGTTGCGCCGCAGGAAGAGATTGCCGCGCGCGAAAAGCTGGAACTGGAATCGCAGAAACAGGTCGAGGAACTGGCGCCGTTGCGCACCGAGTTCGTGCAGATCAATTATGCCAAGGCATCGGATCTGGCCGCACTGATTCAATCCGAGGAGAACAATCTGCTGTCCGAACGCGGGAACGTTTCCATTGACGATCGCACCAACACGCTCATCATCCAGGACGTCGCGGCCAGCCTGGAGGCTATCCGCGACATGGTGTCGAAACTGGATATCCCGATCCGGCAGGTCCTGATCGAGTCGCGCATCGTGAACGCCGATGAGAGCTTCACGAAGGACCTGGGCGTCAAGTTCGGAACGTCCAGGGCTGAGACCTCGGCCGCTGGATTGGCGCTCGGCAAGACATTCTGGGGAGCAGGGGGTACGCGGGGGGGTGGTGTCATTGATGCGGAAAATGGCTCCGGCTTTCAGGACGTCGGCGGAGATGACGGTCTGCTGGTGAACCTGCCGGTCCCCGGCGCGACAAGTTCGCTTGCCTTTGCAATCGGCAAGATTGGCACCTACCTGCTGCAATTGGAGCTGTCGGCGCTGCTCGCCGAAGGCCGCGGCGAGGAGATCGCGAATCCCAAAGTCATCACCTCCAACCAGAGCGAGGCGACGATAGAGTCCGGCGTGGAGATCCCGTACCAGTCGGCCACATCCAGCGGCGCGACGTCGGTGTCGTTCAAGAAGGCCGTGCTGTCGCTGCGCGTCACGCCGCAGATCACGCCGGACAATCGCGTGTTGCTGGATCTCGTGGTCAATCAGGACACCCGTGGCGCGCCGGACGTGCTCGGCACGCCGCCCATCAATACGCGTTCCGTGACCACGCAGGTACTGGTGGATGACGGCGAAACCGTGGTCCTCGGCGGGATCTTCAACCAGGTCGATCGGAAGTCCACCGATCGAGTGCCGTTCTTCAGCGATGTGCCGGTGGTGGGCTTGCTGTTCAAGAAGAACCGCGTGGAGAAATCGCGCACTGAACTGCTGATTTTCGTGACACCCAAGATTCTCAGGGAAGATTTGGCCATCTGAGTTCCTTCTGACCTTTGAAGAAGCGCGGCACTGCCGCGCTTTTTTTTGCCCGGGGCACGGCCGGGCTTGCCACCGGGGATGTGCGATGGCAGGGTGTTCGACGCGTATCCGGTTATTCCCATGCACGACGGCGACAATATTTTCCTGGTTGGCCCCATGGGCGTCGGCAAGTCCTCCGTCGGCCGGCGCCTGGCATCCCGGCTTGGCCGGAATTTCATTGATTGCGACGAGGAACTGATGCGCCGGACCGGCGTCGAGATTGGAGTAATCTTCGACATAGAAGGAGAGGACGGATTCAGGGCCAGGGAATCAAAATTGCTTCTGGAGCTGGTGAAAATGCGCGGTATTGTGCTGGCGACCGGCGGCGGAGCGGTGCTGCTGCCGGAAAATCGCGCGGCGCTCAAGCACAGCGGGACGGTGGTATATCTGCGCGCCGCCCCGGAGCTGCTGGGCCGCCGCACCGCCCGGGACAAGAAACGCCCGTTGTTGCAGGACGGGGATCGCATGCTGCGGATCCGGGAACTGGCGGCGCAGCGGGAATCCCTTTACCAGGAGGTGGCCGACTGCATTGTGGATACCGGGGAGGGATCGGTGTCACATTCCGTGAATCTGATTTGCCGGGCGCTGCAGCTGCCATGCGCGAAGTGATCGTTGACCTGGGTCCGCGAAGTTATCCGATCCTGATCGGCGCCGGCATCCTGTCCGCGCCGGACATCGTTACCCGCTGGCTGCCGGGACCGCAGGCTCTCGTGGTGACGAATTCGACGGTGGCCCCGTTATACCTGGCGCGCGTCCGCGATGCGCTGACCGGCTCGGAGGTCCGCACGCTGGTGCTGCCGGACGGCGAGCAGCACAAGACGCTGGCGGTGATGAATCAGATCATCACCGAATTGCTGCGGCACCGGTACAGTCGGGACGCATGCATCTTCGCACTGGGCGGAGGCGTCATTGGCGACATCGCCGGGTTTGCCGCGGCCTGTTACCAGCGTGGTATCGCCTTCATCCAGATACCCACGACGCTGCTGGCGCAGGTAGATTCTTCCGTCGGCGGAAAGACGGCGGTCAATCACGAACTGGGCAAGAACATGATCGGCGCGTTTCATCAGCCGCGCGTGGTCCTGTCCGACACCGAGGTGCTGGCAACCCTGCCGCGCAGGGAATTGCGCGCGGGCATGGCGGAGATGATCAAGTACGGCCTGATCCGCGATGCCGGGTTTTTCCGCTGGCTTGAGGAAAATATCGATCGACTGCTGGCATTGAATGCCGATGCGCTGCCGCATGCCATTGAGCGCTGCTGCCGCATCAAGGCGCAAATCGTAGCCGGGGACGAAACCGAGGTTGGTGCGCGCGCGCTGCTGAATTTCGGCCATACCTTCGGACATGCAATGGAGACCGCGCTCGATTACCGCGGCTGGCTGCACGGCGAGGCGGTGGCTGCCGGCATGATGATCGCCGCGGAACTGTCGGTGCGGCTGGGACGAATTGACGCCGGTGCCGTGGCCCGGATTGCGGACGTGCTGCGACGCTGTGAACTGCCGACGCGCGTTGCACCGGGAATTTCGGCGCTGCGGCTGCGCGAGTTCATGGGAGTGGACAAGAAATCCAGATCGGGCCGGTTGCGGCTGGTGCTGCTGGATGCCATCGGCAGTGCCGCACTGGAGGATAACGCGAGCGACGAGGATGTCATGGCGGCAATCTCGGCCTGCCTTCCGGAAACCTCATGAATGCGCTTCAGCCGTATGCGGCCCGCTCTGAAACCTCCCGCGGCCGGATCCATGCGGAGCCCGCGGCGGAATTCCGCGATCAGTATCAGCGCGATCGCGATCGCGTGATCCATTCGTCCGCATTCCGGCGGCTGGAGTACAAGACGCAGGTGTTCGTCAACCACGAAGGCGATATGTTCCGCACGCGGCTGACGCATTCCATTGAGGTGGCCCAGATAGGAAGAACCGTGGCCCGCGCCCTCGGGCTGAACGAGGACCTCACCGAGGCCATCTGCCTCGCGCACGACCTTGGCCACACGCCGTTCGGGCATGCCGGCCAGGACGCGCTCAACCGCTGCATGCCGACCACGGCGGATTCGAGCACAACCTGCAGTCGCTGCGCGTCGTGGATCTGCTCGAGGAACGCTATGCCGCGTTTCCCGGGCTGAATCTCACGTTTGAAACGCGCGAAGGCATTCTGAAACACTGCCCGCGCGCCCGGGCCGAATCGCTCGGAGAAGTGGGCAGGCGGTTTCTGGACGGCGGTCAGCCCGGGCTGGAAGCGCAGGTCGCGAATCTTGCCGATGAAATCGCCTACAACAATCATGACGTGGATGATGGCCTGCGTTCCGGGTTGATAACCGTGGAGCAGCTTGGTGAATGCGCGTTGTTCGCCGACCAGCTGGCGCTGGTGCGCCGGCAGTGGCCGGACATTCCTGAGCGCCGGCTGGTACATGAGCTCGTGCGGCGCATGATCAATCAGGTCGTTTCCGATCTGGTGGCGACCAGCCGGAAACGCATACTGGAATTCAATCCGGAAACAATAGATTCCGTTCGCGCAGTGCGCCACCCGCTTGTCTCCCTGAGCGACGGGATGCAACATCAGCACCTGGACTTGAAACGGTTTCTGGGCCGGAACCTGTACCGGCATTATCGCGTACAGCGCATGTCCCACAAGGCGGAACGGATTGTGACGGCATTGTTTGCCCTGTTCATGGAGAATGAGTTATTGCTCCCGCACGATGTTCAGGATCGGATTGCCGGGCTGGCCCCTGACCGTAACGTCGCCGGGCGCACGCGACTGGTCGCCGACTACATCGCCGGCATGACCGATCGTTACGCTATTGCCGAATATCAGCGCGTAACGGACCCGAATCAGGTGGCGTGAAAGATCGTCTGGAGACCCATGAAACAGCACAGGTTGCTGCGCGCATTGCGGCGCGAACCGGTTGATGCAACACCGATCTGGATCATGCGCCAGGCGGGGCGCTATCTGCCGGAGTATCGCGCCACGCGCGAGCGCGCCGGCAGTTTTCTCGCGCTGTGCAAGACGCCGGAACTGGCCTGTGAAGTGGCGCTGCAGCCGTTGCGACGTTTTGATCTGGATGCCGCGATCCTGTTCTCCGATATCCTCACGATCCCGGACGCCATGGGAATGGGTCTGACCATCATCGAAAATGAAGGACCGCGACTGGAACGCAGCGTCCGAAGTATCGCGGACCTGAACCGCCTCGGGGACCCCGATCCGGAGATGGAGTTGCGTTATGTCATGGACGCGATGCGGCTGATTCGTCGCGAACTGCACGATCGCCTGCCGCTGATCGGTTTTGCCGGCAGCCCGTGGACGCTGGCGACCTACATGATCGAAGGGGCGCCGGGCAGGGAATTCGTCCATGCCAGGGGGATGCTGTACGGCGACCCGGGGCTGTTGCATGCCCTGCTGCGCAAGCTCGCACGGTGCATTGCGCGATATCTTCAAGCCCAGGCGTCCGCGGGCGCCGACGTCCTGATGCTGTTCGACACCTGGGGCGGTGTGTTGACCCCGGCGGGGTACCGCGAATTCTCACTGCACTACATGAAAGAAATCATCGCCGGGCTGCGTCAGGCACGGGTGGAGGCGCCGGTGATCGTGTTCAGCAAGGGCGCGAGCGCCTGTCTGGAGGACATCGCCGCGTGCGGCTGCGATGCGGTGGGCGTGGATTGGACTGCCGATCTGGGGGCGGCCCGGGCGCGCATCGGACAGCGCGTGGCCCTGCAGGGCAATCTCGATCCCTGCGTATTGACGGCTGCGCCGGAAGTCGTGCGCCGGGAGGCCGCCGCGGTGCTGGCGCGGTACGGCGCCGGGCCGGGACACGTGTTCAATCTGGGACACGGGATCCAGCCACAGGCGGACCCGGATAATGTTTTCGCACTGGTCGAGGCCGTGCACGATTTGAGCCGCGCACACCACGGATGCGCCGATCCGCGGGCCTCGGGCTGATCTGTTTTTCAGCGACCAGGCCAGCCGGCCGATTCCGCCTTTTTGGTCCGGAGTCCGAGAACAAAGATGAACACGACGGCGGCGGAAGTCAGAATCACCGGCCAGTTTCCGAACCTGGCATAGGGCGTGAGCCCGGTGAACAGCGTGATGGTTCCGGTAAGCACATGGGGCTCGAACTGGGGCCCCCTCGCGACGACGCTGCCGTCCGGAGCGATGATCGCGCTGACGCCTGAATTCGTTGCACGCAGCATATAGCGCCCGGTTTCGCGCGCGCGCATGCGCGCCATTTGCAGGTGCTGGTGCGGCGCCGCCGAATCGCCAAACCAGCCGTCGTTGCTGACATTGATCAGAAATTCCGCCGCGGGCAGCGCCTCGATGACTTCATCGCCGAAGGCGTCCTCATAGCAAATGGACACGCCGCTCGGTCCGTGATTGCCGCGCAGCAGCGGTTGCGCCTGCTGCCCGGGACTGAAGTTCGACAGTGGAATATCGAGGAGTTCCGCAAAGCCGCGGAACAGGGGCGCAAGCGGGGTGAATTCGCCGAACGGCACCAGGTGCCGCTTGTTATATGCCTGCGGCTCGGCGCCCAGCAACAGCAGGCCGTTGAAATAGCGCCCGCTGTCCGGTTCCAGCGAAGGAAATCCGGCGTACAGGTCGCTGCCGTGGCGAATTGCCTCCGCGGTCAGGTGCCGCAGCAGTTCGGGAACCTGATGGGAAAACGCGGGGATCGCGGTTTCCGGCCACACAATGATATTTTTCTTCCAATGCGGTCCGGTCAGGCCCACGTACCGGTCAACGGACCGCGCCAGGAGTTCCGGACGCCATCTCACCGTCAATGGTACGGCGCCCTGGATCAGCGCCACGCTGCGCACTGTGCCGGCGCTCCCGGCCCATTGCGCGCTTCCGACCAGCCAGGAACCTGCGAACAGCACGAGCAGGGCCGCACCGCACCGGGTACGCTCCCGGTGCGCCGAATGAATGAACATCAGCAGCAGTCCGGCGGTCACGGCTGTCGCCCAACTGATGCCAAGCACACCGACCAGCGGGGCCAGCGATCCGAGCGGCGAATCAGTCTGGCTGTAACCAAGCAGCAGCCACGGGAATCCCGTGAGCAGCCAGGCGCGCGCCCATTCCGTGAGTACCCAGATCGCCGGCCAGACCAGTACCGTGATCAAGACCGGGGCGGGCGCCGGGTCGAAACGTGCGGCATATCCGGCCAATGCGGGGAACAGCGCGAGGTACGCTATCAGGATGAAGGTAACCCCTGCGGATGCGAGCAGCCCCAGGCCGCCAAACAGATTGATGCTGATGTGCAGCCAGCTGACGCCGGTGCCGAACAGCCCGATCCCGAACAGATAACCGAGCCGGAATGCCTGGACGCGGGTTGCCGCTTTCCAAAGCCGGAACAGCACCAGTAGCGCGAGCGGCGCCAGGGGATGCAACTCATAAGGAGCGAAGGCCAGCGCGCAGGCACCGCCGGCGCCGGTGGCGGCAATGCCGGGCAGGATCCTGCGGCCAAGCCCGCCCGAGGCGAGGCGTTCTGCAGCGCGAGGCAAAAGCCCGGGGGCGACGGACTTTTGCGCCGGGTTGTTATCCATCCGGTTCGGGTTTTTCCGCGCGCTCGAAACGCAGCAGCAGCACGCGGCGCTTGTCGGCGCGCAGGATGCGCACGTTGAATCCGTGCAACTCGATTCTTTCGCCCCGTGCCGGGACGTGGCCGAACGCGTTGACGATCAGGCCGCCTATGGTGTCATATCCCTCGGCATCTAGGCTGGTGCGGAAAAACTCGTTGAACTCGGCGATCGGCGTGATTGCCTGGACCGTGTAGCGATTGGGCCCGTGCTGCCGGATTTTTTCCTCCTCGTCCAGATCATGCTCGTCCGCGATGTCGCCTACGATCTCTTCGATGACATCCTCAATCGTGACCACTCCGGCCACGCCGTATTCGTCCACGACCACCGCCATGTGTGTACGCGAGGCGCGGAATTCGCGCAGCAGAATATTCAGCCGCTTGCTTTCCGGGATGAAAACGGCCGGCCGCATCACGTCCTTGATGTCGAAGTTCTCAATGCCCTTGTCGCTGAAGCACGCCAGCAGGTCCTTGGCCAGCAGGATGCCGAGCACGTCGCCGGCGTCGTTACCGATCACGGGAAACCGGGAATGGCCGGACTCCACGACGACGCGGATAATCTCCTGCGGAGTCGCATCTTCCTGCACCATATCCATGCGCACGCGCGGCACCATGATGTCGCGGACCTGAAGGTCCGAGACATGCAGCGCCCCCTCCAGGATCAGCAGCACGTCCGGATCAAGCAGATTGCGGTGCTCCGAATTGCGCAGGATCTCGATGAGCCCCTGCCGATCCTGGGGTTCGCGGGAGAACAGGCCCAGCAGCCGGTGCAGCCAGCCCGACAATTCAGCCGTGTCGCGTTCGCCGGTCATGTTCCCGCCGCAGCGTTGTGAATAAGCCCGGGAGGGGCTTCTTCAGCAACCTGGTAGGGGTTCGCAAAGCCGAGCCCGGCCAGGATGCGGATTTCCAGCGCCTCCATCGCCGCCGCGTCACGCCTCTGTTCATGCGCATGGCCCAGCAGGTGCAGCACGCCGTGAATGACCAGATGCGCCCAATGCGCCGCGGGGACCTTGCCCTGCGCCCTGGCTTCGCGGGCCACCACCGGGGCGCACACGGCGATGTCTCCCAGTGTGCGCGTGTTCGATGGCGGATTTCCGGAGGGAAACGACAGGACATTGGCGGCATTGGGCCGCCCGCGCCAGCGCTGATTCAGCAGCCGGCCTTCACGCTCCCCGACAATGCGCACCGTGACCTCGGCAGCGGCCTTGCGGGCCGACAACGCAGCCCGTGCCCAGCGGCGGATGCGGCGCGCGCCGGGGATCCTGCCGGCGCGGGTTGCGACCTGCACATTCACAATCATGACCGGCTCAGTCTTTTTCGCGCGGATAGTCGGATTTCTTTTCATGCCGTTCGTATGCATTCAGGATCCGCGCAACCAGTGGATGGCGCACTACGTCGGCGGCGGTGAAAAATGTGAAGCTGATCCCCTCCTCCTCGCTGAGGACGTCGATCACATGCCGCAGGCCGGATCTCCGGCCCTGCGGGAGGTCCACCTGCGTGATGTCGCCAGTTATCACCGCGATCGAGCCGAAGCCGATGCGTGTGAGAAACATCTTCATCTGCTCCACGGTGGTGTTCTGCGCCTCATCCAGGATCACAAAGGAATCGTTCAGCGTCCGGCCGCGCATGAACGCCAGCGGCGCCACCTCGATGACGCTGCGTTCCATCAGGCTCGCGACCGGCTCGAATCCGAGCATCTCGTACAGGGCGTCATACAGCGGGCGCAGATAGGGATCCACTTTCTGCACGATGTCCCCGGGCAGAAATCCCAGCTTCTCTCCCGCCTCGACCGCCGGACGCACCAGCACGATGCGGCGCGCCCGATCCTGCTCCAGGGCTGCCACGGCGCAGGCCACCGCCAGGTAGGTCTTTCCGGTTCCGGCGGGCCCGATGCCGAAACTGATGCCATGGGTCTGGATGTTTTCCAGATACAGCCGCTGGTTCGGGCTGCGGCCCCGGACCTTTCCGCGCCGGGTCTGGATGGTGCGTTCAGAGGCGATGGCCTCGATCGTGGCGGTATCCGTGTGCAGCGATTCCAGCAGGGCATGCACTTTTTCAGCGTTCAGCAGGTCGTTAGTCGTGGCCGCGTACAGATCCCGCAACGCCCGGCCCGCCACGTCCACAATTCCGGCGGTGCCTATGACCCGGAACCGGTTGCCGCGATTGTTGATCTCGACACCGAGATTGCGTTCAATCTGGCGCAGGTGCTCATCCAGCGGACCGCACAGGTTTGCCAGCCGGTCATGACTGACCGGCTCGAGTTCCACCTCGACCGCGGCCGGATGGATCTTGTCGCGCGCGGCGGCCAAGGCTCAGCCGGCCCGGCGCAGCCGTCGGGCCTGAATGCCGCGGAGCGAATTGGACAACGCTTCGGTGACCAGCAGGTCCACGAACTGCCCGGCCGCGTGCCTGTCCCGGGGGAAATTGATCACGCGGTTGTTTTCCGTCCGCCCGCACAATTCTCCGGGATCGCGCCGGGAAGGGCCCTCGACGAGGACGCGCTCCACCCGGCCCACCATGCCGGCGCTGATGGCCGCAGCCTGGGCATTGATCCGTTCCTGCAGGCGATGCAACCGCTCCAGTTTCGCCTCCGGCGGCGTCTCGTCAGGAAATGAGGCCGCGGGGGTTCCGGGCCGCGGGCTGTATATGAAACTGAAGGAATGATCGAAGCCGATGTCCTGGATCAGGTCCATGGTCTGCTCGAAATCGGCTGCGGTCTCGCCGGGAAACCCGACAATGAAGTCCGAGGTAATGCTGATACCCGGCCGCGCCCTGCGCACCTTGCGGATTTTTGCCCGGTATTCGAGCGCGGTGTGGCCGCGTTTCATCAGGCCGAGGATGCGATCCGAGCCGCACTGCACCGGCAGGTGCAGGTGCGCCGCCAGTTTCCGGACCCGTCCATGGGCGGCAATGAGCCGATCGGAGAATTCCACGGGATGCGAGGTTGTGTAACGTATGCGTTCGATGCCTTCCATGGCGGCGACCAGATCAATGAGCCGCGCGAGGTCCGCGCATCCTCCCTCATGGCGGGCGCCCCGGTAGGCGTTGACGTTTTGCCCCAGGAGGGTGACTTCCCGCACGCCCTGGCCCGCCAGTTGCTGGATCTCCGTGAGGACATCGTCCAGCGGGCGGCTGACCTCCTCGCCGCGGGTGTAGGGGACAACGCAAAACGTGCAGTACCTGCTGCACCCCTCCATCACGGAAACGAATGCCGTCGGACCCTCGGCACGGGGTTCAGGCAGCCGGTCGAATTTTTCGATTTCGGGAAAGGAGACATCCACCTGGGGTTTGCCGTCCCGCAGCACCTGTTCATACATGGCCGGAAGCCGGTGCAACGTCTGTGGCCCGAACACCAGGTCCACGAACGGTGCGCGCGCGAGGATCGCCGCTCCCTCCTGGCTCGCGACACAGCCGCCGACGCCTATCACCATCCCCGGATTGCGCTCTTTATGGGCACGCCAGCGGCCCAATTCGGAAAACAGCTTGTCGGTCGCCTTCTCGCGGATGGAACAGGTATTGAACAGCAGCACATCGGCCGCGGCCGGGTCATCCGTCACGGCCATGCCATGGGACGCCTCCAGCACGGCGCGCATCTTGCCGGAGTCATACTCATTCATCTGGCATCCGAAGGTCTTGATATACAGGCGCTTTTGCATAAAAGCCCGTGCATTCAAAGGGATGGGTAACTTACACGGTCTATGCCGGCATTACCAGCAGCCCCGATCCGGGGACTGACCCTGGAAACCCGGGGTCAGACCCCATGGGAAGGTCAGGGCCGGCGGGGAGGACGGGCGGCGCCGGATTGTGGTGGAAAAACCTCACTTATGGAATGCAATTCACCCGCGGGTCCGGCATCGTAGCCTTGCAGATCCGACACGGCGCGGCGAAATTCCGGGCTGCGGAGCACTGTCAGCAGTTCCGCTTGCGCCACCCCGCCCCGTTCCGTCCGGCGTCCCGCCAGCCAGTAGCCCTCGTCTGCGACCGGCTGGAAATGGAGTCCGAACTGGCGCGCGGCGGGCTCAATGGCAATCCCGGCGTCGGCGGCGCCGGATGCCACCATGGCGGCCACGGCGAGATGGGTGAACTCCTCATTGCCATAGCCCTGGATGCGCTGCGGCTCGATGCCGGCGTCCTCCAGCAGCAGGTCCAGCAACAGCCGTGTGCCGGAGCCGGGCTGGCGGTTGATGAACCGGACCCCGGCCCGCGTCAGATCCTCCACCCGGCCGATGTTCACGGGATTCCCGGCCGCGGTAACGAGACCCTGACGCCGGCGTACCACCTTGATCAGTTCATCGGTGCGGGGATTCAGAAGGCGGGTAAATTTCGGCGCGAGCCGCACACCCAAGGCGCCTTCGGGCAGGTGGAACCCGGCCAGGTCGCATTTGCCGGCGCCGAACAGGCGCAGGCTGTCCAGACTCCCGCGAAACTGCAGGTCCACGCAGATGCCGGTTCGGGACTGCAGCAGGTCACGCAGCAGCGGCATCGCCAAGCCATGGCTGGCAAATATCCGCAGCGGCGGCACCGGGCTGCGATGCACCAGACCGTGCAGTTCGGTGGCCAGTTCGGACGCCAGGCTGTCCAGCTCCGGCGCGAGGCGCGCGCTGATGCGACGCTGTCCCCACAGCAACTTTTCACCCATGGGCGTCAGTGTCGCACCGCGGCCGCGCTCCAGACGCGCCAACGGTTGCCCGAGCAGCGCTTTCCATTTTTGCATCAGTCCCCAGGCGTGGCGGTAGGACACGCCGTTCTCCCGCGCCGCCACCTGCAATGACCCGCGCTCCTTGATGGTGCTGAGCAGCGCGAACAACTCCGATTCCAGGCGCTCAGGATGCCCCTGGCCCAGTTGCCAGTTGAGGTCGAGCTGGATCTCCATGGCCGGTTGTATTTTCGACTGTCGCCGCGCGATTACTGCCGCCCGCCAGCATTGGGGAAGAAAAGTGCCTCGCCGCCGATCCGGTACGCGCCGATGGCCCGTTGTCCCTCCGCCGATACCAGGTAATCCATGAATGCCCGTGCTTCGGCAGCCTTTACGTGCTTGTGGCGCCCCGGATTCACCAGGATCGTCGCGTACTGGTTGAAGAGGCGCCGGTCGCCCTGCGTGTGCAGCACAAGGTCCGCGCGGTTCCTGAAACTCAGCCACGTGGCCCGATCCGTCATGGTGTACGCACCCAGCCCGGCCGCCGTGTTCAGCGTGGCGCCCATCCCGGCACCGAGCTCCTTGTACCAGGTGCCGGAGACTGCGCGCACGTTTACCCGCGCCTCGTCCCACAGCCGCAATTCGGCGCGATGCGTGCCGCTGTCATCTGCGCGGGAAACGAACGGGGCCCCGGCCGCCGCAATCGTTCCGACCGCGTCCACGGCATCCGTTGAACCGGCGATCCCGGCCGGGTCCGATTGGGGGCCGACCAGGATGAAATCGTTGTACATCACCTCGCGCCGGTCCACGCCGTACCCCTGCCTGACGAATTTCATCTCCCCTGCCCGGTCATGCACCAGCAGCACATCCGCATCGCCATTCTCGCCGAGCTTGAGTGCCTGGCCCGTGCCGACCGCGATGACGCGCACTTCGATCCCGGTCCTGTCCCTGAATCCGGGCAGGAAATAGTCGAAAAATCCCGAGGCCTGCGTCGAAGTTGTTGACGCCAGCGTGATATACGCGCCGGCGTCCGCGGCGTGGGCTGCGCCCGGACCGCAACAAAGCGCCAGTGCGACGAACAGCAGAACCCCTCGCAAAGGCTGCATGGCTGTCCCTCGTATCCCCCGATGATCAAGAAAGTTTCGTCGGCAAGACTTAGGCATTGGTCACCCGAGCAATTCACCCTGCAAAAAAGCGCGCGCCTCGGGGCTCTGCTGCCGGCGGAAGAATTCCGCGGCCGGCTGTTGTTCCAGCAGCCGCCCGCGATGCAGAAACAGGATCCGGTCCGCGAGGCGGTGCGCCTGTCCGAGATCGTGGGTGGTCATGACAATGGTGGTACCGGCCGCGCGGATGTCCGCGATCATTCGTTCCACGTCCCGCGCGGCAATGGGATCCAGATGGGTCGAGGGTTCATCCAGAAACAGGACCTCGGGCTGCGTTGCCCAGGCGCGGGCCAGCGCGACACGCTGTTGTTCCCCGCCGGACAGGGACCGGGCCGGACGTTGCGCGACATGTTCCAGCCTGGCGAGGGCCAGCGCGGAACCGCTGCGACGGATCCGTTCCGTGCCGCCAATGCCCTGAAGCCGCAGCGCATACTCCACGTTTCCCCGCACGCTGCGCCGCAACAGCACCGGGCGTTGCAACACCATCGCCTGTCCGCGGCGGACTCCGTCCCCGGTTCCGCCGGACCAGCGCACCGAGCCGCGGTCGGCGCGCAACAGGCCATGGCAGATCTTGAGCAGCAAAGTCTTGCCGGCCCCGTTGGGACCGAGCACGACACACAGGCCGTCGCGCTCCAGGGTCAGTGATACATCCCGCAATGCATTGACATGGCCGGGAAGGTCGAGGCCTACTTTCTCCAGCTTGAGCGGCAGGATCCCGGTCACCGGATCCGCGGCGGACGTGAAGTCCGCGCCCGCAGCGCCACCCGTGTCACTTGCCGGCGCGCTGCGCATATTCACGGCTCAGGTACGCCCCGGCATTGATCACCAGCACGACGGAGATCAGGATGATCCCCAGCGCCAGCGCCAGCGTCAGATCGCCGCGGGCGGTCTCCAGCGCAATGGTTGTGGTCATGACGCGCGTGTAATGGGCGATGTTGCCGCCCACCATCAGCACCGCGCCGACCTCCGCCACAGCCCGGCCGAACCCTGCCAGGATGGCCGTCAGCAGGCTGAAACGTCCCTCCCACAGCAGCGTCAGAACAATGGCGAGGCGCCCCGCCCCGAGGGAACGCAATTGCTCGGAATACTCGCCCCACAAGTCTTCCACGGTCTGCCGCGACAGGGCGCAGATGATCGGTATCACGAGGATGGTCTGGGCCATGACCATCGCCGCGGGCGTGAACAGCAGTCCCCATTCCCCGAACGGTCCGGAACGGGACAGCAGCAGATAGACCACGAGCCCGACCACCACCGGCGGCAGGCCCATCAGCGCGTTCAGCAAAACGACGATGACGCGTTGCCCGGGGAAGCGGCTGACCGCCAGCGCCGCGCCCAGCGGCAATGCAACGAGGGCAGCCAGCAGCACGGCGCTGGTGCTGATCCCCAGCGAAAGCAGGACAATCTCCGCCAGATCCGGGTCGGCGGAGAGCACCAGTTCCAGTGCCAGCCGGAGGGACTGGAACACCTCACCCATGGCACGGG